>JAHDFX010000062.1:4238-9546 GCA_020627965.1 Saprospiraceae bacterium | reverse complement strand
CATTTTTATTTTCCCAATGGATTTTAAGTTCATTGAGCTTTTGAATTACCACCCTTTTAGGTTGATCTCTATATTTGGACTTAATTCTTCTAATTTCTTGATTAGTTGTTCTATATACTTGTCCTCTCTTTTCTTTTAGATTATTTTCGTTTAAGTGCAATACTTGATTGAGGTCTGAATCAATTTTAGGATTATCAGAAAAAATTTCTCCTTCTCTAGTATATTTCAATAAATAGTTTATGTTTGCATCGAGTGGAGAAAAAGATAATGTATGTGTTTTATCATATTTAGATTTTGCTTTATCGCATATTAAAGCCACTTTCTGTCTATCTGCATTTCCGTTACAGACAGCTACCATATTATTATAGTCTAATTGTAAATCGGAGTATAGGTACTGAGATTTGATATGTTCAATTTCAACTTTATACTTTGCCAAACGATCATTCCACTTATCAGAAATTGGCTGCATACAATAAGCACATATGAAACCTTGTTTTTTCATGAGCAAACTTCGAATCTGATCTTTACAGTCTGATGGAATATTACCGAAAGCTGCATTAGTAGTTTTTTTATGTTCTGTCAGGCAGTTTGGTTCTTTTCCTTTGGGGATATGTCTCATACTTCGTAGTGTTCATCATATTCAAACTGAAAAGCTAATCTGGCCTCTTTTACATCTAATCTTTCCTTTCCATAAAGGTTTTCAATTTCCTGAAGCATTTTTAATGATTCCTCTTTGCTGCTGTTTTCTATAGACCTATAGAAGCGGCTAAATATTTTTTCGGAATGATCAGGACGTTTTTTTACGCCAAATATATCCCATAAAATAGAATTACTATCTGCTCCATATATGGAAGGTGTCAGAGGCACCTTTTTGAAATTTTCAATGATATGTACAGAATCTTTTCTAACATTGGATAAAACTTGCTGGGAATGCGTAGTGAATAAAAATTGAACTTTCGGAAATACATGCGTTAGAGCAGGAATTATATCTCTTTGCCATGAAGGGTGAAGGTGAAGGTCAATTTCATCAATAAGCACTATGCCTGGTTGTTTTAATATGCCTTCAGGTGAAACTTCATCACTATAGGCTATAGTGAGACGTCGAGCAATATCACTAATTAAAAGTATTACCATTTTTTCACCATCTGATAGATTATTGAGTTTAAATGGAGTGTTATTTTTTTCGATCAATAAAATAGTAGAGTAGGTATGTGTCAAAATCGTACTGTTTGAATTGGGATTATCTTCATTACGTATCATTTCAACATACAAATTGGAATAATTGTCACTTTTAATTTGGTCAAAAAAACTATTTAATGCGTCTCTAACTACTGTTAGGCGAGGGTTTTGGTAGTTTGGGTTATTTCTTAGTTTTTTCCTATTTTCATCATTTTCTTCGTCAATATACCATGTCGAAAAAGAATTGAAATTTGTAACGAAAAGGTCTGTATGTAAGTCATTTAAGTTTGTTTCTTTTTGCAAGAAACGATTCGTTTTATAGTATGCAATTGCATTAAAAACATTTATATTTTTATTTCCATAGCTGTAGTTAAATTCAGCAGCGAAATCAGAGTTTTCTTCTCTGTCTAAATCAATAGTAATATGAAAACTTGCCTCTTTTTGGTTTTTAGTTAGAATAGTCATTCCAATACTACCGCTTCGTGAACCAATAGATAAATCGTCCTCTTGGAATACTATATCTTCTTTAGTTTTAACAATATCTTCTAATAATAGACCCGCCGCATCTAAAACACTAGTCTTCCCCGACCCATTCACGCCCACAAACACATTTACATTAGGATGTAATTCAAATTCGACTTTTTCCTTAAAGCCTCTAAAGCCCTCTAATGTCAGCTTTTGTATCTTCATCAATATAGTTTTATACACAAAAATATAAATTAATACTCAAAAGTCTATCAAAGCTAAAATTTTGCAGCAAAGACTTTCAAACTTAGCTCAAAAGGCTTCCGGCATAGAGCTTAAACATCCGTTTTTATAGCCTTGAGCACTGATTCCAATGTTTTTTAGGTAATAACTTTATGCTTCCGGGACTGATCTGAAAGCTATAAGCTTTATCTTTTGAGGTCGAAGCTCCGGCGTTGAAGCTATGGGGCAGCAATTTGCTGCTTTATACCTTCAGCGTTGAAGCTGCCGGGCAGCAATTTGGTGCTTCATACCTGCGGACTGGCAGCTTACAGGCAGTAATTTGCAGCTCATTAGCACCAATTTGGAGGTCTGAGGCTCCGCTGTCGGAGCTCTTAGGTAGCAATTTGCTGCTTCAGGGGTGCAAATTAGTGGGGTAAAGCTGCAATTTGCTGCTCCAGAGGTGCAATCATCCATCATTTTGCCGAAAGGCAGCACAAATCACCCCTGTTGCTACAGCAACATTCAAGGACTCTGCATTGCCATAAGCCGGAATAGCTATATTGTGCTGAATATACTGAGCCGTTTCCTCCCGGATACCCCTTCCTTCATTCCCGATAATGATAAAACCCTTTTTAGATAATTTAGTTGTATAAATATTCGTTCCATTCAGAGTAGTACCATAAACCGGGACATCCGAAAACCGTTCAAATAGTTCTGATGGCTGGATATTAAGCGTTTTTACACGCAAAAAAGCCCCCATACTTGCCTGAATGACTTTAGGATTGTAAACATCTACACAATCGAAACAAAAAACATGTTGAATACCAAACCAGTCGGCAGTACGCAAGATGGTTCCCATATTACCGGGGTCTTGTATATGGTCGAGCACCAATGACAGGTCTTTTTGAATGAGGGCATCATCAATATCAGCTTGAGGCATTTCCAATATACAAAGTACCTGATTGGGCGTTTTTAGTCCAGAAATACTTTTGAGTTCCTTTTCGCTGATAGCATAGCAAATCGACTGATGTTTTTTTAATAACCCTTCATATTTTTCCAGCCATTTGTCGAGCGCATAAATGGAATGAATATTGAAGTTGGGGCTACGAAGTATTTCTGATACCATTTTATCCCCTTCAACAAGAAAATTGTTATACTTTTGGCGAAACTTTTTCTTTTGTAAGGACTGAACGAACTTAATGACGGCTTTTGATAACATATGGGCTAAAAATACAAACTCAAAATACAAATTCAAATTGAACCTGAATATATTGTATTTTGCTGTTTTACTACTTTTTTTATTAAGCGCTTGTAATACTACCCGTCATCTTGCTGATGATGAAGTTTTACTGGATAAAAATATTATTGAATTTAGCCAGGAATTGGAACTGGAAAAGCGGAGAAGGCTGAAATACGAATTGTCCACGATAACCAAACAAAAACCGAATACTAAGTTTCTTGGCGTATTTAGAACGCGTTTGTGGCTGTATAACAGAACAAAGGATGCTAAATCTAAATTCAGAAAATGGCTAAACAGAAGGGTGGCGGAGCAGCCTGCTATTTATAATGAAAAAGTAGCAGAAGAAACTGCTGAATCTATGCAGTATTATTTAAATAATAAAGGTTATTTCAATGCAGTCGTAAAACCAAAAGATAATCTGCCTGATATTGATACCCTTAAGGGTAAAAAACGACAAAAGCTTACCGAGGTGACCTATACGATTACGCCAAATCGTATTTATACCATTGATTCTCTAGGGATTAATGTTGCTCAAGATGAAGTACAAACAATCTTTGAGGAAGTAAAAGAAAAAACATTGTTAAAGCCAGGAAAGCCAATTGATAACCGTCTTTTTGACGAAGAAAAAAATCGACTGGTGCGGGAAATGAGAGAAAGAGGCTATCCTTTCTTTTATCCAAATTATATTAAGTTTCGTTCTTATGACAGTCTCGACTATAAAGCAGATGTAACAATAGAGGTCCTGGCTCCCACAGACAGCACCGGACATCAGCCTTATACGATAGATGATATTTATATTTACCCTGATTATTACCCCGCCATTATTGCAGGCAGAACTTATGATACTACATTGGTAGATGAATATAGATTTGTTGTGGCTGAAAAGATCGGACTTCGCACCAAACCAATCTTGAGCGCTATTTTTCTTAAAAAAGGAAAACAATATCATCAAAATGACTATGATGATACTACTCGAAAACTGGATGCATTGGGGATTTATAAATTCATTTCAGTACGCTTATCCAAACCTAAGCAAGGCAATAAAGTAGATGTTGTTATTCTTTTAACACCTAGTAAAAAAATGTCATTAGGCTATGATGTAGAGGTGAATACAGATAACGAAGGCATCATGGGAACGGCTTTGAGTACAAGTTATCGGAATCGAAATATCTTTAAAGGCGCAGAAGTATTTAGAGTTAATGGAAATTTTGGACTGGACTTTTCGCTTCGTGACGACCAAACGACTTCCAATAGATTTAGAGGGGTAGATGTAGGGGTAGAAACGGAAATTTATTTGCCTAAATTCCTTGTTCCTTTTGATCTGCCAGGAATTTCGCGCCGCAATGACCCGATTACCCGCTTATCTCTGAAATATAATTATTTTGATCGGATAGAATATTTTAGGAGTAGTCTTTTTACGCTGACTTTTGGTTATGAATGGAATGAGACATTTACCAAAAAACATCGTTTAAACCCAATTAGTGTTAATTATTTTGATATTGGGAGAATTCGTCCGCAATTTCAGCAAATACTGGATAACAATACATATTTGAAAAATAGTTTTTCGAGTCAGTTTTTTCCAGGCATCACCTATGTTTATACTTACACGGGGCAGCCACAACAAGATGGAAGTTCGTGGTATTTCAAAGGAACTGCTGAGACAGCAGGTAATTTGCTAGCGCTGGTAGATAATCTTATCAAACCTGATGAAGCTTTTCAACCCAGGGAAATTCCTTATTCGCAATTTGCAAGAATAGAAGCGGATACCAGATATTATAAGCAAATAACCAGAAAGAGTTCATTGGCGATCCGTTTTGCTAGTGGTATAGGTACTGCTTATGGAAAATCTACGGCAATTCCTTATGTAAAACAGTTTTTTGTGGGTGGTCCATCTAGTATTCGAGCATGGAGAATTCGGGATTTGGGGCCTGGCAGGTACGAAGAACCGACTAATCAAGCTTATCAGGCAGGTGATTTCAAATTAGAAGCTAATTTTGAGTATAGGTTTGATATGTTTAGTGTTGTGGAAGGAGCTTTGTTTGCTGATGTAGGAAATATTTGGTTGTTGGAAGATGACGAGGTGCGTACTGGGGGTACGTTGACTTCTGATTTTTATAAAGATCTGGCAGTAGGGATAGGTTATGGAGTCCGACTGGATTATTCTTATTTTATCATACGTTTTGACATGGCATATAAAGTGAG
>JAHDFX010000062.1:0-4138 GCA_020627965.1 Saprospiraceae bacterium | reverse complement strand
GCATGGGGAAAAACTGACCAGGCAGATTTCTATAATCAGGCGATCATTGTGAAAACTGAGCTTTCTCCTGTAGAATTGCTTAAAGAAATTCATGAAATAGAAAATATATTAGGGCGCAAACGTAAGGAAAGCTGGGGGCAGCGCACAATCGACATAGATATTCTGTTTTATGAAAACGAAATCATCAAGACGGACTTCTTAACCTTACCACATCCTTATTTGCAGGAAAGAAATTTCGTACTGATTCCACTTTATGAAATTGCTCCAAATTTTATTCATCCTGTTTTAGCTAAAAGCATTGAGGAACTTTGTAAATTGTGCGCTGACCAAAAAAACGTCAGAGAAGTACACTGATCCAACATGGAAACACCTACACTGAATTATGATTTCATCGCCGTTGAGGGGAATATAGGAGCAGGTAAAACCACGCTGTGCCGCATGCTGGCAGATGACTTTAATAGTCGTTTGGTGTTAGAAGAGTTTTCTGACAATCCCTTTCTGCCGCTGTTTTATAAAGACCCTGAACGACATGCATTTTCCGTGGAATTATTCTTCATGTCGGAGCGGTATCAGCAGATACAGAAAAATATGCTGGAGCAGGATTTATTCCAGCAAAAAACGATTGCCGATTATTTCTTTATAAAGACATTATTATTTGCTAATAACACACTGTCAGGCGAAGAATATCGACTTTTCCAACGCTTTTTCAATATCCTGAATGCCAATTTCCCAAAGCCACAGTTATTAGTTTATCTGCATCGTTCTGTCCCCAAGATTATGGAAAATATCCGTAAGCGTGGACGAGAATACGAACTGGAAATTTCTGCCGAATATTTATCTAAAATTCAAACAGCCTACCTGGAATATTTTAAAATCGAAAGCGAAATTCCTATTTTAATATTGGATGTAGAAAATGTTGATTTCGTAGAAAATAGTCAACATTATGAAATCATCAGAGAATGTATTAACCGCCCATACAATCTGGGGATTAACCGAGTGAGTTTGAGTGATTGGTGACGTATGGTTTAATTTAAATATACTTTTGTCCAAGTACTTACGATAATATTCATTCTTTAGCTAATTAATGGATAGCGCCCCGTGCTCCTAATTCAATAGCTTCAAGTCCAAAAATACGTTCTTTTTCAATAGAGAAACGCAAAAGAGTTTTTACTTTATGAAAACCGTGTACGCCACATGCGCCAGGATTCATATGTAGTAAGTCCAGCTTTTTATCTGGCATGACCTTTAAGATATGAGAATGACCAGTAATGAATAATTTGGGCGGATTGCTGCGGATAGATTCCCTGACACGTTTGCTGTATCGACCAGGATAACCGCCTATATGAGTCATCCACACTTCTACATTTTCACAATGAAACCGCAGGTCTAGTGGATAACGCTGGCGAAGTTCAGCGCCATCAATATTGCCATAAACAGCTCTAAAAGGCTTGAAGTCCTCTAGTTGATCAGCGAGACTGGTTGTACCAATATCACCAGCATGCCATACCTCATCACATTCCTCGAAATACTTAAATACTTTTTCATCCAGATAGCCATGCGTATCTGAGAGCAAACCTATTCTCTTCATTGTCCGTCGATCATTCTGTCAGCTTCAGAAACGGGGCTAGGAATTACATCACCTGTAATGGTCAGTATCTCAGGTTTTTTAACACCGTTGATAAAGACTTTTATAAATTTAACAAAGCCACCTTCTTTGGCTGCATTGTATTCTATCTCAATAATGCTGGTTTCGCCAGGAAGAATAGGGTCGTGTGTCCAGGTAGGAGCAGCACAGCCGCAGGTAGTTCTGACATTATCTAAAACCATAGGCTTGTCAGAATCATTGGTGAACTCGAATTTGTGTATTACCGGAATATCCTGGGCAATATCGCCAAAATCGTGTTTCATGGATACTGACCATGTAATTTCTGCTTTTTCTACACGAGGTTTTGATTTTATAGCCATATCCTCAAATAATGTTTGAGCAAAGCTAGTAGTCAAAGTTGTTAGAAAGAGCGTAGCAGTTAGTAGGATGGTGGATGCTTTCATTTCACAACTATTTTTATTAATTGAAACAATACCAATAGGTAGTTTGTTTGTGGTGCTTTAAACGCTGTACAATTTAAACTTATTGTTAAATTGTATATTTTTTAGTTGAGATACCATTTTGTGATAAAAAAACGTCAAATTTAAACACGTAAATTTCTACCCTTTTAGTAGGTTTACTCATAATAAGGCTATTTTTGTGCCGAAAATTCATTTAATAGGTAAAATATATGACAACAGGAGCAATTCAAGCCAAAAAAACAGGACAGGTCAATCGTTACATAGAGCTGATATTGTTGTTTATTCTATTGCCAGCCAGCTTATTACTTAATTATCCTACTCCGATAAAGGTGGGGCTGTGTATTGGAGCTTTTATTTTTAGTCTTTGGATCGTAATAAAAGAAAAACCAGTCCATCGTTCAACTTTATGGAGCATTAGTACATGGAGTTTTTGGAAAGGTTTATTATTACGATTGGCTTTTGGGATGATAGCAGCTTATGTTATTATGTATTTTTATAAGCCTGATATGATTTTTGTCATTTTTAAAGATTTGCGGCTGTTTTTTGCTATTGTATTCATTTATTCATTTTTATCTGTAACAGCTCAGGAGTTAGCTTACAGAACCTTCTTTTTTCATCGTTATGAACATTTGTTTAAGAATAAACAGGTCTTTATGTTACTGAATGCGGCTGTTTTTTCTTTAGCTCATATAATATTCAAAGACCCTGTAGTTTTATTGATGACTTTCGCAGGCGGCTTATTTTTTGCTTATACCTATGATAAAAGCCGTTCATTACTACTGGTTTGCATTGAACATGCTATTTATGGTTTGTGGCTATTTATGCTGGGTATTGGAGATTTACTGGCTTTTCCTATGCCAACATGAGACAAAATATTTTTTAGACGTCACAATAACGGTGATATTTTAAAATGTTTGTATTTGAAAAACAATGAGATTTATAACCTCAAAACCAGTGCATCTTTAAAACACCAGTTCTAAAATTAAATCATGAAGACACCCTTATTTGTTGTATTCATTACATTGTTGTGCTTTGTAATCCCTGTAAAATTACACGCCACTCATATTGTTGGTGGCAACCTGTCTTATGAGTGTCTTGGGAATGATCAGTATTTGGTTACGATGAAAGTCTATAGAGATTGTTTTTTTGGACAAGCAATTCTAGAGGATTCAGCCCGGATCACAATTTTTACGGGTATAGATGCTTCCAATACCTACAGAATAGAATATTTACAAAGAATCTCTCTTGAAGAAATTGAATTAAATCCAGATAATATCTGCCTAAGTTTCCCTAGTACAGTTTGTGTAGAAGAAGGTGTTTATCAGTCAATTATAACATTGCCATACAATAATAACGGCTATCATATATCTTATCAACGATGTTGCAGGAACAATACCATTAGTAATATTTATAATCCGGGGCAAACAGGAGCAACCTATACAACTTATATCTCAGAATTAGCATTAAACACCTGCAATGACAGTCCATTATTCAATGATTTTCCTCCTCTGGTAATTTGTTTGGGAGAACCTCTAAACTTCGATCATTCTGTCACTGATGCACAAGGAGACGAGGCTATATATAGTTTTTGCGCACCTTTTATAGGAGGCTCTTTTTCCAATCCTTATCCTTTTGTGGCTAGTCCTCCACCATATACAGAAGTCGGTTTTGTTACTCCGCCATATTCAGCAGCAAACCCTGTTGGAGGGAATCCTGCGATAGCCATTGATAGTAATACGGGAATGATAACCGGAACCCCTGATGTTCAGGGGCAATTTGTAATTGGTGTATGTGTTGAAGAATATAGAAATGGACAATTGTTAAGTACGACAACCAGAGACTTTCAGTTTAATGTGGTGCCCTGTACAGAAATTACAGTAACGGGAACACAGCCATTTTCTGATTGTGATGGAGGAGGGCTGGAACAGATTGACCTTAATATCATAAACGGAACACCGGACTATAATTATGAGTGGGAGAATGGAAATGATATTGGCAATGGAATAGGCACAATGATTGAAAATGTGACCACAGGAACTTATGAGATTACGATAACGGATGATTCGGGCTG
>JAHDFX010000323.1 GCA_020627965.1 Saprospiraceae bacterium | reverse complement strand
AATATACTAATTCTAGATGTCTATTCTTTAGCCTTACATTTGATACACCGCCAAAAAAAATAATGGCAATGAACAAGATGCAGATGACCTCTTCCAGGAAGCCTTAATGACGATTATCCGCCGAGTAAGAAAAGGAGGTTTTACGCTCACCGTTCCATTTGGCGGCTACTTTTATTTTATCTATAAAAATAAATGGCTGGATAAATTGAGAAAAAAAGACAGGGAGGAGGTAATAAAAGAAGAAGTCGGACGATATAGTGATGATAGTAATGCCTTTGCGCTAGAAACGACGATGCATGAAGATCGTTTTCAGTTGTACAAGCATTGTTTTGAGCAATTATCTGAAAATTGCAGGCAACTACTCTTACTGACGTTTAAAAAACTGAACCGAAAGCAAATTATGGAACAACTTGGTTATGCCTCAGAAAACAGCGTCAATCAGAGAATATATCGCTGTAAAGGGAACCTGAATAAATTGATCAAAAAAGCCCCTGTATATGAGGTATTAAAGGCATCATAAGACCTCATCAATCTAATAAATATGAATATAGACTACCAACAAATAGACCAATATATACAAGGAAAACTAACAGGAGATGTCCTCGCTGAATTTGAGGCTCAACTGCTGGTCAACAAAGAGCTGGCTTTATACAAAGATGTCAACGAGACACTCGAAACTAGTTATGCCTACGAACAAGAGGATGCAGCATTAGCCCAAACGTTTCAACAACTGGGAAAGAAATATTTTTCGCCGAAAACAGGCACCACGATAGAAGAGTCTGCTAAAGATACCATGAAAGTAGAGCAGGACAATACCAAAGTCGTCCCTCTACGACCTGTTGAAAAGAAAGTTGAACAAAGCAAATCATCAAATTTAAGATGGCTTCGACCAGTCATAGGACTAGCTATAGCAGCTTTAATTGCCTTGTTAATATTCCAGCCCTGGCAAAAAGGACTTATACTCCCTTTTGATGAGCCTTATCAATTGGCTGCCTTGGAAAGAAGCAGTGGCGAAGCAGGATTAATCGCGGCACAGAAAGCCTATAATGCAGGTGATTATGCTACCGCCCTACCTGTTTTTGAACAATATCCAGATAAAGCAGATGTTCAGATCGCAAAAGCTAATGCCGAATATTACCTGGGTAAAACAGATGCCGCTATCCGCAGCTTAGAACAAGTAGCTTCCGGTGGTACTGTCTATACTTCCACTGCCAAATGGTACCTGTCGGGCGTCTATCTTCAGCAAGATCAAACGGAAAAAGCCAAGTCGGTTTTACAGACGATAAAAAGTGGTACTTATTACGAAAAGGCACAGGCTTTGCTGAAAACACTAAAGTAAAATCTGATAAATTTATAATGGGATTTCTCCATAATATCATAGCAATACTTAAAAAGCCATTCCCGGAAGAAGAAAGCAGAGTTGTTCAATTGCGTAATGCTATTTCGATCGGACTATTCGTCACTTTTTTCCTATATGTTTTCAAACCTTTTGACATGTCTAATATCTCATCAGGTCTGTTTTGGGTATGCTTAGGTTTTGGTATAATCACATTCTTAGCCATCATGGTCTATGACCTTTTTTTCAAACAAATATTTCAATGGATCAACGGAAGGCAAGCACTGACTTTTGGAAAATGGATACTACATACTTCTGCTACGATATTCCTCATTAGTCTGGCTAACTTCATCTATATGCGCTGGTTTTATTTTGGTTATATAAAATGGGAATTTTTCCCCATTATGATAAAAAATACTTTTGCTATTGGTATTTTTCCTTTGGTGGTGCTTGGCGCAATATCTTTATTAAGGCAAGAAAAAAAATATCAACTAATCGCCAATGAGATCAATCAGCAACCTGATATTATTGACGCACAACCCATAAATGAGCAATTGATCTTTAATATCCCAATCCATCAGATAAGGTATATAGAAGCCCTCCAAAATTATGTAAAAATAGGTCACATAAACGCCAAAGGGGTACTTACAGAACAAACCGAAAGAGCCACATTAAAAAGCATTTTACTTGAAGTAAAAGGCAGTACTATTATAAAATGCCATCGCTCCTTCCTCGTCAACCGGGAAGCGATTATTTCTACTTCGGGTAATGCTCAGGGTTTGTTGTTGACCCTTTCAGATTGTGATAGAATTATTCCTGTTTCAAGAAGTTATGTATCCGTTTTTAGAAGTAAAAAGCCATAAAAACTGTTTGTCATTCGTCCCTAAGCCTTGCCAATCATCACTTTGGGCTTGCATTTCATCCCTACATTTGCCAGTCATCACATTCCTCTTGTCTCTATGCCAGGATGCCTATATGTTTGCTTTATCAACTGACCAATTAATGATTTTCAAAAACAATTGTAATGATAGAGTTAATACATAAAATATTGCTTTGGATACACATCCCTTTCGGCACTTTAAGCCTGATATTATTTTGGATTCCTGTAGGTACTAAAAAAGGTAGCCCAATTCACCGTAAAGTCGGATGGTATTATTATATCACTATGTGGGTTGTCGTTATTACAGCTGCATTATTGAGCGTTTCCAATGTAATTCGAGGACGATATATGAGTGCCATGTATTTGGGCTATTTGGCTATTATAACTGCTTATCCGCTTTGGTATTCTTATGAAATATTGAGACAAAAAACGGTATGGTCTGATTTATATTTTACTATAAGAAAAATATTTGTCTCGATAGTTTTCTTATCAGGGCTATGTATGTTTTTATTAGGTGCGATAAAATTTCAATTTCAGGGCATGGGTACCATGATGGTTTTCTTTGGCTTACTAGGTGTTCCGGCAGGGCGAGATATTTTCATGACCAGAACAAAAGCCATGGATAAAGAAGGCAAACTCAAGATGCATATTCAAGGGACGATCATATCAGGAATAGCTGCTTACACTGCTTTTTTTGCCTTCGGTGGTAGCCGTATTATGATGAATGTGCTACATCTGCATCATCAATGGATGATGGTTCCCTGGATATTGCCCACCTTGCTTGGGGTTATTTATATGCGATATATGAAGCGGAAGTATAAGGTGAGTTAGAGCATTATTTTATTCACTAACTAAAATTGTGAGTACTTCAAATAGTAATTCGGCTACTTTTTCTGAGGATTTTTTCTGGAAATCATCTGTTTTTCCTTCGCCCCAGTCAACTATTGCCTTGAATAATATCCAGTCTACATTGGCTCCGTAAGCGGCAGAATATAATCCGACACCTTCCATTTCCCCTCCAATGGCTTCGGGTTCTTTTTTGAGGAGATACTCTACAAATTCCTTATTATCCACGAGTTTCTCGCCACTTACAATAGGTCCAAAATGTATTTTGGGTTCTTCCCATCTTGAGCTAATAAGCCTCAACAAACTGAGTAAATTTGACGATGGGGGGATTCTGTCTCCCCGCTCAAAGGTTTCATTTTCACCAACTCTTGTTTTCTCATATTGTCTAATGTGAGTAGGCACTAAAATATCACCAATAGATTGTTTGGATTTCTGTAAACCAAAAGCTATCCCAGGCATGATTACGCTACTCGGCTTCAATCTGTTGATTAGATTTGTGGCTGCAGCCTGGGCGCCAGCCGCTCCACCTGATCCTGCTTCACATTGAGTATGAATTATTTGAGTCTGATTGATTTGTCCCAAATAGTTTACTGCCTGTCTCCCCTCCATACCCATTTTAATTTCTGCCCCTAATTTTTCTTTGAAAACTTTTAAAATGCCTCTAGTTTCAGTTGTGGTTGCAGTAATTACAATCACTGTATTTTTTACTATAGGAGCCACAGAAGGTTTTGTTTCTGTTTCTAAAATATTGTCAAACTCATATCCTTCCAGTGGCTTGTATTCTTTGAGATACTCATTCAAAGAATGTCTTATTCTTGCCAGGGTTGTTCTATAATTAGCTTCCGAGAGCAGGTTCCGTATCTTATCTTGCTTATTTCCATAGAATTGACCTGAAATTAGAATTAGACTACTATACAAATCTGACTGTTCATTTAGTTTGGTGCCAGTCATAAACTCTTTAATGGCTAATTCAATTTTCTCCTTTGCAATTAATTGCTCTATGTAATCATCGTGTTGCATTTGCTGTTTTTTGTAGTTTTTAAACGTTGTCAGCACCACGAAATTAAACAATCTTATTTTAAAAAAGTAAGCAATTCTATTCTCTGGGGTAAAACTTATCTAAATAGATCCGAACGATCTCAGAAACGTCATTGTGAGTAATATACTTCGGCGTTCTGTCTGTCCAGTCTTTTTTCAATGCCTTCCATTTATCGATGATCTGCTCATCGGAGTTATTAGGACTGGAAAACTCATCGAGTGAAATAAATATCTCTTCCAGTATCTTATATACTTCAGCTTTTTCGGACTGGTTCCATTCCAGATTGATAAAATTATCTGTATCCTTGCTCACCGCTCTTTTCAGTTTGGTAATATTTGAATAAAATCCAAGATTGTTTTCCTTCAAGCTTTTTTCACAGGCATTCAGTTCATTTTTTATACTTAAGCAAACATTAGCTGTATCCGTAGTAACCGTAGTCGTTCTTGAAACAGGATTAGCGTTGATATTGGTTTTAATACGCTGAATTTTTTGAGCAATCGTACTGTCTTCTTTATATTGACTGTACTTCATACTCCATATATCTTCCAGAGCAGTTTTGTATTTTTCTTCTCCCGTGGGTCTGCTTTCTCCATTCAGTGTACTGTTTAGAAATTCTACAGCACCAAACAGAATAGACAATATCATACTAAAAATGAGATAAAACCTAATCGATTTTAGCATCGGCGCCCTTACCTTTTCTCTTTGCTGCTCTTGTGAAAGTAGCCTGTAAGATAGAATGGCTAGAGCTAAGGCTATGCCTATTGCTCCATATTTTAATACACTAATGAATTCCATTGATTTTAATTTAATACATGTAATGCTAACAATACTCCGTATTGGTTTTGCTTTTATCAGTCAAATGTAAATCTACATAAAGCTCATACATCCAGTATAT
>JAHDFX010000061.1 GCA_020627965.1 Saprospiraceae bacterium | reverse complement strand
AATAAATGTCAATGAGAAAGGGATCATGGCAGCTATAAAATCTTCATTAGAAACAGCATTTATACCTTCTGGCACTTCCCTAAACTCCCCCCGTCTTTTTTCATACCAGTATTTAGTATTAAAAGACTGTTGTTGTAGCCTTACCTGAACATCATCATTTGCCCAGAAGTCCCTTTCTTCCATTGGGTTCTGAGAATTAGTATATCGGGTAATTTTGAGTCCAAGTTCTTTACTATTCACAGTTAACAAACGCATGGTCAGCAGGACTTCTCTGTCCATAATACGTCTGTTTCTTGGAGAAGCATCCCGGTAACTTTTGTAAACTGAATAAACTGTTTGTGCGCCATTAATGATTTGTAAACCAGATACTTTTATAGATTTTGCAGTTGGATTAATCTGTCTGTCCACGCCACTAGTTAGCGCTGTAATTCCATTGTTGAAATACCAGAAATAGGGAATTTCATTTTTTAGCGTTTCTTCTATATTTTCATTGACTTTAGAATGAATAAGAGGATTACGTACATTTTTAAAAAAGAGTCTGAATTTATATTTATTAAATAGCTCGAATATAGTTTTGGGACGTAACAGAAAAATATAAGCATTAAAAGGACTATTGATTTGGAGGTAGTTCTTGTTAATGTCTAGCTGATCGATCTTTAGTCGAATTTCTTCATCTGGTGAATACTCTTGTTCCAGAGGATTGCCAGGAATAATCTGTTTGTAGTGAAAATCAATATAATCTCTTTTTATTCGATTGATGTCCAGTATTTCTACTGAAGTGGAATAGTTTTTTTCAAAAGAAGAGATATTGTCTTTTACTTCAGAGTTAGCGTTGCAAAGTGCAAAATAGACGAACTTTATTGTACCGTTTTGTTCGGCGTGCTTTACTAGTTCTTTATATTTTTTATTGAAATTCTTGTTTTCTGTTTCTCCTTTTTCTCCAAGTAAAACTAGTTTAAAATCATCTAAAGCTGATTTGAATTCTGTAGAACCAATTTCTTTTGAAGAATTACGCTTGTTATTCCATTTTGACTGGATGATGTAGAATATTTTTCCCTTTTCTACATCATCTATATTCAATATAATATCACAGGAATTATCTCCTTTACCATCAGTTATATATCTGGAGTAGGTCTGTGTTTGTCCATAGAATTTTAGAAACCACATTAAAAAAGCATAGGATTTATTTTGCTCTTTACTCTTTCGTGTTAGTGCAGGATTAGAATTGTTTTCTTTGATAAGTTCATCAAGCTCTTTATCCAGTTTATCATAAAATTCAGTGTTCAACATAAAATATCTAATTGAAAGTAAGCTCGCAATTTATAATTTTTTAATGAAAATAATAAAATCTAAGTCAAATAAACAGCTTCCTGCTTACCACCTATCTTCACCTCAATATGTTCCTGAAGCGTAGTAGCCAGTGTCATACCCACATAATCCGTCTTAACGGGAAATGACTTATGTTTTCTGTCTACCAATACAACGACTTCCACTTTCTTAGGCAATACTTCCAAAATAGGTTTCATGGCATAATACAAAGTGCGCCCGGTATTGGCTACATCATCCACGATCAGTACGACCTTGTTTTTTAATTTTTTAACGGGCAGGTCTATAGTGATCTCTGTCTTTAGCGGATTAGCCGGACTGAGATGGATCGTCGTCAGTGTGATCTTGCTTTTGCATAGACTTTCCAGCAGGTTTTTTAGCCGTTGGGCTAATAATGTACCTGTATTATTAATACCCGCCAATATAATTTCTTTTTCACCATAATTGTGTTCCAATATTTCGATAGCCAAACGCTTGGTTTTCTGTAGAATTTGCTCTGCTGTAAGTAATTTCATAGTGATATTTGTGTTCTTAGTGGTGAACAACTATTTTATTCGTTTTCAATGTCGCCCCATCCGCTTTCAGGCTATAAAAATACACACCACTATCCAATTCTTCAGTAGAAATATCAAAAGTGTGAATAGTTTTATCAAATTGCCAGTTTTGTACTTGTCTGCCAGCGACATCTATCAGATTGATTTCAATGAGCTTAGCTTTTATATTGCCCAGATTATAATGAATTTGAGTGTTTTGGTCGGCAGGATTTGGGCTGTTGGATAATTTAAAATCAGCACCTGGAATATCCTCTGTTCCTACAGGTAAGCAGGAATCATCATCAATATTTGCTAATGGGTTATAATTGGGAGCATCGGGGTCAGTACAACCATAAACGATCGCTGAACTTACAAAATTATATCCATCGAGTTTGCCATAGCCCCAGCCATAATTGGGTGTTGGTCCATATTGCATAGTTACCATTGAATCTACCTTAGCGGAATTGAGCATAGCATTTTTTACTTCCTCATAAGTTGCTTCTGGAAATAATTCGAGATAACAGGCTACAGCCCCAGTTACAATAGGAGCCGAGATAGAAGTACCCGACCAACGTGCATGCCAGCCTTCCGGTGCCAGGCGGTTAAAATCTCCCGGATCAGTAGAAGTCGCTAATTCATCAAGTCTTTCCAATACATGAGCGCCAAAAGTATAGTTACCCGAAGCCACAATATCGGGTTTGATAAGCCCTGTACGAGTAGGCCCTACACTAGAGCCAGGTATTTTAAAACCACGAACCACTTCATTATAATAAGTATTGCCATTATAAGCTTCCCATGAAGTCATATTGGAATAGCTGCCTACAGAAATGACTTTGGGAGAACAATTCCATGAGCTGACAATAGATTTGAGCGTATCGGCAAAAACGTGATCTACTATGCCGGGAAACTCCGCAGCCGTTGGCGCCTGATTCGGGGGGACTATAGAGGAAGTTCCCATCAAACCACCATTACTCCATATATCAAAATAGCCGCTACCTGTTGTTGTAAATTCCCAGTAATCCTGGTCGTCAGTAGGGAATACCTCTAAGAATAAATCATAGACTCCCTGATTCATTGCTGCTGTGATCTCGACATAAGCCAGGAGCTCGCCAGTATCATGATAAAGCGTATCGTATAATACATCTAATCCGTTAAATGGAATAGCCGGAAAATCGGTATTTATATTATAAAAACGGCTACTTCCCTGCAAGGTAAAATTGTTTCTGTCTCTGGCTCTTAAAGCAAAATTGACACCTGTAAAATCATCTTGGTCGGCGAATAAATCAAAATAAGTATGCGTATGATTCTGATTCTTTTTGAACCAGGTAAAAACAGTATCGGCAGTAACTTCATAACCGAGATGCTGTAAAACTGATGCACCATTTCCGGCTGCCTGAACGAGCACTCTTCCTGGCTGTTCATCCAGTAAAGCTTCTACCATTTGACTAATCAGATCACGAGTATCATGCGAACCTCTGTATGTACCTACACTTGAGTTGATGACGCAGGGCTGTCCTGTCTGCTCTGCTTTATCAAACATATAAGCCAAAGCATCTACAAAGCCTATATAGAAAGAATTATAGTCAATCTCTACATGGATAATGTCAGATTTGGGCGCACCTCCGATGTATTTGCCTGGAACTGAATTGTCATTAGCGGCGGCGGCGGCTGTAGAGCCTGTACCATGTCCATAACCAGGAGTATAAGGATCGTGGGTGATATTGCCAGCATTGATGTCGTTTTCATCCCATTCATATCCATAACCATAGGAAACATTGGATAGCCCCGAGATGCTCTGATCCCAAATATATTTGATACGGGTACTTCCATCTGTATTCTGAAAGTCAGGGTGTTCCCATTCAATTCCACTATCCACTACCCCTACGATAACACCTTCTCCCTGCAATGCACTCGGTAGATTGCCAAGTCCCTGATGTAAAGAATCCAGGTTGTTGTTTTCTCTTAGGAAATCGGCAAGGTAGACCATTTTTTTATCGTAAAATTCGATACGTTCAATAGCCGGATTGTTCATCATGTCGCTTATTGCGGCTGCGGAAACCTTGACCGAAGCAATATTATTTACATCATGTTTGTATACTCCTCCTGCATTTCTGACGGCGTCCTGTATCTGATTTAGATCACCTTTTATGAGTATAGAAAGTGACGTATTATTTTGTCCGGCATCATCAAGCTTTTGAAGCATTTTGAATAAGTCGATATTTACTTTGGAGTCAACTTGAGCATGGGATAATTGAGGATTTAAAGAAAAAACAAATACAAAAAGAATGAGTAAACGATGAAATTGCATAGCTGAATAGTTTAAAATCAATTTTAATTGCGAAAAAAAACAGAAATTTTTGAGGTCTTTAATTCTAGAGTAATTATTTTGCGAAAAATCGCTCAGTCGTGTTGAATACAGGTTACAAACAATTATACGTTTTTCATCGTAAAAAGTTGAATTAAAAGATCAGAGTATTCGGCTGAACGACAAAATTAACATAATTCATTATGGCGCAGATCATTTTTATTGCACTTACAATAATCACGTTTGGTATTGCTTTTCGCAAATATTCACAATTACGTAGGAATATTTTATTAGGCAAGGATGTTGAAATAAAAGGGAATACAGGAGAACGTACAAAAAACATGCTATTAATTGCTTTTGGACAGAAAAAAATGTTCAAGCGTATTATTCCTGCTGTGATGCACTTGTTTATATATGTTGCTTTTCTGTTTACACAGATAGAGCTCATAGAAATTTTTGTAGACGGCATTTTTGGTAAGCATCGTTTTTTTCGTCCTTACTTAGGCGGTATGTACACTGGACTAATTAGTTTTATTGAGATATTGTCTGTAGGTGCCTTTATAGGAACACTGGTGTTTCTGATTCGTAGAAACTTATTAAAAGTACCCCGTTTTCATATGGATGAAATGACTGGTTGGCCGAAGTTGGATGGTAATCTGATCCTTTATGCAGAAATTTTGCTGTTGATCGGTATCTTCAGTATGAATGGAGCCGATGAAGCTTTATTTAATATGGGACAAACACATGCAACTGGTGTAGCTGAAGGAACTACAGGTTCATTTGGTTTTGCAGTAAGTCAATATTTCGGTCCTGCTATGTTTGGAGGGATGGAAGTCGGAACTTTACATTTTATTGAACGTGCTGGCTGGTGGCTGCATATTATAGTTGTCTTTACCTTCTTGAATTATCTGCCGTTCTCTAAGCATTTGCATATTTTATTGGCTTTCCCGAATGTTTTTTATTCAAAATTGAATTCTCGTGGTGAAATGGAGAATATGCCAGCCATTATGAATGAGGTGAAAAGTATGATGGGCTTGATCCCGGAAAGCGAAATGGCACCTGCCGGAGATATGAATGATATGCCAAAATTTGGTGTCAGTGATGTTTTTGACCTGACCTGGAAAAATATGCTGGATGCTTATACCTGTACGGAATGTGGACGCTGTTCGTCTGTATGTCCGGCGAATGTAACAGGGAAAAAATTATCACCTCGTAAGATCATGATGGATGTCAGGGATAGAGCAGAGGAAATTGGTAAAAATCTGGATGCAAATAATTTAGAATGTATTGCAGCCGATAAGAAAGAAGGAGCGACCAAGTTGACCAAAGAGAATTATGATGATGGTAAATCGTTATTCGATTATATTACTAATGAAGAAATTCATGCCTGCACGACTTGTAATGCCTGTGTAGAAGCTTGTCCGGTAACGATTGATCCATTGGATATTATTTTACAATTACGTCGTCATGAAATTCTCGATCTTGCAGCTGGGCCTGGTGATTGGACGCCGATGTTTACCAGTATTGAGAACAGTGGTTCAGTATGGCAAATTCCTGATTCCAGAGCTAAATGGGCTACTGATTTGGCGACTGAGGAAACATAGTTATTCAGTGTCAATTTCAATGAAATACTGGGTGTTTTGTAGGATAGAGATTTGATGACTATTTGAGTGGTTTATGTGCATTGTGCCTGCAAATGTGTCAGTATATCTTTAAAACTATTTATACCAAAGTACTTCATTCCTTCCACTTTTCTGAACCAAGTCAACTGACGTTTAGCATAACGGCGGGAATTGCGTTTGATAAGCCGAATTGCCTCGTCTTTATCAATATGTCCATCAAAGTAATCCAACCACTCCTGATAGCCGACAGTCTGTAAAGCGCTCAAGTCTTTGTAGGGTAGGAGCGTACGAGTTTCCTCTTCAAGACCAGCTTTCAACATAAGGTCTACCCTGAGATTGATACGTTCATATAATGCTTCTCTGTCCCAATCTATACCAATATATATAGGTATGAAAGCTCTTTTCTTTTTTTTCTGATGATGAAATGTAGAAAAAGGCTGACCAGTAGTGCGATAAACTTCTAAGGCACGCAATAGCCGTTTAGGATTTTGAAGGTCTACCTGATTATAATAATTGATGTCTGCCTGTTGCAATTCAGCTTGTAGAGCTTGAATACCTTCTTTTTTAAACAATTCATTCAGGTCATCTCGTATTTGTGTCGGAATATCAGGAAACTCATCTAAGCCTTCACAGACTGCTTTTATAAAAAAGCCCGAACCACCTACCATAATGACTATATCGTGTTCTGAATAGAGTTGTTCTAATAATGTCAATGCATCCTTTTCGTAATCACCAACAGTGTAATTGTCCTCAATACTTAGCGAATCGATGAAATGGTGTTTTGCCTGGCTGAGTTCTTCTACATCAGGCTTTGCTGTACCAATATTCATCTCTTTGTAAAATTGCCGGCTATCTGCCGACAAAATTTCTGTATTAAAATGTTGCGCAAGTCGTATTCCTAGTGTAGTTTTACCACTGGCAGTAGGTCCACCGACCACAATGAGATATTTATTAGAAGAATTCACTAGTTGTTAAGATAAAAAAATAGCTGTATTGTAAATAATGTTTATAAGAATTACAAAGTAAGCAAAATTTATTTATCTTTGTGCCGCTAAATTAGAGAGCAGATATAAAAAGATAAAAGTAAAGCCATGAGCAATTTATTAAATTACGTTGTAGAGCAGGAGAGTAGAGAAACCAACTACCCTGATTTCAAGCCAGGAGACAACGTAACAGTTGGTTATAAAATTATTGAAGGTAGCAAGGAGCGTATTCAGGCTTTCCGTGGTGATGTTATCCAGATCAGTGGAGACGGAATAGGAAAGACTTTTACCGTACGTAAAATGTCCAATGGAGTTGGCGTTGAGCGTATTTTTCCATTTCAGGCACCTACAATTGTAGATATTAAAGTTAACAAATTTGGGCGTGTTCGCCGTGCAAAACTTTTTTACCTGCGTGAGCGTATTGGTAAGAAAGCACGTATCAAAGAAAGAAAATTTGTTAAGAAGAATTAATACACGTTTAAACGTGTTCTTTCCGAAGAACCTCTCTGTATGGAGAGGTTTTTTTTATGCCCTCTCATTTCGACTTCGCTCAATGAGCGAAAAGCTGAGAAGTTCATTGAGCGAAGCCGAAATGAACTTATCTTGTAAAAATAAATTCCTTTTCGCCAGATAAATCTGGGTTGAAGACATATCGATCATAATCAAAACCTTTTAGGTGTTCAGGTTCTGTGATCTTATTTTTAATGATGTAATTACACATCATGCCTCTGGCTTTTTTAGCAAAAAATGATACGATCTTGAAAGTCCCATTCTTATCTTCTTTAAAATTGATATTATAGAGGTCGCCATTGAGCTGTTTCTTTTTGACAGATTTGAAGTATTCATTAGAAGCCAGGTTGATGATGGCTTTACTGTCCGTTTCTGCCATATCTTCATTTAGCTTGTGGGTTATTTTTTCATGCCAGAACTCATATAAATTTTTACCGTCTTCATTTTTTAGCTTTGTACCCATTTCTAATCTGTAAGGCTGCATCAAATCCAATGGTTTGAGTATTCCGTATAAACCAGAAAGGATTCGTAGGTGTTGTTGTGCAAATTCCAGATCATTAGCATCAAATTCATCAGCATTTAAGCCTGTATACACATCGCCACGAAAAGCAAAAACTGCTTGTTTTGCATTGTTTTGTGTAAATGGGTATTGAAAATCACGAAAACGTTCGACATTTAACGTTGCGATTTTGTCACTAACTCCCATTAATTTCTTCAAATCCTCAACTGACATATCTTTAAGTATACCAACTAACTGTTCACTCTCTTGAGGAAATCTTGGTTGGCTATGCTGCTTAATGTGAATAGAAGAGTAGTCCAGGGTTTTTGCAGGTGATATAAGTAATAACATGAAGTTGATTTTGAGTAATGTATTAGTTTAAAATAATAATATGTTAAAAAAAACAAAAAAGTGAAATAATACTTTGGAGGATGGTTGTAACGTAAAATCTTAATAAATGTTTCAAAGAAATTAAGATAAAAAATATGGTTTAATTGTCACCTAAGTACTTTAATGGTGTTGATAATACACTATGTCTGTTTCGTTTTTTATTGTCATAACAATGTCACATTTATTTTGTCATTCTATTGTCAGATTCATTTTAGCTTCCTATATTTGAATTAACAATACTGCTACAGCAAAGTAGTTTTTTGTGTTTATTTGTTTGGGTTAGGGAGTCCTTGTTCGGTGTAAATTGAGCAGGACTTTCCTTTTGTTAGCCTATCTGTTATATCTCCTTAACACCATCTACAGCTTCACATTCATATATATCAACGTGTAAATTTGTGGCTTGTTTGTAATGTTTGCCAACATAAGTTTTGAATTTGCTGATTTCATCCTGATGTACTATAGCGATGGCACAGCCTCCAAAGCCTGCTCCTGTCATTCTGGCGCCAATACAACCATCAACAGAACGAGCAGCATCTACGAGCATATCTAATTCATCACAGCTTACTTCATAGTCATTTGCCAAAGATAGATGTGAGGCATCCATGCTTTCGCCCAGGCTGATGAAGTCGCCCTCTTCCAGTGCTTCTATAGCTTCGTGTACATACTGATTTTCCCACCATACATGCGTTGCTCTGGCTTTTAGTATATCATCCTGAATAAGTTCGTTAATCATTGGAAATTCGGCTTCACAGAGATTGGGTACATCGTGTTGTTGCCTGATGAGGCTCAAACCCTGTTCACACTCAGCTCTTCGCTCATTATATTTAGAATCAGCGAGACTTCGTTCCTTATTGCTATTCATAACAACAAGCTTGAAATCTCCAAGATCAAAAGGAATATAATTGTTTTCTAAGGTCTGACAATTTAGTGCCATAGCCTTATTTTTCACCCCCATAGCGACAGCAAACTGATCCATAATGCCACACTGAACACCTATAAATTCATTTTCGGCTTTCTGACAAAGCAGAGATAATGCAAGTCTGTCCACTTCATAACCTGCCTGGCGCATAAGTATATAGCCTGTGAGTACTTCCACCGCAGCCGATGAAGATAAACCAGAACCTACGGGCAGGTTCGATTTTAGTAGAATATCAGCGCCCTGAATCGGGATATGTGTCATTTGTAATAAACGAATGACCCCCATTGGATAATTGCCCCATCCTGCACTGGGCGAATATTGTATTTCTTTTTGAAGATCAATAGATATACGTTTTTCACTGATATTGGAGCGCATGTTAATGATGCCGTCTTCGCGTGGTCGTGCTTGTGCCTCTATACCAAGATTAATGGCTACAGGAAGCACCATACCACCGTTATAATCAATATGATCTCCAATGAGATTTACCCTTCCAGGAGCAAAGAAAGTACGTATTTTCTGCTTGCTTTCTCCAAATATTTTCTTGAATTGCTGCATATGTTAAATAGTAGACTTTAATTCTGTCGAATTCTTATTCTAAAAGAAAAGAGCCTTCCTGGACAACAGGAAGGCTCACAAAAGTATAAAGTTTTTTAATTACTTTTTATCATCTACTTCTTCAAATTCAACGTCTGTAACGTCTTCTGTATTATTATCATCAGATTTTTGCTCATTACTGGCTGCATCTTCTGGTTGAGCTGCATCCGGCTGTCCATTCTGATACATATTCTGACTCGCTGCTGCCCAGGCATTATTCAAAGCTTCTGTTTTTTCCTTGATCGCATCGAAATCTTTAGCATCATGTGCTGCTTTCAATTCATCTTTAGCTTTCTCTATAGTCTCTTTGTGTTCAGCAGGAACTTTGTCACCAAATTCGCTTAGTTGCTTTTCTGTTTGGAAAACCAATGCATCTGCTTTGTTTAGTGCTTCTGTTTCTTCGCGCAACTTTTGATCTGCTTCCTCATTGGCTTTGGCCTCAGCTCTCATTTGCTCAATTTCGCTTTCTGAAAGTCCTGAAGATGCTTCGATCTTAATTGACTGCTCTTTACCTGTTCCTTTATCTTTGGCAGATACATTCAGGATACCGTTGGCGTCAATATCAAAGGTTACTTCGATTTGAGGAACACCTCTTCGAGCTGGTGGGATGTCACCTAATATAAATTTACCAATACTCTTGTTTTGAGAAGCCATTGGGCGTTCACCCTGCAAAACGTGTACTTCTACTGAAGGCTGATTATCAGCAGCCGTAGAGAACACTTCTGACTTTCTTGTTGGTATTGTGGTATTTGCTTCGATGAGACGAGTACATACACCGCCCATTGTTTCTATACCCAGAGATAATGGCGTTACATCCAATAAAAGCACATCTTTCACATCGCCACTCAAAACGCCTCCCTGAATCGCAGCACCTACGGCAACAACTTCATCAGGATTTACACCCTTACTTGGTTTCTTACCAAAAAACTGCTCAACAACTTCCTGTATCTTAGGGATACGGGTCGAACCACCTACTAAGATTACTTCATCAATATCTGAATTACTATAACTCGCATCTTTCATAGCCTCTTTACATGGTCCTAACGTGCGTTGTACCAATTTATCTGATAATTGCTCAAATTTTGCACGAGTCAATTTAGTTGCTAAGTGTTTAGGCACACCGTCAACTGCTGTAACATAAGGCAACTGAATATCAGTTTCCATAGATGAAGATAATTCGATCTTAGCTTTCTCAGCGGCTTCTTTCAGGCGTTGTAGTGCCATTGGGTCTTTACGCAAATCAACGCTTTCATTCTTTAAAAACTCTTCTGCTAACCAGTCAATGATCACTCTGTCAAAATCATCACCACCTAAGTGAGTGTCACCATTTGTCGATTTTACTTCAAAAACGCCATCACCTAGTTCCAGAATGGAAATATCAAAAGTACCACCACCCAGATCGTAAACTGCAATACGCATATCTTTATTACGCTTATCCAGGCCATAAGCCAATGCTGCTGCTGTCGGCTCATTGATGATACGTTTTACTGTAAGACCGGCAATTTGTCCGGCTTCTTTAGTTGCCTGACGCTGAGCATCATCAAAATAAGCTGGCACGGTAATAACGGCTTCCGTGACTGTTTGTCCGAGGAAGTCTTCGGCGGTTTTTTTCATTTTTTGCAAAACCATCGCAGAGATTTCCTGAGGTGTATATTTACGACCATCAATATCTACACGAATGGTATCATTATCACCTTTAAGAGCCTTATAAGTCACAGATTTAGTTTCCGCTTCCATTTTCGAAAACCGTGACCCCATGAAGCGCTTGATAGATTGAATCGTACGGGTCGGATTGGTAATTGCCTGACGTTTGGCAGGATCACCAATTTTACGCTCGCCATTGTCGAGGAAAGCGACGATAGAAGGTGTAGTGCGACGCCCTTCCTCATTGGGAATTACTGCGGGTTCATTTCCCTCCATTACTGCAACACAGGAGTTCGTTGTACCCAGGTCAATACCTATAATTTTACTCATCTTATTTTATTTGTCTTTGAAATTGCTGAATAAATACATCATCCATTATTCAATTGCTGTGCCAGTAGGTTTTTCAGGATTGTGATATAACATTTTGGCAGAAAAGGACATTTTAGACTGTCATAATGGAAAAGTAGCATGACAAAAGGACAGGTTTTATATCGCTCAAAGAACATCTATAAGGGAGGAAGGATAGCAAATTAAATTCAATCATTCATAAAAACAAAACAACGTTTTAGCTCGTCCAATATGTCAACAATCTCTTGGGTTAACTGTGCTTTAGCATCTATGAACTCTTGCCAGTTAATGTAATTGAGATTGTGCATACGCGTGATTTCTTTAACCTTTACATTGAGTTTTAAACTGCGGTGATGGATTTCTGTATTATTCAGTTTTTCTGCAAATAAAACCATAGGAGTCAAGGCGTTTGACAGGTCTGCTTCCAGCAGTTTAGTGTGCACATGTTTGGTTAATTGATCAATATCTGAGAAGCGTGTTTCTGATGGTGAAGGGTGGGTAGGCGGAGGGTTCTTTTTTACATTACCAGTAGAATAAATATTGGTGTATACCAACCATTTGTCAGTTATTTTTCTGAGTACATATAATTGAGTATTCTGATTTTCATATTGATAAGCATATTCTTGATTTATAGTGTCAAACCATTTCAAAAACCAATATTCTGTAGTGGAGACATAAGCTGTATTGCCTTCTATTTTCGATATACGAATATCGATGATGTCATGATAAGAAGGATTGAGTGTATTATTAATTACCCATTTCCGCTTAATTTGTCGCTGAGCAACCTGTAGTACATTATTGTAAGCCGTTCCGTTAGCAGCTACATAGTTTGCAAATAGTTTTAAGGGTTTGTCAATATCTGGAATGGCTTTATATAATTCGAATTCCTGCTTGATTCCTTCGGTAATGATATTGATGATTTCAGTTTCTTCTTCTGGACTAATACTGACGGTATTATTTTCAGTAATGGTAAAAATAAGCTTTGAGAGGCAGTCGTAAAAAGCAATAAGTTTAGCGGACTTTGTTTTTCCCTGCCATCTTTTTTTGCGGAGATCTTTTAGGTAATTGACATCTTTGGCTGAGAATATCCACCTGGAAGAATGGGCATTGATGGCTTTTGCAATTTGGGCTTGAGTATACTTGCCTTCAAGCTTATTTAGTAGGATATATATATCATTTCGGATCTGATTATAGGCTTCCGGCTGCATAAGAGTATATTTACAGTCAAATTTCGGAAAAAAACAGATAAAAGGACATTTTATTTCCGTTTTTATTTCCGTTTTGATCGTAGGGGCGGAGTACTTGGGTTGTATCTTTGATGACCTTCTCTAAAGAAACTTAAGAGAAAAACTCATTGAAGCTATCGGCGGGCGAATCTTGACTAATTTCAAGGCTTCCTTTTCAACTATATTTCGTCCGCCGGTTTTTCTACTGTCCTGTACTCCCGAAGTAATACAATTAAGGGTTGTCTGAACGAAGCAAAAGACAACACTTGCCACTATTCCCTGAACAAAACCGAAAAGAACCTCTATTCTATAGGGTTTTTACTATTCTCAATGACTGGGTTATTGATGAAAACCACTTTGCCTTCCTGACGTCCCTGACTAGCCACTTCAATTCCCTGCCACTGATCTCCACAAGCATTGTGCAGTTGGGCGCCATCGAGGGTAAGCGTAGCACCTGGACGAACGATCACTCTTCCGTTTTTAGGTATAGAAATTCGGCATTGTACGGTTAGCGAACCACCATTTTCTATAATAAGGTTTCCTTCCAGGTCTTTTGCGCCTTTCCAGGTGATGTGATCTTTTATATAAATGTTTTTTGTTTGATCAAGTCTGCACCAGGTTGGGACTATAAGATTGCGTGGCACAGAACCTTCTTTTGCAAAATTTCTTTGAATGATTCCAATTTGGCAAGGCGTCCATGAATTTTGATGCGTATTGTAATCCATTACATTATTAGACCATTCATCCCAGCATGTTGCGCGTTTTCTGTTCTGAGAATAGCAATTTTTATGATGAGGAGTATCATCACAGCCGTCATTACCCCGCCAGCTATGACGTAAACCAAGTACATGCCCGATTTCATGATTCATGATGTCATGACAAAACCAGCCAGAACGAATGAATGGTTTCCCGTTTTGAACTAATGTATCTTGTATCAAATAATAATTTCCGGCAACTTTAATATAACCATCTCTCACAAAAGCAATTCCGGTCTTAGTTGGATTATAAGAAGGGGAAGCTACGCTATCAGGATGATGTGCCTGCATAATGACGTTAAGTACTTTGCCTTTTTGTACACCATATTTTTCAAATGCTCTTTTGTCTGAAATATTCCTGTTTTTACCATTTTTTACATAGTAATACAATTCATCATCATTATGGAAATAAATACCATCATCACCAGGAATATTTGGGTCTGCGGCAAGCACATATCGGTAGTTTATTGGTAGTACGGGGGTGTTATTATCCACTGGCAGATTCATTTTACTATTTCTTCTAACATGACTATTAGAAGCATCCAACCAGCCTTTTACATAAGGCACACCTCGTTTTTCATCGAAGTTTCCAGTACCATCGCTCTTACGAATAATATGAAAGTTTACCCTGACTAGCTTAGTATTATAAAATTCCGGATGTTGTTCATCAGGGGTGTAATTCAGGTGGTCATTGCAGGCACCTCCATAATTTTTCTGGGCAAGGCTATTCGATTCAGGACTAATATTTTTATACTCAATTTGCTTTTTTGTCAGGAAACTATTTGTATTTGTAAGGCCACAAGCCACAAGAATTCCGAGCATTGAAATGATAAAGATGTATTTGTACATAATTTTAAGACATTCTTTTGATAAATCGACTACCTGAAAAATGAAAAAGTAAAGTAAATTTGTCTGTTGGTTTTAGACGACGTTTGGGCTGACAGTGGTACATTATCAAAATTAAAATAATCGTTTCCAAACAGGAACACAATATTTATAAACATGAAAACATTAAACATTGGCATTTTAGCCTTGATCTCTCTACTTATTTTTGCCTGTAATCCGGCGAAAGACAATTTACTAAAAAATATTAAAGAACTGGAAGCAGAAGTAAACCAGCAAGCCAGTGGACAGTCTGTTGTTAATTTGTTGTCCAAATACAATGAGTTTATTAATAATCATAGCGATGATGCTGAAAACTGTGGACGATTTTTATATCGTTCGGCAGGCTTGGCTTATCGTGTGAGCGACTATAAAAAGGCAACAGATTATCTGAAACGAGGGATTGCTGATTTTGAATCATCGAGCGTAACGCCTAATAGTTATGTATTGCTGGGGTCGATCTATGAAGAAAATTTGAATGATATGGGCAAAGCTAAAACAGCTTTTCAGCATGTTGTAGATAATTATCCAGACCATGCATCTGCTGATCGTGCACATTTATTTTTTAAGCCAGAAGACGTGAAATTGCAAACACTCATTGCGCAGCAAGAAGAAAATCTTTATGATGAGAATGGTAAAATGAAAATGCAGACCAGTGCCGATCTTCGTCGTAAATATGCCGATTATGCCAATAAATTTCCAGATGACAAGAAGAATACGCCTACCTATTTATACAAATCAGCAGATATGCAGAATAAAATGAATAGTGCGCCTTCCGCTGCTCAGTCTTTAGAAAGATTACTAGAAAAATATCCGGATGCTAAAGTGGTGCCAGATGCTTATTTATTGTTGGCAGATATGTATGATAATCAATTGAACAAAGGAAAAGAAGCCCAGCAATTAGCTAAAGATTTCCTGGCAAAATATCCTAAACATGCCAGAAAAAAAGAAGCTGAATTTTATAATAAACCAGAAAAAGAACGTCTGTCTATTCGTATAACAGAACTGGAAGATGCACTTTATGCTAATAAAAAAGCTCGTGTAGATGTAGCAAAAGCCAATCAGTTGATAGGCAGATATGAATATTATGCAGAAACAAATTCTAAAGATGAAAAAGCACCTGAATATTTGTACAAAGCAGGTGAAGTCGCTCGCTCTACCAATAACACGCGTAAAGCTTTACAACTTTGGGAGAAATTATATGATGAGTATCGCAGCTATGAGAAAGCGCCACAGGCATTGTTCTTGCAAGGTTTTATTTATGAAAATGATTTGAAAAACCTGGATAAAGCAAAGGAAATTTACAAAAACTTTCTACAAAAATATCCTAAAGACGATCTGGTTGATGATGTAAAATTTTCTTTAGATAATCTGGGCAAACCAGCAGATGAAATTATTAAGGCTTTTGAAGAGAGAAAGAAAGGGGAGTCTTAAACGTGTTAATGGAAATATAATTTTTCCGAATCAGGAATAACTTTTGTGATTTCTGTCGTTATAGGACAGAAGTAAATTTTTCAATAATAATAACAATTTGAATGATTTTTAAGATAAAAGTATTCCTGATTCTGGTCAGCTTATTTATAATCACGAATGTTTCAGCTCAGAATAAAATAGCCCTGGTCAAAAAGGACGGTAAGTTTGGTTATATTGATGAAGCCGGTAAATATATTGTAGAGCCAATCTATGAAGAAGCCTATTCTTTTAGTGAAGGACTGGCCCCTGTCATGCGTGATGATAAGTGGGGCTTTATAGATAAAACAGGCAAAGAAGTCATTCCATTACAATATGATTATGCCAATTGGTTTTGGGATGGATTGGCGGCTGTCAAACAGGGCGAAAAATGGGGCTATATTGATAAAACGGGTCAATTGGTTATCTCGTTTAAATACGATTATACTTTCGCCTTTTCGGAAGGCATGAGTTCAGTAGAATTGAATGGAAAATCTGGCTATATTGATACGAAGGGTAAAGAAGTTATACCTTTAAAATATGCTAAGGCATTGGATTATTACAAAGGTCTTGCGCCTGTAGAAGATGAATCAGGGAACTTGTTCTTTATTGACAAAAAAGGTAAAACAGTAGACAAGCCTTATCTGACTCACCTGATTTTGAAACGACAAGATTATATCTATTTTTACAGAGATGATAAGATTGGCATCAAGAATAAATGCGGTAAAGTCTTGACTGCACCCAAATATGATGCACTTAGCTCTGTCTACAAAAACAAAGCTTTCTATAAAATTGGTGATGATAAATATGGTTTAGTTCATAAATGTGGAAAAACTCTTACCGGACCTCGGTATGAAGAGGTAAACAATTTTTCGGAAGGGCTGGCTGCTGTGAAAATGAATGATAAATGGGGCTACGTACACCATAAGAAAGGCTTGGTTGTCGCTAACCGTTTCGACGCTGTGGGTAGTTTTCGGGAAGGCTTAGCACCGGCTCAATTGGATGGTAAATGGGGCTATATTGATAAGACTGGTAAGTTGGTCATCGCCTGCAAATTTGAGGAACATGAGGATAGCATGTTTGTAAAGGTGAAATAGAAGCAATGAAAGAAGAAAAAATAGATATTCTTCTTAGTGATAAAACACTAAAAACAGAAGAAGCGATCAAGTTTGTCGGTTTGCCGGATTGTGGTGGACTTACGGTATTTATTGGTACTGTAAGAAACCATACAAAAGGCAAGGAGGTCGTTCGTCTGGAATTTGAAGCTTATGCGCCTATGGCGATTTCTGAAATGACTAAGATCGCTGAGCGGGCTTGCGAGCGTTGGGATGTAAGACGTATAGCGATACATCATCGTACTGGTGTATTAGATATTGGTGAGATTCCGGTAGTCATTGCAGTAGCTTGCCCACATAGGAAAGCAGCTTTTGAGGCTTGCCAGTTTGCCATAGATACCCTGAAAGAAACGGTTCCTATCTGGAAGAAAGAAATATTCACAGATGGAGAAATTTGGGTAGCAGCGCATCCCTGATTCTTTTTCGGAATTGACCATTAATTGGGCATGGGGCGATTCCCTACAAATATAGGGATTTTTCTACTTGTATAAGTCGGACTACAAACAAAATAGTTTGAATATTGGTTTTAAGACAAATTAATTGTAATTTGATACTTTCAATCTTAATAAACAGTGTCCAACTAGGAATATGAACTTAGTAGAAATAGCCGTAAATTTTAAAACAGACTTAGATATAATTAAACATGCCGAGGGTATAAGGTGGGAAGGAAACATTACTTGTCCAAAGTGTCAAAGCAATAAAGTAAGCAATCGACACGAAGACCACAGAAGGAAGTGCAAAACCTGCCAAAAGAGTTTCAGCGTAACCACAGGAACATATCTACACAATGCAAGAATACCATTAAGGACTTGGTATATGGCAATAGCATTGATTACAGATGCCAAAAAAGGTATTTCAGCAAAACAGATTCAACGGAATTTAGGGGTGAATTATAAAACTGCTTATCGCATGGGGATGATTATGCGCGATGCAATGAAAATCGAAAATAGCCAAATACAATTAGAGGGAGTTGTTGAGATGGACGAAACCTATACAGGAGGCAAGCCACGTAAGCCCGGATTTTTCAGTGGCACAAAAGCAGATGCAAAAGCCCTTGATAAAAGGGTGAAAAATTTAGAACAAAGGTTTGAACTTAAACAGCCACTTGCACAAAAGAAGAAACCCAGTTTTTCAAAACGTGGACGCGGCACAAAGAAAATACCCGTCACTGGAATCGTTGAACGTAATGGAAATGTCATTGCAAAGGTTATGAGTAAATTAACTCATAAGGAACTTAGGGCGATGGTCGAAAAGTATGTCAAACTTGACGAATCACTATTGATAACTGATGAATATAGGGGCTATAACAAAATGGATGCTATTATCGAGCATGTAAAAATAGACCACACAAAAATGTATTCTTATCGTGGCGTCAATACAAATACAATAGAGAGTTTTTGGGCAATCCTAAAAAGAGGGATCATAGGACAATATCATCAAGTATCACCAGAAAAATTACCCGAATATATTGAGGAATTTGTCTTTAAATACAATAACCGAAAAGACAACAATTTGATGTTTACATCTCTTTTGCAGAAATGCCTATCTGATAAAAAAAAGTCAACTGCGGCAATAGGGATGATGCAAAATGATGATTTTACTTTTGAGCAACATTACAAACTTGTTCACTCTATGCGATTGTTTGTAAACGACAGGCTTACCAATACTAAAATTTATATTCAAGGTAAGGCTATTGACAGACACGATTTAGCTGTTCAAATTGGCTCATACTACATAATTATTAATGGCACTACCTATAGTATAAATGAAGTGAAAGCAGAATCTATCACAGGTAGAAACATTGCTGTTAGTGCAATGGCAGGAGCAGGCATTGGAGGGCTTTTAAAAGGCAGTTATGGTTTATTGGCAGGCGGAATAGCAGGAATTGTTTTTGGTGCTGTGACTAAACCAAAAAATCAACATGCAATTGATAGGTTTAATCATACTCGTACTGACATTCACCAATAGTATGAAAATCATTAACTTCTTACTAGAAGTTTGAGTTAGTGATTCTATATCGAACCTTCCAGACCTCTTTTATTTCTTCCCATCGTCTTATTATTGGTGGATATTTAGAATTAAATGAAATAAGTTGATATATTTCGCGTTTTTTATCATTAAAAACACTTTTTAATATTACTCCATCACCGTCTGAAACAAACACATATACATCTTCATCTTTTATCTGTTTGTTTGAATCGACTAACTCACATACTACATAGTCTTTGTCTTCAAACAAAGGAAGCATGCTGTCTCCTTGAATCTGAAAAGTTCTTTTCTTGCTCCATGTAGTAAAAAAAGGTAATTGAAGGCATTTTAGGTCGTTATACTCATCTGTAAAATGTTCTGTCAAATATCCTGCCTGTGCTTTTATAGGAATAAGTAAGTTTTTAGACTCTTGATTATTAAGGAATTTTTCTAAATCTTTTTTCAATAAATGGTCAATACTTACATCAAATATTTCACCAATATGAATCAATGTATCAATTTTGGGATTTGCCCCTTTTGTTTCATAACTAGATATAGTATTCTTTTCAAGATGTAATATTTCTGCTACATCTTCCTGTGACATTCTCTTGCTTTTCCTAAGAAAACGAATATTTTTAGATAAAAAGTTCAATGTTATTGATATAATTAAAGTTTTCGCGGTAAAAATAATCAATTTTATTGAACTTCTGTTTTTTGTTTTTTATTATCTTTGTGTTTATGAAAACAAATGCTGAACCAACACTAAACAATAGTATAAATACTTCATTTCTATTTTAGTGCTTTAATATGACAACTACTACTAAATATCTAAAACAATTAGGCTTCACTAAAGATGATGTGAAAAGCACTTCATCGGGGGGGCTATATTTATATGAAGTATCTCCAAGTGTTTCCTCTGTTGCTAATGTTCAAATTATACCTTTTCTTTTTTATGAAGATTCAAAGGAAGTATTTCATTATCATGATTTGTTATGGAATGAAAACAAAGTAAATATATTTATTGCTGTTGGAGCAGATAAAACTTATATAATAAAGGCTAAAGAAAAACCGAAAAATGAAGCTAATCCATTTAGCAAAAATGTCATATTAAAAGGCGGCATTTTTAATTATGGAACAAGTACACTTGGCTTCAAAGATATTATAGATTCAATTCCGTTTTCAAAAGAAAAAATTGATAATTCTGTCTTCTTTCAATTTGTAATTACCAAATTAGAAAAAATAAAAAATGAAGTTGATGAGCATTTATTAAATAATCTAATTGAACTTAAAAAAGAGCTATCAATTTTTGATGACAAACCTGAAAATATCAACAAGGTGATATTAAAGTGCCTTTTTGTCAAATATCTTGAAGATAGGAATATCTTAACAGAACAAACATTAGTAAATGCACTAAAAAGTGGCAGTTTACAGAAATTAGAAGATTGTTTTGAATCAATAGGTATTATCAATGGAGATATTCTCAAAGGCGAAGTTGATATAAATGAAAAACACATAGCTGAATTGTCTGTGTTCTTTACAACAGATTACAAAACATATAGAAAAACATCTCAGTCGACACTTTTTTTTCCATATAAATTCGATAAAATCCCTATTCAACTTATAAGTAACGTTTATGAGGAATTTCTTGGTAAAACGGATGAAAAAGCAAAAAAGCAAAAAGGCATATATTATACGAGAACTTTCGTTGTAGATTTCATGCTCTCTCATACGATATACCCAAAATTGAAAAAAAAGCCTGATGCCACAGTTTTAGACCCCGCTTGTGGTTCGGGGGCTTTTTTAGTTCAGGTTTTTAAGGAAATTTTGAACTGCAATGATGATAAGAATCTTAGCATTGACCAGAAAGGGCAACTACTCAAAGAACAAATATTTGGTATTGATATTGACGAAAGCGCATTGCAAATAACTGCTTTTAGTTTGTATCTGACCTTATTAAATGGAATTCCTAACGAGGAAATAAAAAGACAGATAAAAATCAAACAACCTATTCTCCCGCCCTTGATAGGTTCTAATTTATTACAGAAAAATACACTAATAACAGATGTTGAATTTGACATCGAATATCAGATAGGAAAGCAATTTTTCAAAAAGAAGTATTCTAAATTTGATTGTATTGTTGCTAATCCACCTTGGAAAGAAATAAAAGACAGTGATACAAAAGAGGATGAACAAATTGCAGAGACGAAAAGAATAATTGATAAGCTAAAGGTGTATAAAAATGTAAGCATGCGGCAGTTATCTCAATGCTTTTTGTTAAAAATAAACAAATACTGTCACGAAGATACAGATATTGCTTTTATTGTCAATAACTCAAATTTTCTCAATGAACGTTCAAAGAAATTTAGAACAGAATTACTGACGACCTACCGACTAACTAAGTATTATGAACTTTCAGATATTGCACCTATTCTTTTTAAGAATACAAGCCATCCTTGTTCAGTTTTAATCATGGATAAAGAAAGACATGAAATAAATAAAGTTCAATATATTACGCCTAAATTAACCCGTTTCAGTAAAAGTCTTAGACTTATTCATTATACATCAAAGGATATAAAAACAGTCAAGCAAGAGGATTTAAAAGCAGAAGATATACTTTGGCGAATTTTTGTAAAAGGTGACTGGACTGATTATCAGTTAATTAAAAAGATAGCTTTACAAGCATCTGACGAGGTAAAAGCTATTATCTGTGGACGCGGTATAAACCCCAACAATGCTCGCCCTAAAGGCAAGCCAGATATGAAAAATAAACTTGACGGCAAGCATTTAGAAAAATATTATTTCTCCAATCTATCAAAATTTAATATTAATCAGGTTTTAGAGAGAAAAAGAGAAGATTATGATGGACTTTTTAAAGGGAAGCGTATTTTATTGAAGAGAACGCCAAGTACAAAAGACAGGCTAAAGCTAACATGTGCTTTCACAAGTAAAGAAATTATTTTTGGCGAAAACATCATGGCTTTAAAGTTGAATCAAGAAAAATTAATTTTACCCCATGCAGTAATTCTCAACTCTTGTTTAATCGGTTATTATTTTACGCATTTATCAGCTCAAGTGAATAAAGGCACTAAGATGACAGGAATAAGAGTAAACGAATTAAAACAACTGCCATTTTTAAACCTTGAAGGTAACTATATTCAACAATTAAACAAACTATATAAAACCATAAATAAACACAAAAGACAAGATAAGCCTTATAGTCAATGTGAAAAAGAAGTAAATGAAATCACATTTAAACTTTACAAAATGCTTGAGTTTGAAAAAGAGATCATAAATGAGTTTTATCAGACAAATATTGATAGAGTTAATGAAAAAGTTATTTCTGGGGACATTCAAATTTATGCTAATAAGTTTAGGGAAATTTACCACAGAATGATAAAGAAAGATTTATGCCTGAATGTAAGTTACCAAATATCAGCTAATATTGGAGCAATAGTAAAATTTAGAATAGTTGCTAAGAAAAAATACAATAGTGAGATAGAGAGAGGATTAACCAATGAACAGCAAGTTCTCCAAATGGTGAAAAACAAACAAGTAAACAATGAAATGCTTAGTAGGTTTTTAAATGAGGATAAAGTTAAGGTATATAATAATAATGAATTTTACATTATAAAAAGTAAGTATTTTAAAGATTGGACAAAACGACAAGCAATAGAAGATGCTAACGAAGAAGTCCATAATATGATGCAAAAATTAAAATAATGGAAATGCCCGATGACTATATCGAACATCTGGGGTTTACTTCATTGAAAGACCTCATTGAAAACCTGTATCTTTCGTCTTTGATTGAAGCCTTTAAGAGATTAAATAAAACCGAAATTGTAGATTTAAGTGAGAATGCTATCAGAGATAAACTACAATACGAACTTTCATTTAATTGTGGAGAACTTAGTAAGTTGTTACACAATAGGACGATTTGGCTTGATGCGGAAGGACAAATAATTACAGAGGAACAGAAGAGAAAACGAACCGATATAAATCTTTTCATTCCTTGTTTCTTATATGTAATTGAGTGTAAAAAAGTAAAAGATGTTTCTAAAAGACAATATATTAATGAAGGAATTAATCGCTTTATAAGTCGAATTTATATCAACAAAACAGATAAATATGCTGGAATGTGCAGTTTTGTAGTTGCGGATGATATAAACAGGATAATTGAGGAATTAACTAAAAAAGTAAGCGAATTTTATAGCAAAGAGATTATAACCGAAACTATCGGAAAATTTGATACATCTTTTCGCTCCATACATGTAAAAGATGATTTAGAAATTTACATATACCATTTATTTTTTAATTGCAGAGCTTAAATCATAGGCAATAATGCACATTTATACATGTTCAGAAAATCCTATATTTGTAGAAATCCGTCTCATGCCCAATTAATGGTCAATTCCGTTCTTTTTTAATCAAATACTATGGTAGAGAAAAATGGACTTGGATTAAAATAGTAGCAATTGTTATTGGGATTGCACTCATACTATTAATCTCATTTTTAACGTCAAGTTACTTGTTTTTCATATATAGCTATCCTACATACTGATTTGTAACCTTTTGTTATGATTGCGTTAAATCATTGAAAAAAGTAAAAAAGGACTATTGTATAGGTTAAATTTGGCAAGAGTATAATTATACAATCTCTCCCAATGCTCTGGACTGCCTACCAATAGCTTTGGACATTCAGCTTAAGTACTTTACTTATTTTTCACATTTCAAATCATTTAACCGCTATGACAGACAAAAAAAAGCGTAGAAAGACTATTGGTCTATTGGTTTCTGCTATTATCATCGTAAGTGCTATTTTGGCTTTCAGTTTGAATTTTTTACCACCCGTAGAAGTCTCTAAGTTTGAAGCAAAAGAGCTTATCAGTCTGGTGGGGAGTTTATTTTTTATCTCCTTGCTGGTCGAGCGTTTTGTAGAAGTTTTTATTGCTGATCCTAACAAGCGCATCAAGGAAAAGCTGGAATATCAGGTCGAACTCATTGAAGAAGATATTACTGCCATCAGAACACAGAGTGATAATGGTCTATTAGTATCTGCACATGTTTTTCCTGAGGATGCTCCTATTGAACCTGGCGATGCTGGCAATTTGACCAAACTTTATCGTTTGAAAGAATCGAAGACTGACACGCTGGAAGAGTATTACAACATTCGTAAGAATCGCATTTTACCCATTGTGTACATTATAGGATTGATCCTGAGTTTATTTGGTATCCGAATTTTAAATGATCTTATCATTGATCCGCTTGGCGGAATACAAGATATTCTGATTAATATCGTAGATACAGTACTAACCGCAGCTATAATTGCTGGGGGGAGTTCAGGAATTCACAAGATCATCAAGTCGATCCAGCGATTTACGGCAACGGGTACGGCTTAGTTTTTAAGCAACATGGGACATCCCGAATTTTTATCACTTTAAAAATTCGGGATGACTCATGCCATTAGAAAAACTGCCCTATACCAAATCCTAAACCAATATTTTCAGTGTTTTTAAGATTGGTAGATACATCTACACGAACGATCATATTGTAGAATTGACGCGCGCTGATGCGTAATCCTAAGCCACTGAAAATTGCCTGGTTTTCTTTTTCAGTAATAGAAGATAATGGCTGTCCGGAAAGCCCTAAAGCACCAAAATCGATAAAAGGGACAAGCTGTATCGCGCCTATTTTGTGTTCAAATACAGTATAGCGATACTCAGCATTCAAACTGACTTCTCTGGAACCTCTAAGTACTCGATCACCAACCCCACGTACATTGATGTAATTATCTAAGACGAAGGGCGGGAAGGGCGTATAGGCATTGGCTGCAATACCAAGGTTAAGTCGAAGTGCTAAGTTGCCTCGTTTGCCTGTTCTTTTGTAATAGGAGCTAGTGTTTTTTAATTTCCAAAATAAAGGACCATCTGTTTCTGGAGAAGTGACTGTTTCAAAACATACAACATTGGAAATGCCGTCTCTGTATTCATTGAAATAATTCACACGTTCATAAGTATGCAGGGTTTTAAGCAGGAATTTATGTGCATTCAGGGATATTGCCTGTGGCGAAATGACTTCCTCTGGCATTTCCGGCTTATATTTTTCAAACAAGTAAGCTCCACCAAATTCTATAAAATTCCTGAAAGCAAATTCGTAACGGGTCAGTGCTTCAAATGCCCACAGATCGTATTTATATCTCAGATCCTGTATATCAAATTTTATAGGCTCTAATGTCGATTGTTTAAGTATACTGCCGGATAAACCCCATTTGGATTGCTTCAGGTAAGGCGTCTTCATATAAGCATGGAAAGTATGACGATCATAATATCTGTAGTATGCGCTGGCTGTCGTTCCATTGCCCATGAAATTATAATCAATAAGGCCTAGTTGTAAGATTATACCATCTTCCGTACCCCCTAATTTACCGATAGGTAATAGAGTGACACGTTCTTTCAATTCATATTCAACAATACAACCTCCAACAGTATCTCTAATGCTAGGAGTTACGGCTGAAAATATATCTAAATTACGTAAAATTTGTTCATCTTGTTTTAAGCGTATAGTATCCAATTCTTGTCCGGGTTTCACGCAAAGGAAACGCTGTAAATGCCCCATTTTAGTTTTCTTACAGCCCTTTATACTTACACGTTGGATCGTCTGTGCCTGCATGCTTAAAGGTAGTAGCAACAAAAGTATTATTAGCCTGGTTAAATAACTCACTCGTCTGTATTTTAATGATCTAAAAATGTAGCCCATGCGTCGGACCTGCCTATATGTTTGGTCAGCGATGAAAAGCGATTTTAGAAATCACAATTATGTGTTATTGTACGCTGTGTTATCGTGTTAATGTTGTTTTACTATTGGTATTGTCACTTTAATTGAAATACTTTCCCACCCACGATCGTAGTTCTAGAACTTGAATTCCGTATAGATATTCGGAACCGACCTTCACCCTATGGAATCGTTCTGTCACCCCTCAGTATCGCTTGCGATACGGTCTCTCAGTGAGCTTCTGCGAACGATCTCCCCTCTCACAACGTGGTCTCTAATAAAGATACCGCATACCGAGGTTAAACGTTTGTCCGGCTCCACCGTTGCGTCCGAGCCAAAAATTAGTGTACAATAGTTCTGCTTCAAAGTTTTTGGTCAGCTGATATTTGGCGCCTAAGCCGGATTGGGCATAAAAACTACCATTCCAGTTTGGTGCAAATTCAGTCATAGCGTAAGTTGTTATTTTAGGAGTAGGAAAATAAGATAAAAAGCCTTTTAAGGGGGTGGTAATACCAGTATTGTTTTTATCAAATCTGCGGTCAATTCTGACAAAAGCTGTTGCTTCTGCAAATAAATTAAAGGAAGTCCCTATCAATTTATCATAGAAAAACTGTTGGAATAACTGATAACCATCATGATCGAGATAGGGGCGATTATTATTGAGGTCTTCTATATCGGTTCTGCCTTGTAAGTCAGTGACTAATGGGAAAAGTAGCGTAGTTTGCACTGATAAGCCTTTTACCCGAAAGGGAGCATATTTTATTTTTGGGCCTATCTGAGTCAATGCACTACGAGCTTCCGGGCTGTTTTGAAAACGTAATACATCAAGCGGTGAGCTATTGGGAACACGATTGGAAGTAGAACGAACATAGGCTTCTATCCCTACATTCAAATTGGGTTGTAAACCATACATGACTGACCATATACTGGCAAAGAAATTGGAACGAGTACCTTGATCCTGTCTTTGTCTTTGATCGTTGAAAAACTGAGTTTGCGTATAGAGATTATTGAAAACCTTTGCTTCTATTTGACCATTACGCAATAGCGTACCAGCCGTAAAAGTCTGTAAAGTTCTGCCTGAGTTATTGATTTTTTGCCCTAAAACAGGACTTGAAACATCATTAATCGACCAGTCATAATCATAATAACTAGCTTTATAATGATCCGGTATTGGCACAGTTTTATAACGATTGATAAAATCTCTCCAGCCACCTTCTTTATTAAAATCGGCTTTATACCAATTGAATATCTGTGATAATTTGACACTTGTTTTTGCAGCATCTACCTGAGTAAAATCGTTATTGTTTAGTGCTAAGCGGGTTTGTCGTTGGAGTTGTGCTGACAGTTTATCGGGTGTATAAGCTTCAGGTATAATGGGAGGACAGCCTTTTGCACCACAGACCAATACAAAGTGATATTCTGCATTAGGATATTTATTGAAAAGTTCTTTTTCCAATTCATTTAAGGTCATAGAGACACGAGCAACACGATGTCTTTGAACAGTGAAAAAACCTTTGATGTCATTAGGAGATTGAATAGGGTAGGAGCCTATTATCGAATGGATAACCAATAGATTATAAGCATTGATATAAAAGGCAACTTGTTCATTTTGTATTTTTCCTGCCAGATTATAATTGGCAATTTGCCCGACCAATGCTGCCAAATCTTCTGGTTGTTCAGCGATCTTTTTATAATTTACTAAGCCATTTTCAATATGTTTACTAAGAAAATCATCAGTCTGAATAAAGAAATTATCAACTTGTGAGAAAGTCAGGTTAGCAACTAAAATAAATACAAATGTCAGAAGAATACGAGTCATGTCTTAGTTTTATAAGTCACAAATATATTGCCTTGTCACTTAGTAAATTGTAAAACAGATGACAAAAGGATAAACTCTTACTCATACACAAATAAACTAACTGGCAGACTTCCGGCAAAAATGGTATTAATTTTAGTCAAATTTCCATCATAGGGCTTAAAAGCTAATTCAAGCGCTTTATAATCAGCCGTATACAAAACAGCAAAACCCGATGGCTTCAAGACCTGATCGATATTTTTGGCAAATTTAGCATATAGCTGATTATTCGACTGTTGGCTTTTTAGCCTTATTCCAAATGGCAGATTAGTAATAATAACATCAAAGTAATGCTTTGAGAAAGACTGGTGAAGCTGCTCCATATCTCCGGTTTGGACTTGTATAGTTGGAGTTGTGTTCTTGATGTTTTTTTTACAGGCTTTTAAGTGCTTTTTTGAAATATCCTGCCCGAATATATTGGTGTTCTCAGGTAGGTCAATATGAGATAACTCATAAAGCAATGTGCCAGCACCACAACAGGGGTCTAAAATATTGATCTGATCTTCGCCTTGTCTATTTTCATTGATTTTTCTTTGAACCAGTAAACTTAAAGCTGCCGCTACGCTGGGATTCATAGAAGCAGGAATTGGATTTAGATTTCTCTTAACTTTACTCCACCTCCGGTCTCGCCATAGGAATACATACTGCCCTTTAGTGTGTTTTTTGATCTGTATTTCAACGTCATAATTAGATGGTGAGTTTTTCCAACTGAATTTTTGCTCTATTAATTTGCTAAGTTGGGTAGTTTTACTGACGTATTCTTTTTGGGTGCTTTGTTTAGGAATGGATAGTCTGAATAATGTATTTTTATAAACTGTTGGCTTCATCTGCATGATATGCACAATTCCCTTTTCAATAAGCTCGTCTATATCTTGTTCAATGGCATCATGGCAGTAAAAATCGGAGGTAATTGTTCTTAGTTTTTCGATAAAATCTGTTTGATTTGCATCAATAGAAATGCAGCCGGGAGCCACTTTTTTAGCATTGGTGATGCTGTTTGGCAATTCTTCAATTACAAAATTTTCGAGTCCTGGATATGCGTATAAATAATATTTTCCCAAGGGGCGTTCAAGCCTGATATCCTCTAGTTGATGGGTTCTTCTGATGGCTTTTTGTAAAGCTCTTCCTATTCCATTTTCTTCTTTTGATTGTGCAATATCTGAATCTGTCCATTTGGTGAAACCAATTTTTCCGAGTGCATCTATAATAGCTATTTTTACATAAGGAGAATCTTCATGTGGCAGATGTTTTGAGAGAAAATCATTGTATTTAGCATCTTTTAACTTGCCAATACCGACCATTATTTTCTTTCTGACTTTTTCGTTTTCTTCTGTCAGATAAAGTTCCAGCATCATGTCAGCATATTTGGCATCATACTTTGCCGCATCTAAGAATAATTCTGCAAAACTTCTTTTATCTTCTTTGTATTCCTTATCCTGAAGGATGGAAAGTAAGTCTTCTTCCTGTTCTTGTATAAAGGCAAGTAAATTACTTTTATAACTTTTATCCTTGATGGCTTTTGCTTCTTTTAAACGATTAACTTCCTTGATTAAATTCATATATTAAGTGGCATCAGGTGCTTTTGAGTAAGTGAGTAATAATGTCTGAAGCAGATTTACTCAAAAATATCTGTACCACAAAGGTTTTATCATGAAAATAAAATTTGGCGGTGTATCAAATGTAAGGCTAAAGAATAGACATCTAGAATTAGTATATT
>JAHDFX010000060.1 GCA_020627965.1 Saprospiraceae bacterium | reverse complement strand
TTGAAAATCTGGCAACTGAAGACATATTCAAACTGGTTCAGAAATTACCCCCTGCTACTCGCACGGTATTTTCAATGTATGCAATTGACGGATTCAAACATCGTGAAATTGCTGAAAAACTGAATATCAGTGAAGGCACTTCAAAATGGCATCTGTCAAACGCAAAAAAAGAATTGCAACGATTAATAGTAGCCCAGGAAAAGGGCGAGCGTAGAGTATCATGAAGCACCTAAAAGATTTTGATGACTTTGACTGGAGCAAGTTAAAAGAACACGAGTTCCCCTTCCAGGAAGACGCCTGGAAAGATATGGAACATCGTATCAACTCCACTCAATCCCCCTTTAATTTTCTCCGAAACATACAGATTTTCCTGGGACTGACCTCCCTGTTCTACTTCTTTGTTATTATTCTCCTATTATTCACTGTATTTTCTAACGACAAGAAAAAAACCGCATCTTCCTCTAATTTAAATGAACCTTCTGCTGAGTATTTATGGCCAGCATTCCTTAAAAATATCAATACTTCAAACAGCCCTGAAAACACTTTTCAGAACACTGCCCTATGGGGCTTAACACAGCAAGGAAACTTCTTTACCAATGATAATCCAATATTGTTGTCTGACAATATACGTGTCAACTCAATAAAGACTCAAAGTTCTTCCAAACTGCAAGAACGTTTTGAAAATTATCAGCAATTATCAACGCCCGACCGTGTCTATGTTCATACCGATCGCCCCTTATATAGCCCTGGTGATGATATTTGGTTCAAAGCCTATGTTAGAGATGCTGCCAGCTTCAAAGCTAGTACTCTAAGTGATGTTGTTTATGTAGACCTGATTAATCCTGCTGGCGGCAAAGTATATCAAAGAAGATTATTAGCCATAGACGGGCATGTGAAAGGAGATTTTCGCCTGCCAGACAATATTCCTGGAGGAACTTATACCTTAAAGGCTTATACCAATTGGCAACGTAATTTTAAAGATTATTTTGAAAAGACTATTTATGTTCAAAAATCGGTTATTCCTAAATTGGCTATGCAACTGGATTTTGATAAAAAGGCTTACGCCAATGGTGATGTTGTCAAAGCTACTTTAGATATAAACGGTACCGATAATGAGTCTTTTGCACTACAATACACCCTCAGTATAGCGGGAGAAGAAGTACTCGATGAAAAAGCAACAACAAATACAGATGGAACTGCCGAACTAAAATTTAAGCTCCCAAAGTCCCTGAATTCTACAGACGGTTTACTGAATGTTCTCATCGACTATAAAGGCGATAAGGAATCCATCGCACGAAGTATTCCTATTGTATTAAATGACATTGATGTACAGTTTTTCCCGGAAGGCGGAGAATTGATTGCCGGTGTCCCTTCTCGTATTGCCTTCAAAGCTGTTAATGAATTTGGTAAGCCTGCATCTGTTGAAGGTGCCATTTATGATAAAAATGGGAAAAAAGCTACCAGCTTCAGCTCTATTCATAATGGCATGGGTACAGTAGAGTTTACTCCTAAAGTTGGGGAACAGTATACCGCCAAAATTACAAAACCTGCCATCAATGAAACTTTTGCATTACCAAGAGCACAAAAAGAAGGCTACACGATTATCGTCACTGACCAAAAACCTTCCTCTATAGAAGTAGGCATTGTATCTACTAATCCTCGTCAACTTACCTTAATCGCCCAATCCAGAGGTAAAATATGGCTGGAAGAAAACATAACAGTGGAAGAAGGCATCAGCCCTGTAAAAATAGCTACTTCCAAAATGCCTGTGGGTATTGTTCAGCTAACTTTATTGGATGAAAATGAAGTAGAATTGGCAGAAAGACTGGTCTTTGCCAATAAACATAAACGCCTGAAAGTTGCTATCAATACCGATAAAAAACAATACCTGCCCAGAGAAAAAGTTAAAATGACGATCTCTGTGAAAGATGAAAACAATAAGCCAGTTGCAGGTAATTTCTCCCTCTCTGTTGTAGATGACAAATTACTTAGTTATGCAGACGACAAACAAAGTAATATCCTGGCATACATGCTTTTGCAATCAGATTTAAAAGGTAAAATAACAGAGCCGAACTTTTATTTTGAAAAAAACAATGCCGGTACAGATGAAGCTCTTGATCTATTATTAATGACTCAGGGCTGGAGAAAATTTGAATGGCAAAAAATCAATACCAATCCCGAAGTTGTCCTTCAATATAATAACGAAACCGCTATTGTAGCTGGTATCATAAACGACGACGAAGGTAATCCGGTTCGCAATGCCCAGCTCAAATTGTCCAATTCTTCTACCAGAAAAAGAACTAACGAGGATGGTTATTTTGAGTTCAAAAATGTAGATTTATCAAGAAATACCTGGCTGCGTATCAGCAAAGACGGCTATCCTGTCAATTGGGCAAAAATAGCTCAATATCATAGTAATCTGAAATTCAGAATTAGTAAAAGTACTGCTATTGCATATGACCTAAGCCCATATGCTGGTAATTTTAAACCTTACAGCAGTGATTATTTAGAAGTAGTTCCTACAAGATATGAGACAGTTACAGAGCAAATAGAAACTGCTCCGGCATCCTCTCGCCTGGTAGCCATTCCACCTGAATTTGAAACAACTGAAGAAAAAGTACTCATTCAGGAAGCTACAGATACACAAGAAGCAGTATACGAGACTATTAAAAAACAAATCTTAAAGAATCCGGCTACCTACAGAGAGGAAGGAATCCCCGCTACTTACGAAGCAATCACTAAGAAAGTTATTGCTTCCCCTGCCACTACTCGTAGTCGTGAATACCAAATAGCGGCTGAGTATCGTACCATGACTAAACGTGTTTTCCAACCCGAACAGGTCATTAAAAAAGATAATGGTGAAACTAAAGTTATTCCTGCTTCCTATAAGACTGTTGTAGAGCAAATACCTTTGAAGGATGGAACAGGTAATACATCACCTGTTCCTGATGGCGGTTCCATGCCATACACTTATGAGTGGGCAACTAATGACAATCCCGGTTTTGCAGTAAAAACAAAATCATTTGATGGTCAACAGCCAATCACGGAAGCATTAGATACTGATGACAGCACGACTTATAAAATTTATTATCTAAAACAGAAACAAAAAGCCCAAACTAAGGAAGTCAAAAAACCCGCAAAATACGTTACCAAGACCCGTAAGGTCATGAAAGAAGCTCCCAAAACTAAAAAAGTAGAAGTAGCAGCTCAATATATGACTGTTCAGGTCAGAGAAAAAGATAAAGACGGAAACTTCCAGAGCGTTTCTAAAAAAATAGAGATCAGCCCAAAGCACTTTATATATGAAGTAGCGCAGGCAGAATATGAAGAATCGGAAGAGAAATTCAAAATATCCGGCTCTTATGATATTTTAGAAATTGTTCCGGCGACTTATGAAGTTGCATCAAGATATAAGAAAAGAAATGTATTAAAAGGCTTAGAAGTTAATGGTTTCTATCGTGCTCGTTCTTATTATGCCCCTAAATATGATAAACCCAAAAAATCAAAAGAACGTAGTGATTTCAGACCAACGATCTACTGGAATACAAATGTAAATGTTGGCGAAAGCGGTTCAAAAACACTGGAATTCTATAATTCTGATGCCATGACTACTTTCCGAGCTTCTTTAGAAGGTTTTGCGAATACCGGACAAATAGGATGCAGTACTCATAAGTTTTCTACAACCATGCCACTCAGCATGGATATAAAAACTCCTGCAAATGTAATACAAGGCGATAAAATTGCCATTCCTCTGACGATTACCAACAATTCAAAAGAAGACATTAGTGGAGTGCTATCTATTTCAGCGCCCAAAAACTTCAAATTATTGGAGCCTGTAGACAGTGCAAGGAAAATAGAAGCTGGTAAAGCCGAAACCATTCTATTAGAATATGAAGCTACGCACACTGGTACAGGTAAATTTAGTATCAGTTTTGATGGTCAACAGTTTAAAGATCAATTCAGTGCAGAGATCAATGCATATAAACGTGGTTTTCCTGTAAAAGCTGTCCTCTCAGGCAATCAAGCAGATAATAATTTCAACATCAACATCAAAGAGCCGACAGAAAATACTAGTGTTCAGGCAATCTTCACAATCTACCCCGATATGCTGAGTGAAATGATGACAGGACTTGATCGCATCTTAAAGCAACCAAGAGGTTGTTTTGAGCAGGTTTCCAGTTCAAATTACCCCAATATTATGGTACTGGATTATCTTCTGGAAAATGGTAAAACAGATGATGTCATTGAGCAAAAAGCCAATAACTATCTGGCCGAAGGTTACCAAAAATTGATTGCCTATGAAGTAGAAGGTGGCGGATTCGACTGGTACGGACGTGCTCCTGCTCATGAAGGACTGACAGCCTATGGCTTAATGCAGTTTAAAGATATGAAGTCTGTATATCCCGTAGATCAGCAAGTCGTCAAACGTACCGCAGAATGGCTCTTAAGCAAAAAAGATGGCAATGGAAGCTGGAATATTAATGAAAAACACCTCTACAATTGGACAAACCCCGCAGTCATTCATACTTATATTAATTGGGCATTAAGCGAAGCAGGCTATGGCTCAAAGATCGACGATGAAATCACCAAAAGCTACGAGGAAGCCATTAGTTCAGGCGATGCTTATATGTTGGCTTTATTATCCAATACGCTTTTAGCTAATGCGGATAAACGTTACCTGGAAGTCAATGAGCAATTGCTTAAAGTCGCTCAGGCAAATGGTAGCTTTAAAGGCAAATTTCATTCTATCGTACATTCTACAGGAGATAATTTACAGATAGAAGCAACGGCTCTTACAATTACAGCCCTGGTTGGTGCCATAGCAGATGCAAAAAACAAGAAAGAATACGAAGCAGCTATACAGAAAGGCATTAGTTTCCTCCTTAGCTCAAAAACACCTGGTGGTTTTGGCAATACTCAGGGTACTGTATTGACATTAAGGGCTTTACAAAAATACTCAACTTATCAGTCTCAAAAAATATCGGGTAAAGTCAGTCTGCTTATCAATGGTAAAACGGTTCACTCAAAAGATTATTCAAAAGGGCTTAACTCCAATCATATTGTTGAAAATATTGGCAAATACCTAAAAACCGGACAACAGCAAATTCAAGTACAATTTGAAGGTACTCCCCTACCCTTTGACCTTTTTATTGATTATACAACGGATACCCCGAACAACGATAATAAGACACCAGTCCAACTAGATGTAAATTGGAGCCAATCAAATGTAAACATTGGCGAGACTGTCCGGCTGACCGCTAAACTTAGCAACAAGACTGATAAAAGCCTTGCCTCTCCCGTTGCTTTAGTCGGGATTCCCGCAGGATTAAGCCTACCTCCCAAACAACTCGAAAAACTGTTGGATCAACAACAGGCCGACTATTATGAATTGTGGAATGGTTATCTCGTTCTGCATTATAGAAAATTGGAAAAAGGTGAACAAAAGACTGTTCAATTAGACTTAAAAGCTGATATAAGAGGCAATTATGAATCCGCTGCCTCAAAAGCTTATTTATACTACGATAATAATACTCAATTCTGGACTACACCAAGTCGTATTCAGATTGAGGGATAAAGATTTTCCGTACTTCTGTTTTTACTTTAGGTCGTTCCTGCGCGAGGAATGACCTTTTTTATTGACGATACTATCGTATCGGGTTTTTGCTGGATAGAGAAAGAGGAAATTATGACTTTAGTTGTTTAATGATGTGTTCATACTCTGAGGTGTGATTTACATTTTCAAAAACTTCGGGTTGCTCAGGCTCTAATAGATGCACGTCTGAATTGATAAGGACTTTTCTGGGGCAGGAATAACCCTGTGTCAGAAATTGCAATAACACAGGATAGCTCCTTGGTTCCCAGATCGTGATAAGTGGTTCAGGAAATTCACTGTGAGGACTATGAAAAGCCGTTGCCAGTTTAGATGTGTTTCTATTATCTACTAAATGCCGAATAGTATTCTCATTCATCAAAGGATAATCGCAAGCCACAACCAGCCAGGCAGCATTTGGGTCTTGTCGAAAAGCAGAGAGAATAGCTCCTTTTGGACCTAAACCAAGAAAAGTATCTTTAATGACATTATAATCAGGCAAAGCTTCTGCATCCCGGAGTGAAATATAAGTTTCTTTACAAAATGGTGCTATCAAATCAGCCAGATGCTCCCGATGCGGCTTATTATGGTAAATAATATTTCCTTTATCCTTACCCATCCGGGAGCTTTTTCCCCCAGCCAATATAAGACCATTTAAAACAGGTTTCAGACTTTCCATACCTTGCAATAAATAAGCTGCAAGTTTTTCCTTTTCATCAATACTAAAACCAGGAATCTCCGCCCAATTTCCAATGTGTTCTTTTAAAAAAAGAGGAATCTCCTGTCCTTTTTCCGTCAATATAAAAGCATCTACATGATCCAGTCTATCCAGCTTTCTCTGCAAAGAAGCTTCCTTCTTAGGATCAATAAAAACCAAATGTCGCTTAGCCCTAAAATGATTGGCGTTTACCAAAACCAGATCAGCATCATTAAGTAAATTTCGATACTGATAAACCTCCATTTTTCCTTGCCAATCCAATCTATGGTAGTTAATTTTATCGGTATATACCAATTTGTTCAGCCCCATACTTTCATCATCCTCATCGCCATTTTTATGGTCAGCATCTACATAAGCCAGTTGATATTTTTCGCTTAAAATTTGCGTCAAGTCGGCTGCCATCCCCTGTATAGCGCCACAATTTGTACCGATCAGCCCCCATTCATTTCTATGAAATTGCCCAAAATCCGGTCGGGCTAACTTAGCGTGTTTCTGATGTTTTTTCTCCTTCATTTTCATAATTTTAAAAAATAGATCGCCCTGTGGGCTGAGAGACTGTTCGCAGCGAGCAAAGCGAGTGGTCTATTCCCTTAAAAAGTCTTTCTTTCCGCCTCTTTTCTCCATCAACTTCGTTTCTTTGATGATAATATCATGCGAAAATGCTTTACACATATCGTAAACAGTTAGTGCAGCCATAGTAGCCCCCGTCAGGGCTTCCATCTCTACTCCTGTTTTGGCAAAAACATTAGTTGTACAATCTATAACGACCTCTTTTTGTTCATTGATATGGATATTTATCTGGCAATTATCCATTCCGATGGGGTGGCACAGAGGAATTAAATCACCCGTTTTTTTGGCGGCCATAATGCCTGCGATGATTGCAGTTTGAAACACAGGACCTTTTTTGGTGTGAATATCATCATTTTCCAGTCGCTCCATGATTTCATTTCCCAACCAGATGATACTCCTTGCTTTAGCCATCCTTTGTGTAGCTGTTTTGTGTCCAACATTAACCATCGAAGGATTCCCTGTTTTATCTAAATGCGTGAACTCTTTTCCCATATTACTTGACGTATTTACAATACAAAAGACTTTGTTCCGAAACAATTCGTAATAAGGTCTAGTATTCCAGAATAAAGTCTAAAATACAGACAAAATTTACAAAGCATCATAATTTAAGTAAACAATATTCGTTTAAACGTCAAAAAGCTTTCATTTGTGCAAGGCAATTTTTATTTTGCGGGCAAATCTGAATAAAAATCATTTTTATGCAACTCAACACTATTTTATTACTTTTTCAGGAAGTTACTGCCGAAAAAGAAAGTTTTCTAGATATTATCATAAAAGGTGGCCCTTTAGGGATAGCCATTATTGTTGTTCTTATGATACTTTCTTTTATAGGGCTTTATATATTTATTGAGCGTAATTCGACCATTTCAAGAGCATCAAAAGTAGATGAATCTTTTATGGCTAAAATTCGCTCTAATGTACAGAGTGGTGCCATTGGCGCAGCAAGAGGCTTATGCCAGAGTACAGACACCCCTATTTCTAACATGATTGAAAAAGGTTTGATGCGCATTGGACGTCCTTTAGACGACATTCAAACTGCCGTAGAAAACGTGGGAAATCTGGAAGTTACCCGTCTGGAAAACAGAATGTCTACTTTAGCCACCATTTCAGGTGCTGCCCCGATGATCGGTTTCTTCGGTACAGTAGTCGGTATGATTATGGCCTTCCGTACTATGGCAAATGAAAAGAACGTAACACCAGATGTATTGGCTGAAGGTATTTACGTTGCCCTCTTAACAACAGCTTTTGGACTACTGGTAGGTATTCTTTCTTTTGTCGGTTATAATTACCTTGTAGCAAGAGTAGAGAAAGTAGTTTTCAATATGGAAGCCACTTCAATGGAGTTCATTGATCTATTGCAAGAGCCTGCGGGCTAGATTTGGTTGGTTAAGTTAATTGAGTAATTGAGTTGATTTAGGTGTACTCAAAAGCTCAATTACTCAATACACCAATTACTTAATACACTCAATACACTCAATCATGGGTTTAAAAAAGAGAAATAAAGTTAGTGCTGAGTTCAGTATGTCCTCCCTGACTGACATCATATTCCTGCTATTGATCTTCTTCATGCTAACATCCAGTATCGTTAGTCCGAACGCCCTGAACTTAAAATTACCCAGCTCAAGTTCTAAGACTGTAGCACCGCCAACCATTTCTATCTCTATAGAACGTGGAGGTAAGTTTTATTATGGTACAAAGCGGTCTTCTTTGTCGGAAATTAAAAGTAAGCTCCGTTCCGAAGTTAGAAAAGCCTCTAATCCAAAAGATGTTACGGTAACCATCAATGCTGAAAAAACGGCTGAAATTGAACATGTAGTCAGTATCATGGACGTGGCTTTACAGTTGAATATTGGGGCTATTTTGGCTACAGAGCCTAAATAAAATGGGGATAAGTAGAAGAAATTCGAGTAGAAAAATTTTAAGATATCTAAAGATTTTTTGGATAGTAGTTATTTTTCCGACCTCCCTTTTTGTCGGATCAGCTTACAGGTATTATCATACTGCGATCCAACAAGCATATGTATCACCTAATGCGCTCAATCTAAAATTGCCTAGTTCAAGTTCTAAGACGATTGCACCGCCTACTATTTCTATTGCTGTTAAACCTGATGGTACATTTTATTACGATAATGAACTTGCTACTTTAACTGAAATTGAAAAAAGATTAGGTGCTGAAAAAGAAAAAGCATCCAATCCTAAAAGCCTCACAGTAAGTATACAGACCGACCCAGACACTAAGGTTGAAAATGTTGTCAGCATTATGGATTTAGCTTTACAATTGAATATTGGGGCCATTTTAGCTACCGAAGCCGATTAGTCTCTTTCTATGTCAAGAACAACAACAAAAAGAAGACGCAGAAATACAGGCGGGCAAATCAAACAACGCCTCATTCGTCTCTGGGGTATCTTTATTGGAATTATAGTACTCATGCTTGTTCTTGGGCGGTCTGTCTATCAAAGCAGTAATACATTGGCAGATATTTTTCAGCCTTCATCCAGTCATACTTCATATCTTACTCTCGAAACCGATCAAATTTTCCTTTATAAAGAAATGCCAATGAATAGTAGTGAATTTCGTAAAGCACTACTTAGGGAAGTCGTTAAAACTGGTCAGACGGAAGGTTTTATGCTAGACATCACCGTTTGTCATGGTGCGGATATGACTGATTTAAGATATGCCACAGAATTAGCTCGCCAGTTAGACATAAACATTGTCCTGCACCGCGAATAAAATCGCTCTACACATAATTTATACACCAAAACCGACGTTTTTTGCATTATATTTGTAATAAAGTGTTTGGAACACTTAAACTTGTAAATTCCGAAATCATTAGTATTTGATATGAGAATGACTAGATTGGAAGCAGAGGAAAGAAATAAAAAAAGAGGATTCTATACTTCATCGCTACTCCATTTATGTGTAGCCTTGTTGTTCGTATTCCCATTTTGCCAACTCCCCTACCCACCTCCCGGGCAGGAAGGTATTGTGGTAAGTTTTGGCAATCCAATGGAAGGAATGGGCGATATACAACCAACCAGTGAAGACGCCAGCCCCGAATCTTCTGCTGATGCAGCCTCTCCTCCTATTGCAGATGCCAGTACTTCCAGCTCTTCTAGCAGTAGTTCCTCCGCCAAAAGTGATCCAGAACCCCAAAAACGTGAAACCTCCAGACCAGAAGTCAAAAAAGAAGTAGTAACCAACGATAAAGCAGATACACCAGCGATAAAGAAAGACAAAAAGAAAAAAGACGACGCAGCCCAAAAAGCCAAAGAAAAAGCTGACAAAGAAGCTAAAGAAAAGGCTGACCAGGCAAGAAAACAACAAGAGGAAGCAGATAGAAAAGCACGTGAAGCTAAAGAAAAAGCAGAAGCAGAAGCCAGAGCTAAAGCAGCCGCAGAAAAAGCTAAAGCTGATGCCAAAAAGAAATTCGGCTTTCCAGGCAGCAATCAAAATGGTGGGCAAGGCAATACAAATACACCAGGCGATCAGGGAAGCAATGATGGTGATCCCAATGCAGAAAATCTGGAAGGTGATAAAAGCCCAGGTAAGGGCAAAGATGGTATTGGCATTGACTTGGTCGGACGCAGCCCTATAAACCGCCCTAGTGTTAAGGAAAATAGTAATAAAGTGGGGGATGTAAGGGTGGAGATATGTGTTAATCCGCAAGGTAAGGTCGTTGAAGCCAATTTTTCTATTCGCGGTTCAACTACTCAAGATTCAAAGCTGGTGCAATTATCAGAAAAGAAAGCAAGGGAATTTACTTTCGATGCGAATGAAAACGCACCCGACCCACAATGCGGTTCTATTACTTTTAAGTACCGGGTAGAATAAAAACATTAATATACATTGACATACCAAGCTACCTTAGACTATTTATATAGTCAGCTTCCCATGTATCAGCGTGTAGGAGCAGCCGCCATGAAAAAAGACCTGAATAATATTCTTGCTCTTTGCGAAGCTTTGAATAATCCACATCAGAAATTTAAATCCATACACATTGCGGGAACTAATGGAAAAGGTTCAACGGCTCATATGTTATCCGCCATATTACAAAGTGCAGGCTTAAAAACTGGTTTATATACTTCTCCGCATTACAAAGACTTTCGGGAACGAATCAAAATTAACGGACAACTGATCTCTGAAGCAGCTGTCATTGATTTTGTAGATCAGCATAAAGACTTATTTGAAAGTATCCAGCCGTCTTTTTTTGAAATTACTGTAGCTATGGCTTTCCATCATTTTGCCCATCAGCAAGTCGATATAGCCGTTATAGAAACAGGTTTAGGCGGGCGACTTGACTCTACCAATATTCTCTCCCCTATCCTATCCCTTATTACCAATATCAGTTACGATCATCAGCAATTTTTGGGAGACACTTTGCCTGAGATCGCAGGGGAAAAGGCAGGAATCATTAAAGAAAATACGCCTGTAATTATTAGTGAAAGACAGGCTGCTGTCCAATATGTTTTTAAAGATGTCGCCGAACAAAAAAATGCACCACTGTATTTTGCTGAGGATTATATACATATAGAAGCAGCAGAAGTTTCCCTTTCGGGCAATGTGTACCGCGTTGCGGACAGTCAAACCGAAGATATTTTGTTTGACAATTTGCAAACTGATCTCTATGGAAGCTATCAACAAAAGAATTTAGGTGGGGTTTTGCATGCTGTGAAAATATTGAATGAGGAAAATATTAGTGTAACGGAGCTAGATATTCGTCAAGGTCTGCGTCAGGTCAAATCATTGGCTAATTTCATGGGTAGGTGGCAGAAAATAGCTGATTATCCACTGACTTTATGCGATAGTGGACATAATGCTGCCGGGCTTAAACAGGTAGTAGAACAATTATCCCAACTCCCCTACCGTCGCCTTCACATGGTGATTGGTATGGTGAAGGATAAAGATCATGACAAGGTGATTAGTATGTTGCCGGAAGATGCTGTTTATCATATTGCAAAACCAGATATTCCACGTGGCATGGATGCTGTGTTATTGCTGAAAAAATTTAAAGATGCTGGTCGGGATGCCTATGCTTATAGCAGTGTGCCTATCGCCTTGCGAGTCGCTCAAACGCTTAGTGAGGAAGGTGATCTTGTATTTGTAGGAGGCAGTATTTTTGTAGTTGGTGAGGTTTTGTAATACATTGAATATCCGAATTATGATACAAACAGACAGACTTATATTATCTCCATATACCGAGCAGGATTTTGATTATTTTGCTCCATTAATGATGAGCGAGTTGGTGATGCGATATATTACTGAACGAGCCTTGTCTTTGGAAGAAACTCAGGCAAAATTTGATGTAGCAGTACAGTTTAATCAGAAAAATTCAGACATTGGTTTCTATCATGTTTTGCGGCAATCTGACCAGCAGTTTATTGGCTTTGCAAAATTAGTTCCTTTTGATAAAAAATACAATGAAGCCGAAGTCGGCTATGCATTAATGCCTGAGTATTGGGGCAATCAATATGCTACAGAAATTACTGCCAGACTCGTTGAATATGCTCAATCACTAAAGCGTTTCAGCCGTTTGATAGGCCTTGTTGATCCTGCTCATGCTGCTTCTGTAAAAGTATTGACAAAAAATGGTTTGACTTGGTATAAAAACGGAGAAATTGATGGCTTACCTGCTGCCTGGTATGAACTCACTTTACCTCCGTCAGTCGATAATAATCCCGCATAACAATAACAAAATTCATAGCATCCTGTTGTCGTTGAAAAATCGAAACGAAACCACCATTTTTTGTCTTCATTTCCAATGATTTACCTTTAGTCAGCGCATCGTATATTTCCCCTGCAAAAGCATACTGTGCCTCTTTAGTAGGTGTTGTCATAAAGAAAGTTCCAGTCGTATCTGCCTCTTGCCATTGTACGATAAGGCTATCCGTATGAAAGTCTTTGAAATTATTTTTTTCAATAAAAACAAAAGCTTCGTCATTTAGCCAATCATTGATAATAACCGGATATAATAATGGTCGATCAAATTCTTTACTGGCTTTCCGCAATTTGTAAATATCTTTTTTTGAATTTGGTCGGCGAGAACGATAGTAATAAGCACTACGCATATTTTTGAAGTACAGTCTTGATGGATCTGTTGTTCTAAATTGTTTTTTACCTTTAAATTCCTTTTGTGGTTCTGGTGCATAACACGCTGTTAGAAAAGCCAGTCCCAACACTACTAAAGCTCGAATAGTAAGCCTCATATCAATATTGTTAAATAAAAAAATTGGTAGTCAATTCATTAGTGAGTGTAACAAATTGCACAAAAAACTCTTAGCATTCCACCCCCTTCACCCCCTCCAAAGGGGGACAATAAACTGATAAACAAGCAAATATTCCCCTTTGGAGGGGACGAGGGGGGATAACTGAGTAAAACTGTGCAATTTGTTACACACACAATTCATTAGACCAGAATAAAGTCTATTACAATTTTACTATCTTTATCCATACTAAGTAAAGCCTCAAACCAATACAATAGTATTGCCAAAACTAGACAAAATGCGTGCAGTTAAGTTCATTTTAATGTTGTTATTCACTGTAGGATTAACCTATATGCTAAATAACAGATTTGCTCCGCTCCCTCCAATGGGAAAATTTCTCAGTCCTTTTTTCGGTTTCTGGCAAAATGCCGATAAAATTGATATATCCTATGCTCAGGATATACAACTCGCTAGTCTTTCTGGTTCGGTTGAGGTACAATATGATGACCGGTTAATTCCTCATATATTTGCAGAGAATAATCGTGACGCAATGCTTGTACAGGGTTATGTAACAGCACAACACCGGCTCTGGCAAATGGAGTTCCAAACACATAATGCTGCTGGCAGATTGTCTGAGCTAATTGGTGAACGAGTTTTAGAAAGAGACAAAGAAACCCGTCGAATGGGTATGGTGTGGGCAGCTCAGCAAAGTCTGGAAGAATGGAAAAAAACACCAGAATACTATGACCTGGTGGAAGCCTATGCAGAAGGTGTAAATGCTTATATCGAATCATTATCTCCTAAAGAATACCCTATTGAATACAAACTGCTAGATTATGCTCCAGAAAAATGGACTCCATTGAAAACTGCTCTTTTATTAAAACAAATGTCCCGCACGCTGGCCAGCAAAGAATTTGATCTGGAAAACACCAATACATTGCAATGGCTTGGAGAAGAAACATTCAGAGATTTATTTCCTGAAGCGTTCCCCAAACAATCCCCTATTATTCCCTCAGAGCGAAAATGGAATTTCAAGCCAGTAAAAGTACCTGACAGTAAGCCTGTTATACCTAATACAGACAAACTTTCCAGTATCTTCCAAAAGATGCCAGAAGGCATTGGCAGTAATAATTGGGCAATTTCAGGCGATAAATCAGCCAGTGGACACCCCATTCTTTGTAATGATCCGCACTTGCCACTTTCTATGCCTTCCATCTGGTACGAAATACAAATTCACACTCCACATCTAAACATATATGGTGTATCCCTACCCGGAAGCCCTGGGGTAATTATTGGTTTTAATGAGCATATCGCCTGGGGCGTCACTAACGTAGGGCATGATGTATCTGATTGGTATTTATTGGATTGGAAAGATGGTCAGCGAGGCGAATATAAATATGAAGGCAAATACTTAAAAACAAAAAAAGTTATCGAAGAGTTTAAGGTTCGTAACCTGGGTACTATCTTGGACACTGTTTATTACACCCATTTCGGGTCCGTCGCCTATACGGATGAAAATGATGCATCAAATGATATGGCTTATCGCTGGATGGCTCATGAGCGTTCCAATGAATTAGCAGCTTTTTTCAACTTGAATAAAGCAAAAAATTATGATGATTATGCCGATGCTATTGGTGTTTATTCCTGTCCTGCTCAGAATTTTGTTTTTGCTGATCGTCAGGATATTGCACTATGGGTGCAGGGTAAATTTCCACTAAAAAGGAAAGAGCAGGGACGTTTTTTACAAAAAGCAGATGGCGCTGACAGTCAGTGGGCTGGTTTCATTCCACGTGAACACAATCCGCATATAAAAAACCCTGAACGGGGCTTCGTTTCTTCCGCCAATCAACACTCTACTGCACCCGATTATCCTTATTATTATAGTGGTGCCAGTTTTGGCGATTATCGTGGGCGTCGTATCAACCAGGTATTAGCTGAAAAAGAAAAAATGACCATCAAAGATATGATGGCTTTGCAGAATGATAATTACAGTCTTCAAGCAGCCGACTGCCTTCCTTTTTTATTGCAATATGTCGATAAGTCAACTTTATCAAAGGAAGATCTGGAACAAGTCGAATTACTGGAAGATTGGGATTATATTTTTGACCAGGATAAAATTGCCCCCAGCTTGTTTAAAATATGGTTTAAGAAATTTTATACGATTACCTGGGACGAATTTTATACCTATGCCCGTAAGTCTGGAACAGCTCTTAGTTATCCCGATTATTGGCGTACAATAGATTTTCTGGAAAACCAGCCGGAGCATCCATTCTTCGATATTGCGCAAACTGCCAATGAAAAAGAAACCGCCCGTGAGGTAGCTAATGCTTCGTTAAAAGCAGCTCTGAAAGCAGCTAAAGACTGGGAGACAGACAATGAAAAACCTATTAAATGGCAGTCATATTTAAATACAAGTATTCAACATTTAGCTCGTATACCTGACTTTTCATTGAATGGTGTACAAACAGGAGGAGATCAATATGCCCCCAATGCCAATAGTAGCTGGGGAGGTCCTTCATGGCGAATGGTGGTAGAAATGGGGAACGAAATTGATGCTTATGGTGTTTATCCAGGTGGGCAATCAGGAAATCCGGGCAGTCCTTATTACGATAATTTCACTAAATTTTGGGCTACTGGTCAGTATTACCCTTTGCTATTTATGAAAACCCCAAACAACGAACACAAAAGAATTATTACTACACAAAAAATGAAGCCTTAGATGAAATTCGCTATCTCATTTTTATTGATTGCCAGTCTCAGTTTTGTGTCACAACAATTTATGCCCTGGTGGAGTTTGGTTATTGTGGCCTTTGTTATCTCATGGCTAATGGGTATGCGCTCATGGCAAAGTTTTCTATCAGGTTTTCTGGCAATATTTATTACCTGGGGGGCTTATGCCATTTTCTTACATCAGGGCAATGCTGGTATTTTAACTGATCGCATGGCTAATTTATTACCCTTCGCAGGCAGTTCAATTTTGCTGATACTGGGCAGTGCAGTCTTTGGTGGTTTTATGGGAGGATTGGGCGCAGCTACTGGAAGTCTTGGGAGAGACTGGCTGGCACCAGTTTCTAAGCCAAGAAACAGGGGGCGTAATAGAAAAAGAATGCGTAGATAAAACCAGGCATTTGTGTTTGAATTAGAGATTTGAATTTATAAAATGAACTACATAGTATTTGATTTAGAGGCAACTTGCTGGGAATACAGACGGGCTTCACATAAGCAGGAAGTCATAGAGATTGGCGCACTAAAGCTTGATGAATATGCTGAAGTGACTGAGGTGTTTTGTAAATTTATAAAACCAGTTTTTCATCCGACTTTATCCCCATTTTGTAAAAAACTAACTTCTATAACACAGGAAGACGTGGAAGGTGCAGATGAGTTTTCTGCTGTTATTGAGCAATTTCAGGAATGGATCGGCTGGCAGGATAATGAAGAGTATATACTATGCTCCTGGGGCTTTTTCGATAGAAAAATACTGGAAAATAATTGTGCTTTACATCGACTGGATGACGAATGGCTGGAACATCACATCAGCCTTAAACATCAATACCAAAAAATTCGTGGACTCCACAAACCCATAGGACTAAAACGCGCTGTGGAAAAAGAAGGCTTTGAATTCACAGGCACTCACCATCGGGGCATTGATGATGCCGATAATTTATCTAAGATATTCAGGAAACATTTTGATGAATGGCGATATTGAAGTGAACCACGGAACTGATGAATATTGAACTGTAGGATGTTGAAATTTATATGACGTCAATTTATCGCCTATCAGAAACTTATGCTCTGAACCACTCGTGTTCTGTAAACTAAGTTCTGAGTAATTTTGGACATGCCTTTTGCGCCTGCACTTCATCACGTCCTCGCCCAATAGCTAAGGCTATTCGGCTCCGGGGTTCTTCGTTCAGACACAAAATTCATTGCCCAAAACCACCAATTACTTAGTTTACAGAACACTAGATTACTTTTGAATGTCCCTATTTTCTTGCTTTATCTACAAAAAGAATTATCCGCATACGGCTTCAGTTCATTTAGCCAATAAGCCACTTTTTTATCCCACTCCAATTGCTTTTCTTCTATTATTGAGTGGTCTGTTTCACGATCATAAGCCTCCTGCATCTTATTCAGATTATTCCAGTGGCGTTCGTATATTTCATTGGCTTTTGCTTCTAGATTGGCAAAAGTTATTCTGGTTTCCATCAGCTCTTTTCTCAGTTTTCGAGCATGTATCTCAGCTATATCGAAATGTAATTGTTCGTGCTTGAGTAAATCTGCATTTTCTTTTCCCGACTTTACCCATGAACGATGTGGAACAAAATCGCAGGCAACTTCAAATTCAATATCACTCCCTTTCATAGATACATTGAAAGCAATTTCGTAGGCAGTCAAAGCATGAAAATACCCTTTCTGACCATTAGGTTTGCCCCTGTAATCTTTCCAGGTTAGTTTATCTCCTTCACACCAGTGAATAGAGCTGTGTTCGGGGTTTTCATCTGTATTGTTATTAGTATTTGGAATGAAATTCAGTGCTGTGAAAGCGACTATAATGGTTGCGAAGATCGTTTTCATAAATAATAGTTTTGAATGATTAGACTTTATTCCAGACTTGCTCTGTCGCAAACTCTGATAGCTGAAGCATTATCCATTAGCAAATTACCACGATAAGGCCATATAGTACCTTTAACGTAAGTAGCTTCAAAAATTATATAGTCGTAATCCTGTTTCGGGAAAAATAAAATTTCATATTTCTTCCATTCATAATGCTCCACTGCATCTGATTCGTATAACAATTCTGTTTTTTCACAGGAATTGGTTCCTCCCCATATCCTTAGGCGCACAGCCGTATTATATCCAGCATAATAAGGTGAACGGGCTACATCAACATTAAACAAATAACAATCATTTTTAAGCAATGTTGTACTTAGTTTTTGACCTATATACTCTTGTGTATTATCTTCTCTGGTGATTAGTCCAATGTAGGTTTTCCCATCTACAGGTTTGTGTGTGACATCCCAGATAGGTTCTCCAAATTCATTTTTCCCCGGCAGAATATCTGGGGTAGTGTATGGTCCACAGCCTTTCCATCCTATAGGATTGGTAGCATCTTTAGGAGTATCTTCAAACGAAGGATTATCTAATGTGATCTGTGCATAAGTAAAGCCACACAACATAGATATCAATAAAGCAATGTAATATCTCTTCATGAAAAAAACGTTTTCTTGTACAATTTATATACAAAAACGTGCCAAGTAGAATTTTAGTTGTGTTTTTTGAGACAATACTGTGTACATTATAAACTAAATACCTTTAATTTTTCTTATCCAAAAACCTACCTACTTCCTGTTCTGTCTTATGTAATTTATTCTTACAATACTCAAGCAACTCGGCTGCACGCTTTACTTTTTCAGTAAGTTCATCCATACCTATTGTCTCACTTTCCAATCCTCCGACGATACCTTGCAATTCCGCCATAGCCTGTTCGTAGGTGAGTTTCATAGTCTTCTATATTTGGGTTAACTAAGTAATTTTTATTTTACCACCGGATCATAGCTGCTCCCCAGGTAAAACCACTACCAAAAGCCGCCAGACAAACTAAATCACCATCTTTGATTAAGCCCTTCTCCCAAGCTTCACATAAAGCGATAGGAATAGATGCTGCCGTAGTGTTACCATATTTTTGAATGTTATTATACACTCTTTCATTAGGTATTTTCAGGCCCAGTTGTATCATCTGTGCAATACGAAGATTTGCCTGATGTGGAACCAGCATATCAATGTCAGCAGGCGTGTACCCTGTGGCTTCGCAAGCTTCCATAATGGCTTCCGGGAATTTTTGAACAGCAAATTTAAATACGTAGCGTCCGTTCATATGCGGATAAATGGCTTCTTTATCTATTAATTCCTGTGTCAGGAACATGTCGCCATAATCAGCTTCATCTTTATAGTCTAACTCTGATTTATCCCCTAAAAATACACCACCATGACAACCAGGGTTTGCATACATCAATTGCTCTGCATACTCTCCATCAGCATGAAGATTCGTCGTTAGAATACCTTTACCTTCTTCCTCTGTTGCCTGTACAACTGCTGCACCAGCTCCATCACCAAAAATTACGGTTACATTACGCCCACGAGTCGTGAAATCCAGCCCGGCAGAATGAAATTCTGAACCGACAACCAGCACGTTTTTATACATACCTGATTTCACATACTGATCTGCAATAGACAGTCCATAAATGAAACCTGTGCATTGTGTACGAATATCCAGGCAGCCAATATCTTTGATACCCAAATGACGTTGTAAAAGCACACCAGAACCTGGGAAATAGTAATCGGGACTCAAAGTAGCAAATACGATAAAATCTATATCTTTTGCCGTAATTCCGGCTCGTTCAATAGCGATTTTAGCGGCTTCTGCCCCCATAGTTGAGGTTGTTTCTTTATGTTTTTTGGCATACCTTCTTTCTTCAATTCCTGTCCGTTCAATAATCCACTCATTAGTAGTATCCATTAACTTAGTGAGTTCCTCATTAGTAACTACTCTTTCGGGGACATAAAAACCAATACCGGCAATCTTAGCGTTCATAATAAGTTGTATTTAAAGTGTAGGCTAGCGACAAAGTTAAACTTTTTTCTTTATTTCTTACACTTGATATCTTTTATCATTAGTTAGTCTCTTTTCCAACCAAAAGCTTCCATCATTTTATCGAAAATAGCTGTATTTTCGTAAATACCACCAAAAGCTTCAGCTCCGGGTCCATAAGCAAATACAGGTACCAGATCAGCGGTATGATAATCACTTGTAAAAGCTCCTTTGATATCTCCCATTTCAGAACCGGGATTAATCGCATATCCTCCTGTTTCATGATCGGCAGTAACGATAACCAGTGTTTCTCCATCTTTCTCGGCATAATCCAGAACGTGGCCGATCGCTTTGTCAAAATCAATCATTTCTGTGATGATGTAATCAGAATCGTTGGCATGCCCTCCCCAGTCGATCTGCGAACCTTCTACCATTAGGAAAAAGCCCTTGCCTCGTGTATGAAGGAAGTCTGTTGCCAGCTTAGTTGCCTTAGGCAGATATTCGCGTCCGGCTGCTACTGTCAAAGGGTCTTTATCTGCTGTTAAGTAGGCATAGTTTTTATCCGTATCTATTTTTTCAGGCAATTCATCTCCCAGATAAGTCCCCATTTCATAGCCTCTCAATTTGAGAATATCAATCAAATTATCTCCGTCTTCTCTTCGGTCGAAATAACGTTTTCCTCCTCCTATAAAAAGGTCTATCTCTGTTTTGAGGAAATCTTTTGCAATAGCTTCATACATCTTGCGTTGTGGCTGATGAGCAATAAAAGAAGCTGGTGTAGCATGAACTATCGTGGAGGTAGCGACCAGCCCTGTTGATAATTCTTTTTCTTCTGCATATTCCAAAATTGTTTTTACCGCATTGGTATCAGCGTCTACCCCTATAGCGCCATTATACGTTTTTACACCACAAGCAAAAGCCGTAGCACCTGCCGCTGAGTCTGTAATTAATTTATTGGAAGCATAAGGTTTGTGAAAACCAATTACTTTGAAGCGTTCCAGATTAAGCTTATTATTATTAGAGTATAAACCAGCCGTGATCTGTGTAACTCCCATACCATCTCCAATCATCAAGATTATATTTCTTGGTTTTTTGGCTATACCAACTGACACAGGGTCGGGTTGTGGTGGCGGAGACGGAGGCGTCGTTACAGATTTTGTACCCGTACAGGATGCCATTAAAATACTGGCAACCAATATAAAGATGTAGTTTTTCATGACTGTATTTTCTTTAAATAGCCTTCAAATTGAGGGCTGATGGTATTATATATACTTTTTTCAATCAATTTATTTCCGTACCAAACCCTTTCAAAAGTTCGGGTCAATTTTCTGAAATCCTTAAAATCGGATTGTGGACGCATTTCGTTCAAATACTCACTGTTTGTTTTATCCCGTTTCCATTTAATGGTACCTTTTAGCGAAAGCTGTTTTAAAATTTCGAGATAGTATACCCGAACAGCCATTCTATAATCGCCCTTTGCTAATGCTTCTTTTAAGAACCGTTGCAAATCTGTTTCCAGTAAATTCTGTTCGGCTTCTTCTATAGTAAAGGCTCTATTTTTTCTATTGGCTGTGCCATGCAAAAGCATTGTATTTTTAACGATAAAAAAGACCAGCACACCAAGAATTATTATTCCAATGGCATAAAAGAGGTACCTTATCCCTGACAAATTACCAAAGAATGATGAGGGGTTGCCTCCAAAACCTTCCCAGGAGTCTGATTTATCTTTTTCTTTCGGACGCTTTTCTTTTTCATTATAGTCGATGCCATCAATGACTTTTCCCCATTTTTCTTTATCAAATTGGCGATGCTCAATATCACTATCTTGATAGAGCTCCTGTGCATTTTCCTGCGCCGAACATATAGTCAGCAGAAAAGCGGAACAAATAAGCAGTATGTATTTTCTGAAGTTCAAGTTATACATTTTAATAAGCTAATATGTCTTTAATAGCAATTGCTACTTTTTCAATAGATGGTATCATAGTTTTTTCCAATGTAGCATTTAACGGAATAGCCGGCATATTCGCAGAACCCAATGTACGCACTGGTGCATCCAGGCTTTCAAAACAATTTTCCTGAATTCGGGCTGCTATGCTTTGCGCAAATGAATTATCGACCGGCTCTTCAGTCACTACCAGACAACGGTGATGTTTCTTTGTTTCACTATATATCAATTCTGTATCCAGTGGATTTAAGGTACGCAGATCCAGCACTGTTACTCTATCTGGAAAGTCTTTTGCTGCATTGCAAGCCCAATGTACGCCCATTCCATAAGTGACGACCAACAATGCTTCTCCATGTTCAGTTTTATCTTCATCAGCTTTTAATGCTATTCTAGCTTTTCCGAAAGGAATCATATAGTCCTCATCTGGCTCAATAGTGCTGGCGGCATCGGTACCTTTTACCTTTGACCAATATAATCCTTTGTGTTCAAAAATAACTATAGGATTTGGATCGTAATAGGCTGATTTCATCAGTCCTTTCAAATCTGCTCCTGTACTGGGGTAAGCTATTTTCAAGCCTCTGATATTACAAACCACTGTCTCAACACTTGAAGAATGATAAGGTCCTCCACTACCATATGCTCCTATAGGAACCCGCAGTATCATACTAACCGGATATTTGCCATTGGTTAGATAACAAGAACGACTAACTTCCGTGAATAACTGATTGAGTCCCGGCCAAATATAGTCTGCAAATTGAACTTCTACTATAGGCTTCAAACCCGCTGCCGACATCCCCACAGTACTGCCGATAATGAAGGCTTCCATGATTGGTGTATTGAACACCCGTTCATCGCCAAATTGTTGGGCTAATGTAGCTGCTTCACGAAATACTCCTCCCAGACGGCGTCCTACATCCTGACCATACAACAAACATTCAGGATGTTTCTCCATCAATTCACGTACAGCAAACAGCGCACAGTCTACCATAACCGCCTTATCCTTGCCTTCCGGTTCGCGGATGCCTTGCTCTTCAGTTACAGGTGTTGGGGCAAACTCATGTGTGTATAAATCTTCAGGGCGTGGGTCTTCTGCATTTTTGGAACGTTCAAAATCAGCCATGACCAATTCCATAGCTTCTTTTTCTAGTTGTTTCAGACGTTTCTTGGTAAATCCGTATTCTAATAATTGCTTTTTGAATAATGGAAAAGGATCTCGTTTGGCATGTTCTTCCAGGTCATCTCTGTACCATTCTTTTCTTACACCAGAAGTATGGTGGTTGAGCAGCGGTACTTTAGCATGGATCAAAAACGGACGGCGCTCTTTTCTTATCTTAGCCAATACCTCTTTTACCGTAAGGTAACACTCAAAAAAGTCACTACCATTAATTGTTCTGACCTCTATACCATGAAAGCCTTGTGCATAGCCCGTGGCATCCATTGCCCTGATCTCACTGGCATGAGCTGATATATCCCATTCATTATCTTGTACAAAATAAAGAATTGGTAACTGACGAAGAGCTGCCATTTGGAAGGCTTCAGATACTTCACCTTCAGTTATACAGGCATCGCCTAAAGAGCAGACCGCTACTGGTTTTTCCCCATTCTTGCCTTCCTCCAAACCCAACTGTTCTTTATATTGGATTCCCATTGCAATACCCGTAGATGGAATTGCCTGCATACCTGTGGCAGAAGATTGATGTGGTATTTTGGGTTTATCATCATCTTTCAAACTAGGGTGTGCATAATAACTACGTCCTGCTGAAAAAGGGTCGTCTCGTTTTGCCATTAACTGCAACATCAGATCATAAGGCTCCATTCCCAGCCCCAATAATGTAGCATCATCACGATAGTAAGCGGAAAGAAAATCCTGTGGCAACAACTGCATCCCCACAGCTAATTGAATAGCCTCATGCCCTCTCGAAGTCGCATGTACATACTTGCCAACGAATTTCATGTTTTCTTCATAATAATCCGTCATTGCCTTAGCCATAGCCATCAATTTGAAGGCTTTGGTCAGCGTTGTTTTGGCTATTTTCTGTGTTGCGATCATTTTTGTTGTATTAATGTGTTGAAGTATTGAAGTATTAATGTGATATTTGATTTACCACAAGGCACCCTGCAATATAACACATCTATTTTTTCTTGAATTTTGAAATGGCATTTTTACTGTAGTCAGATAAAACCAGTTGACCACTCATTTCTGCTCGTTTCTCTAATAATTGATCCCAATGTTCTGTACCTTCCCAGAAGACTTGTTTGAGCAGGCGCATGGCTTCAGGATTGGAATTTAGTAGCTTTTCTGTAAGAATTTTTATGGCTTTATCCATTTCTTCAGCATCGTTGTAAACTTCAGCATATAGCCCCATAGCATTTGCCCAGGCTGCATCTCTCCATTCTGTAGCATCAATTGCCAATTGACTCATAGCTGAAGTACCGATCTTGCGTTCTACTGCTGGTCCTACGACGAAAGGTCCTATTCCTACAGCAAGTTCACTAAGCTTTACAGAGGCATATTTTGTAGCAAAACAGTAATCAACTGCTGAGGCTACTCCTACTCCCCCTCCTACAGCTTTGCCCTGTACGCGTCCTATAATGAATTTGGGGCATTTGCGACAAGCATTAATAACATTGGCAAAGCCCATGAAGAATTTTTTCCCAGTATCAAAGTCTTCTATAGACATTAATTCATCGAAGCTGGCACCAGCGCAGAAAGTTCTTTCTCCTGCACTTTTAATGATGACAACTTTTATGGCATCATTATTACCTGCATCAGTGATAGCTTGAGCAAATTGAGCTAATAAATTCCCTGGCAGGGAGTTATGGGCTGGGTGATAAAAAGTAATCGTGGCAATTCCCCCTTTAACTTCAGTAGTAATACTGCCTTGCATGATAGCTTCCATATAAAATATTTCTGGATTTGTTTGAGCTTGGCAAATATAAAGAAAACAGCCCAAACAGTTTGTCTGTTTGGGCTGTTTTCTACGATAAGTTTAAGACTTATTTTTTCTCGTTATTACCGCCATTAATAGCCAGCATTTGCAGAGATTCTTGGTGGCTTGATCTTCATTACATCGTTGGTCAATGTATTAATTTCAATATCAAAAGTCTTGTTTTGATTTGGATTCGGATCATCTAATGTCACACTTACTTTGCCGTCATTTACACTTGTCCATTTACCTGTTTTACTCTCCATACGGTCTGTAGGGCCAGGGAAGAAATAAACAAAGTCTCCATTTTCTTTGAACTCAAAACCACTTCTGCCTCTGGATTGTGGAAATTCAAAGCCATCAGGGCGGTAGCAACGTTCAACACTTGGGTCTGTTTCTTCTTCACGAGAATTGTACCATTTCTTAGTTAGTAAACCAATAGTGCTTGGATTCGGATTAATTTGAGGTGGCTTGATCTTCAATAGTCCATCTTGCAGAGAAATAATATCAATCAGAAAAGGCTTACTCTGGTTGGCAAGTTTTACCTCTAACTGATTATCACCTTTTCTTGTCCAGGTTCCCGCTTGTGTGACTAAAGCATCGGTAGGTCCAGGATAAAAGATAGACATCGTGCCGTCTTCCTTAAATTCGAAGCCGCTACGTTGGCGTGACTGTGGAAAATTATAATCTGCTGGGCGATAACAACGTTCTTCAGCAGAATTGGTTTCCTCTTCATAAGAATTGAGCCATTTTTGATAAAGGTTCGGCTCTGTTGGGCTTGGTGGGCAGGCTGTGAACACGACTAGGCTCAACAGCGTGCAGGTGAGTAGTAAATATCTCATCTAAATTGGTTTATGTAATGATTAGTTAATTAGTTTTCAAACTTATGACTATTCATCTATAAAAACAGTCACAAAAAACTGGCAGGTAAATTAATAAAAAAATAATTAAGATTTTTTGATTTGTTGTTTAGGCAATTGGATAATGAATGTACTGCCTTCGCCTAATATAGATTCTACATAAATTGTTCCCTTATGTTTTTCAATGATATTTTTGCAGATGGCAAGTCCCACACCAGAAGACTCATTATTGTCTTTAATTTTTGCTGACTTAAACATATTAAACACTTTTTCAAGATTACTGCTCTCGATACCTCTTGCATTATCCTTGACTTTAATTAAAAAGGAATCTTTAAGTTCTTTGCTACTGATATGAATATTGGGCTGGGGCTTATCACAATGTTTAATGGCATTATTAATAAGGTTTTGCATGACATTTATCATCAAAGAAAAATCAACATTAATATCTGGCATATCATCAACAGTGATAGTAGTATTTGTCTCCATAATCATTAAAGTCAGGTTCCTTTTTGCACCATGAACAATATCTTTGAAATTGACTTTTTGTAATTTCAAAGATTCCTTTTGAACTTCTGAATAACTGAGCTTCTACCATGCGCTGTACCGACTTAGCCCCATCCTGTACAAATTCCAGGTATTCTGCACTGGTTTCATCAAGATTACTTCCAAGTCGTTTTTTCAATAAATCAAGAAAGCTGTGAATAATACGGACTGGTTCACGAAGATCATGCGAAGCAAAATAGATAAATTTTTCGAGTTCTTTAGTTCTTTCTTCTACCATACCCTCCAAGCCATTATTCAATGCTTTGAGCTGTTCCTGTTGTGCCATTTTTTCTGTTACATTTCTTTGAACAGATATCCAATGTGTAAAATATCCTTCCTCGTTTTTTACAGGGACGATAGAAAGATCTACCCAGAATTTTTCGCCTTCTTTTGTATAATTCAGCATTTCCTGTTGTACAGGTTCCCATGTTGCTAAAGATTTTTTGATCTTGTTCTTAGCTTTTTTATCTGTATCCTCACCTTGCACCATCCGAGGGGTTCTACCCAACACTTCGTGCATCTCATAACCAGTCATATTACTAAATGCAGGATTAGAGTATATGATTACTGGTCCTTCAGGAGCTTCGATGGGAAAGGCTTTGGTGATCATAACTGCATCATTTGCATTAAGAATCACAGACTTAAGTAAGTTAAGATAGTCACGTTCTTCATAGTCGTAGCTAAGCTGCTTCCAAATCCCATAAAGACCAATCACTTTACTAGCAACTACGTGTGGTAAATACCTGGCCCTAACGGCTATTTTGTTCTGACTTACTGGCGCTGTAAATTTATGCAGATGTAACTCTATGACACGTCTCTCTTTGAGGATAGCCTCTTTAAAATAATATTCACATTCTTCTAAAAGGGAAGGTATTAAATCAAATATATTGCTACCAACAGCATCTTCTTTCAAAACACCTGATACAATTTCAGTTGCTGTGTTCCAGTAAACGACATTGAGGTTACTATCAGTTTGAAAAATACAATTAAATGTATTATCTAATATAGTGACAAGTGCGTTCATAAATAGTTGGATTTATGTTTTATTGATAGGCCGTGTTATCGAAAACTCCTATTCACATTTGGTACTTAATTCTAAAGTTAAGTTTTTTTACTAAACAATCAACACTTCTGAATAAATAAGTAAGTAAGTAAGTAAGTAAGTAACACAAATAATCGACACCATAGTGCACATCTTTTTACGTTATTTACACTTAGAAAGTGTTTAAGTTATTCATCTTTTTTTCTAATGACATTCCAGGTTTCAAATAGTTTTTCCTGATCTGGGCGATCTGCTGGAATTTCGCGTAGTGGTTCACATGGACGAAGACTCTCTTTACATTGCTGTGGCAGTGATTGATACAATTGAGTACCTTTAGTCTTCCAATCCAGCATTGTATCACTCACCTGTTTAATGATCTTTCCAGGGTTACCAACAACCAGACTACGCCTTGGGATACGGGTATCTGCTTTGATAAAACATAAAGCGCCTATGATACATTCTTCTTCTATCACTACATTATCCATAACGACAGCATTCATACCAATCAGACAATTCTCTCCGATTTCAGCACCATGAATAATGGCTCCATGACCGATATGTGCTCCTTTGCGTAAGCGTACCGTCACACCCGGAAACATATGTATAGTGCAGTTTTCCTGCACATTGCAGCCGTCTTCAATGATAATCCCGCCCCAGTCTCCACGTATGGCTGCCCCAGGGGCTATATACACATCTTTACCAATGATTACATTTCCCGTAACGACTGCCTGTGGATGTATGTAAGCAGACTCATCTATTATCGGCTTAAAGCCTTTGAATTCGTATACCATAATATAAGACCTCAGTCAAAGGTCGCCAGACGACAGGACAACATAATACCTAAGAACCGCCGTCTGACGACTATAGACATAAAAATTAAGAAAAATTAAGAATTGTCTTCTCAATAATTTCGCAACATTCGAGCAATTGTGGTTCTGTCATGACCAAAGGCGGTGCAAAACGGATAATATTACCATGTGTTGGCTTGGCCAACAGCCCATTATCACGCAACTTCATACAAATATTCCAGGCTACATCACCAGTTTCTTCATCGTCTATTATAATGGCATTCAATAAGCCTTTACCACGTACTGAAGTAACGTAATCCGATTTATCCACTAACTGTTTCTGCATGTAATCTCTAAAAACCTGTCCCAGTTTTTCAGCATTTTCAGCCAACTTTTCATCTTCTACAACTTTCAATGCTTCCATGGCTACAGCGCAAGCCAAGGGATTACCGCCGAAGGTAGAGCCATGTTCTCCTGGTTTAATACACAACATAATCTCATCGCGAGCTAATGCAGCAGAGACAGGAAATACACCGCCAGAGAGTGCTTTACCTAAGATGAGAATGTCTGGTTTGAAGCCTTCGTGATCGCAACAAATCATCTTACCTGTACGTGCGATACCCGTTTGCACCTCATCAGCAATAAAGAGTACATTATTCGCTTTACATAATTCATACGCTTTACGCAAATAACCTTCATCAGGAACCACTACCCCAGCCTCTCCCTGAATGGGTTCTACCATAAATCCAGCTACATTGGGGTCTTTAACTGCCTCTTCCAGTGCCTTTAGGTCATCATATGGAATCAATTCATAACCAGGCATATACGGACCAAAGCCTTTAGTGCTACTTGGGTCACAGGAAGAGGAAATAGCTGCCAGTGTTCTTCCCCAGAAGTTTCCTGTAACAAATATAATCTTGGCCTGATTTGTTGGAATACCTTTCACTTCATAGCCCCATTTACGGCATAATTTTACAGCAGTTTCGCCACCTTCTACCCCTGTATTCATAGGTAAAACCTTGTCGTAACCAAAAAACTCAGTAATAAATTGCTCATAAGGCCCTAATGTATCATTATAAAATGCACGGGAAGTCAGTGTTAGTTTTTTAGCCTGCTCTTGCAAAGCATTAATAATACGTGGGTGACAATGCCCTTGATTAACAGCTGAATAAGCAGAAAGAAAGTCGTAATAACGTTTACCTTCTGCATCCCATACATGTACGCCCTCTCCCTTAGCCAACACTACTGGTAATGGGTGATAATTATGTGCACCATATTTGTCCTCCAATGCCATGAATTCGGCTGAAGTCTTAGTTTTTTCCTGTATCATATTTATTTAATTACGAATTACGAATGTTTTAATTACGAATTGTTTTGTATTTCTCAAAGTAAAGAATAATTTGTGACCTGCGAATAAGTTTTGACAAAATTACATTAAATTATATTTGCCAAACTACAAAGCTCAAAGTAACGAAGCCCAAAAACGAGTTTTTTTTGCAAAAAATTATTCTCAAATTATTCATTATATCGAAAAACTGATTATCTTTGCAGCCGACTTTTACAAAAGAGAAGTCAATTACATTGAAATATAGTGATAAAATGGCTCTGTAGCTCAACTGGATAGAGTACCTGACTACGGATCAGGAGGTTC
>JAHDFX010000059.1 GCA_020627965.1 Saprospiraceae bacterium | reverse complement strand
CTCTTGATCTGCACAGATAATATATCTTATAAAGCGCCTATGCCTTTCGGGAATTTTGAGTTTTATTTTTTCTTTGAATAATTCCATATCAGCAATGTCATTGATAAATTGTTTTTCTACAGTGTAAGTTGGTTCATCACCCTGACAATCAGAAAAGCGTTCCTTTGGACGACCGTAATCGATATAAATAAGTAAAGATTGTTGCTTTGTTGGTATTCTAAGCAAACAAGAAGTGTCTCTGGCAACAGGTAAATCTATATCCACACTGGCATTGCTAAAATATTCATCTTGTTTATCACAACAATCGAACATGCAATTTCTCCCGACCATTTCATCGAATGAGTATATAGAAGATTCATTATCATTAAAGAATAAATATTCCCCCCTTTCTTTGTATTTGAATTCTATAGGGGCACAATCTGAATTAAATTTTATAGTCTTTTCTTTTTTATCAATAAACCCAGTTGCGTGGTAAGAACCTTCCCGAAAGTGGCGGTTCATTATCGCTTTCTTTTGGTTGACAATGTCTAGAGTAATATAGTCGTAATGCCGCATAAATGCATGTTTTCCTATAGGATGCAGATGCCAATGTCCTCTTTCTAAAGGGTTGTGCTGGCAATTTGTGAAAAATATTATCGTAAACAATATTAAAATTACTGTTCGCATGTCTCTCAATATCTAATATTTGGAATACATTTCAAAATTAGTTTACTGCAATAACTTGTACAGTAAGGATGATTTTTTTCGTTAAAAAAAGCTATATTTGTCATATATCACCACCTTCATAAATTATTTTAAAATAATAAAGAGAAACGAATTGAATGTTCGGACTCATCACACAAGATGTAATTGATGGTGCAATGGATTATGCTACCTATGTAGCAATGGTAAAGCAGTTAGTAGAGGGATACAGAACAGCAGGGTCTGAGGGGCGTGATATAAAACATCAAATGACTGGCGTCAATTATGAGACTATACTTGACCTTGAGCGCTCTGTAATTCTTGAAAAAGAAACCATAAATCTTTTGCAAAGACAACATTCTGAACTTGTCTGGGTGTTTATAACAGAGCCGTGGTGCCTTGATTCTGCAAATGCATTACCTGTCATTCATAAAATGGCTGAGCTGAATTCAAACATAGAGTTAAAGATTGTTTTAAAGAGTGCGCCGCCATATATTATAGAGAGCTTTCCTACTAATAATTCTTTATCTACGCCTAAAACCATCTCCTTAGATAAGTTTTCTCTCATTACCTGGGGTACCTGGGGTCCACGGCCTGAACCCTTACAGGCTATTGTAAGAATCTGGCTTAAAGATATGAGTAAAGAAGAAAAAGAAGGTGACTCTTTTCAGGTTTTACACTATCAAAAACTTATAAGAGAGTGGTTTAAGCGTGATGCCACTAAAACTATGCAGGCAGAAATGGTTAAGTCTCTTTTGCATTGAATTTATTGCTTAGAAACTAGGTCTGAATTCTACTTTTATACCAAAAGGACGAACCTGATTTCCAATGTCCGTTCTTACTTCATCCCGCTGTGTCAAACGCCACATAAAATCAACCTTTATAAATCGGGCAATATTTTCAATACCAACACCTACCTCAGCATAAACACCATTCAGATCGGCCAGTTCACCATCTCCATTGTTGCCTGTAAGTTTGCCTATATTATCCGGACTAACACGGCTGTATAAAACTTTTCCATGCACGAGACTACGCAGGCGCAACCAGTCGTTCCAGGGAATCATATTGAAAAACAAACCTCTGAAACGATGCGTAAACCAGGCAGAAGCCCAAATATCTCCTCCATATTCCTGGTTATTCATCATATTATATGACCATCGATTGTACATGAAAGACTCATTACCGCTATGTATACGGAAAAGTGGGGAAGGGACATCTCCAAATATTCTACCCCCTTCCAATTGGTAATAAGTTCGACCAATACGAGAACGCAATTGCTGACGCATACTCAATTCTACACGATGATAAGTAAAATCGCTCCCCATAAAACGAGGTGGGGCATAAGTGTAATCCAGTACAAGATAAGGCTTCAATGCTCTGACCGAACGCGTGGCTTCTCCTCTTTCATTACGAGCGTTCTGGTTGAATCGCAGTCCCACACTCCATTGTGATTTGATATTAAACTCAACGGTTTGGAAAGGATTTACACCAGATTGAAACTCTTCGCCATCCAGACCAGTAAAGATCAGTTCCTGATCTGGATTTTGTGGCCAGGTTAGTACGGTTTTGTGCGTACCTGAAAATTTCGTTCTGAAGCCTCTAAAAAACTCCTTTTCATAAAAAACGTTTCCTTGTTGCTGGAGATAAAGGCTGTTTGCCAGCAACTCATTTTTCCCTCTTGTGAGGCTATTCAAAATATAATCGTGAGAAGCCCAGGGACTATAAAAATTGAAATTAGAATAATCTTTCTTATAATATCCGCCTATAGTATGCCAACGCTTATTGATACGGGGTAAATGATACCTGAAACCACCGTTGTATTTCCATATTTTATCTTTATCGCCGTAGGCAACATAGGCGTTCAATTGCAATTTTTCATTAAAAGCAAATTTACTATTGCGTATGCCCAGACGGAAGCGATTGCCTTCGAGGTCGTTCCAACTATAGCTGTTATAATACTTGCCAAACTCTATTGGTCCAGCTTTTGCCCAACCTGTGGCAAATAAATGCCCTGTCCACATCATATTTTTATATGCTCTGGTTTTTTGCAAAGAATCGATCATTTGGTAAATACCGCCTTCCGTTTTGGTCAGTGGTATAGGGCGAAGTTCCTCCCATTCCTTCGTGAATTTTCTGTAAGCATACCAGTTGTCGTCGGTTTCCTTATCGATCAGGCTGTCAGGTATAGGCGTTTGCAGACTTATTTTTGTTCTTAAATTCGTTCTGAGTACCCGCACACTCATCTGGCGTTTACTCTGTGTCAGGTTGAGGTATAATTCAGTCTTATCGTTGGTTTTGAACCAATGTTTGCCATCAATAAATTCAAAATTTTGCTGTAGCAATAAGTCGCTGATAAAATTAATATTTGCCTGATCGAGCAGATACAGGTCAATAGACCTTATAGCAAATGTTTCCCCATCAATAAAGGCATGTCCGGTAAATGCAAGATCTGATTTTCGGCGAGGTGTAAATTCCAATTTATAAGTCCATCGCCCATCCATACTCATACTATCTGTCAGGAAATATTTATAACTGGGCAAAGCGCCATTGGCAAAAGGGCTGAGAAAACTTTCCTGTTGTATATCGATCATATTATCATATACATTGGCATTAGGGAAAGCATCTTCTACAGCATCGCCCTTAGCAAAATCACGAACACCAGAGAAGCGAGTGGCTTTGAGTGTTTCTTTCTTTTTATTGGGATTTTTACGATAGTATACGTCTGCCAATTGTTCTTTCAGCAGTAAAGGCAAAAACGGCACGCCAATATCTGTACTATCTTTATACTCAAAGACAAACCAAAACGGACGCAATACTTTACGTCTGAAGATTTTTTCTTTGAAATTAAACATGTCAAACTCCGTTTTCGAGTATTCTTCATAGGAATAATAATCGAGTTTATCCTGGCGATTATTGGGCTTATTACGGACTACATTTCTGTAAAGTGTAATAGCTGCTGTATCCTTTTTAACCTTTTTCTTGGCTTTAACGACCACTTCACCCAAGTCATAACTGGCATCTTCTTTCAGCTTGATGTCCAGAATTTGGTTGACACCAGGCTTTACTTTGATCGTTTTTTCTTTATATCCAAGATAATGGAAAGTTATTGTGTTGAGTGTTATGTCCGTTGTGCTAATCTCGTAGCGACCTTCCAAATCAGTGGTTACCCCATCCATTGTGGTAAAATAAACACTGGCAAAGGGCAGCCCTTCACCGGTTTTGGAGTCGGTCAGCAAACCACTTACTGTTGTGGTTTGTGCAATAACATGACTACTCCAAACTCCTCCTAAAACCAAAAAAAGTATGCTTATAAACCTCATTATATTGTTTTTGAGTGCTCTTTGATCTGCAAATATTGCTCGGCATTGTATATACAACAAACAGCTTACCAATTTATTGTTTACTACAAAAAAAGGAGTAGGATAGTTGCGCTTTTGAGTACAAATGAAGTGTTAAAGCATATTCTAAAATTCAGAAGTGAAATGAAAATTCACTTTAGGAAAGTCCTCTTGTGCCATTTTTAACATCCAGGCGGATTCGGCGAGGAATACAGTATTCCCATGTTTGTCGAGTGCAATGTGGCGTTGTTTTTTCTTGACAAATTCCTGTAGGTCGCTTTCGTTTTCACTACTGAGCCAACATGCCTTATTCAAATTAACGGGCGTGTATTGGCAAGAGGCACCATATTCATGTTTTAATCGGTATTGAATGACTTCAAATTGTAATGCTCCGACTGTGCCAATGATTCTTCTGTTGTTTGTTACTTGTGTAAATAATTGAGCAACGCCTTCATCCATCAGTTGGTCGATACCTTTTGCCAATTGCTTGGATTTCATAGGGTCCGCATTTTCTATGTATTTGAATAGTTCGGGAGAAAAACTGGGAATTCCTTTAAAATGAAGTTGTTCGCCTTCTGATAAAGTATCCCCAATTCTGAACTTTCCGGAATCATGCAAACCGACAATATCGCCAGGATAGGCAGCATCTACTACTTCTTTTTTGGAAGCCATAAAAGAGGTCGGACTGGAAAATTTCAATTTTTTACCTGAACGGATATGGAAATAGTTTTTATTGCGTTCAAATAAGCCTGAACAAATACGGACAAAGGCTATCCTGTTTCTATGATTGGGGTCAATATTGGCATGTATTTTAAAAACAAAACCAGTAAATTTCTTTTCAAAAGGATCTATTTCCCGTTCTTCAGCCGGTAATGGTTGTGGGTAAGGCGCAATATCTGTGAAGCAATCTAAGAGCTCTTTTACACCAAAGTTATTAATTGCACTACCAAAAAAAACTGGAGATAATTGCCCCGTCAGGTACTTTTCTTTCTCGAAAGGATCGTATATCTCTTCTACCATATTGACTTCCTCTCTGAGTTCATTGGCTAGTCTTTCTCCTACTCTTTTTTCCAGTTCATCATCGTCAAGATCAGTAATACGAATAATATCTTCGTCTTCCTGTTTTCCGTGCGGATTAAACAGGATCAGTTCTTTTTTATACATACTGTAGACCCCCTTAAAATCAGGTCCCATACCAATTGGCCAGCTTAAAGGACGAACTTTTATTTTGAGCTTCAATTCTATTTCATCGAGTAGTGCAAATCCATCTTTACCTTCTCTGTCCAGCTTATTGATAAACACAATGACCGGCGTATCTCGCCTGCGACATACTTCTACCAGCTTTTCAGTCTGGGTTTCCACACCTTTTGCTACATCAATAACAACAATTACACTATCGACTGCGGTTAGCGTACGAAAGGTGTCTTCTGCAAAATCCTGGTGACCGGGAGTATCCAGAATATTGATTTTTAGGTTGTTGTACTCAAAACCCATTACGGAAGTTGCCACAGAGATACCTCTCTGCTTTTCAATTTCCATAAAATCTGAAGTTGTTGAGTGTTTGATTTTATTGGATTTGACAGCTCCCGCTACCTGAATGGCGCCACCAAAAAGCAGTAGTTTTTCGGTAAGGGTTGTTTTACCTGCATCCGGGTGGCTAATAATAGCAAAGGTTCGCCGCCGCTTAATTTCTTCTTTAACGTCCATGCTGCAAAGGTATAAAAGCAAAACTCAAAAAGAAAAAAACCAAATTCCAAAAAGAAAAACTTACGAAATAAACCTTTGACAGAACTAAATATGAATATGTTTTCCCAAAAAACATTTAAGAACGTGTTTAAAGATACATTTACGGATAGTGGCAAAAAAAATAATATGTCAGATTTACTTCGATTTATCATTGTTCTAATTTTCTGTTATGGAAATATGCATGCGCAAAATTCCATTGATTATGGTATAAAGGGCGGACTTACCATGGGAGCATTGTTAGGTAATGTCGACCCCGAAACTAGTAATGGTTCTCCCGCATGGGGACCTCATGCCGGCTTTTTTGCAGAAATTCCTCTGGCTGAAAAATGGGCTTTCAGACCGGAATTGATGTATAATAGGTCTGGTGTACAGTATGCAGAACTTCTGCCCCGAACAGATACACTATTTCCTTTTAGTGTGGCAACGGATACCTTCTATATCCCTACTTTTTATACTTCAGATATAAAAGGCGAGTATGAGATGCATTTTTTGGAACTGCCTTTAAAAATGGTGTTTTATCCCTCTGAAAAACTGGGGATTACTTTTGGACCTCGCCTTTCCTGGCTTTTGAAAGGCTCAAATATAGGGCTTCGACAAATCGATGTCGGAGAAAATGCCGGTTTACAGGGGAATTATGATACTGAAGAAGCGTATGAGGATGCACTTTTTACACGTTCTACTGAGGAATATGATGATGGAGATACGATTGAAGATTTTGATCTCGGACTTATGCTGGGGACACAGTACAAGATTACATCGTACCTTGACATCTATTTTGATAGCAGTATAGGACTAACTACAATTCAAAAACCGTCTGAAAATGTTCCTTATGCTTTTCGTAATTTTTATTTAAATGTCGGATTTTCACTGAACATTGGTAATTTTGCAAAAAGAACTATGTAGATATAAGATATGCCTTGTGTCTACAATAACACATTTATAATGAAATCAGTATATCTAATCTTATTTATCTCAATTATTGGACTGACAGCCTGCAATAGCGGCGACCCTGTTCAATTATTAGCCGAAGGCAAAGAAAAAATTACCAATAAAGACTATAAAGGTGCTCTGGAAGCCCTTGATAAAGCCGTGCGTCTGGATGGAGGTAATGCCGAAATTTATTATTACAGAGGAACAACTAAAGGCAGGTTAAGGGATCTTAGTGGAGCCATTGAGGATATTAGTAAAGCAATAGAATTAAAGCCTGATTATGCTAAGGCTTATGGTAATAGAGGCTTGGCTTATTTCAAAAACGGAAACCGTGCAGAGGCATTGCAAGATTTTAATAAAGCGATAGAATTTGATACGATAAGCCCTAATAACTATTATAATCGTGGTATCTGGCATTATCAAAAAGGAGAAGGCGACCTTGTGAAGGCTTGTGAAGATTGGTCAAGGGCAAAATCTTTGGGACATGCGGATAATAATGGATATTACAGTCGTTTTTGTACGGAAAGTAAATAGTGGGTTTCGGCTACGCTCAACCCACTATTCTACGCTCAGTCCACTATATTACGCTCAACCAACTGTCAACACAGTTGGTTGAGCGTAGCCGAAACAGAACGTTATTACTTAAAAGTAAATGCTACTCTGGCAAACAGGTGTCTTCCGCCAAAGCTAAATTGTGGTGATCTTCTTGAGTAAACAAATCTTCCGCTGGAAGTAAACGTAGGGTCTGCCTCGTCAGGATATACATCCAACAAATTATTAGCACCTAATGTGATCTGTAGATTGTCCAGCACATCATAGCCCAAACTCAAATCAGTGATTATTTTACCTTCATTATAAGGATCAATAGAATTGTCGATTAAGTTTAGATCTTCATCAAAAATAGCTGCACTGGTAGCTTCTGTCGTTTGACCGAAATAAGTATTTCTCAGATAAATATCCACTCCTTTTACGGTTAGGGTATTACCTAAAGTTACTTTTACTCTAGGTACTGCCTGTTCCAGATAAATTCTACTGGTTTGATCGAAATAAGTACCAACAAGACCTTTATCTTCCAAAATTTGAGAAGCATTAATGCCTTTATCCTGATCCCATACGGTTCTTGAGAATGTACCAGCCAGGTCATTCCTTAGCGTAATACCTTGGCCAAAACCAATGTTATGAGCAAGCACAATATCGAGTCCCTGTGATTGTGTGCTGATCGCATTAGCAAAGAAAGCCGCAGCAGTAGCACCTGCCTGATCGAAAATCGCTTGCAATTCTTCATCAGTACCAGGCGAAAATTGTCCGGTTAATACTACTCTATCGTCGATGTTTACCTGATAAATGTCAGCCGTAATTCTTAGGTTTGCAGCAGGTATTTTACCTGTAAAACCAAAGCTAAAGTTCTGAGAGGTTTCTTCTTTTAATTGTGGAATTCCTAATAACTGAGCCGCACGAGAATTGTTGGCAAATACACCAACTTCCTGTGGTACAGAAACACCATCTACCAAAGTAAAAATTGTAGAAGTCCGACTAAAATTGATTTGATGTAGAGAAGGCGCACGGAAACCCGTTGCAAAAGCAGCTCTCACAGACATGTTGTCATCCAGAAACTTATATCTAGCAGTTACTTTATAGTTAAAAGTCGAACCAAAATCAGAATAATTTTCATATCTCAATGCAGCTCCAATTAATAAAGCCTCTGTAATATCTGCTTCAGTATCCAGATAAGCACCAATAGAAGAACGGTTGGCATCTACTTCATTGGTTGGTAAGAAACCCGCAAAACACTGTGCGCCAGAAGGTCTGTTTCTGCCCAGCAGGTCAGTTGTCAATAATTCATCAGGTGTAGCTGAGTTGACTAAATTGCCATTGACATCATAATTACCCCACGACAATTCTGTGCCTGGAATAACTTTGAAGTTCTCACGTCTGTATTCACTACCAAAAGCGATGTTCAATCCCTGAATACTTCCTAATTCATCAAAATATTGAGAAAAATCAACGTTTCCTGTTGTCTGACTAAAGGAGTGACCGCCGGCATCAAAAACCGTTGGGGAAGACGAACCTAATGTGGCATTGTGTGTATCCGTCATATTGAACAGGAATTTATTGCTACCATTTACAAGGCTGAAATCAGAGTTCCACTTGCCGACCATTCCTTTAATACCTGCCCCCATCGACATATCAATAATATTGGAATTGATTTTAGGCACTGTACCCATTGGGTAAATAGAAGTTGTTGTTCTGTTCTGACCTGGTAGCCTGTAAAAACAACCTGAATTACCTCTTCGATAAGAAGTACCTCCAAAGGCATATAATTCAGCTGTTTCACCAAAAGGAAGCGACATATTTCCAAAAAACTTACCACCTCGGTTCTCTGATTGTCCGACACGCATATTATAATCGGAACGAACCTGCCCCCTGGCTGCCAACTCTGCTTCAGTGGCGTCAAAGCCCAGAATGTCACCTAATCCATCCATAGTTGTTAAAGCATTCAGTGCATCTATTGTTGCCGCATCGAAATAACCAACCTGTGGTGCAAATTCTTGTATTTGAGCGAGGGTCAATCCTGTTACATCAATACCCGGAACAGCTGCAACAGCTACACGCTCAATGCCATTCAGTCCATTAAAAATACCACCCTGAAATTCCTGCATACGATTTGTCCATCCTCTGTAGTCCATTTCTCCTGTGAAGTTGATATAACCTCCATTATTGCCGAGTCCGATACCATAGTTGGCACCTACTACTACATTTTCTCCATCAATACTCCTTGTCTCGCCGCCGAAAGGCCCAATATTGCTGGTAAAGTTGCCGCCTACTGTAGCGTTCACTCTAAATTCATCAATATTTTCTTTTAGTTTAATATTGATAACACCCGCGATTGCATCAGAACCATATTGTGCGGCAGCACCATCTCTCAATACTTCTATCTTATCAATAGCAGAAGCGGGTATGGCGTTGAGATCTGTTCCTACGTTACCACGTCCAAAAGTGCCATTTATATTGACCAGTGAAGTGTTATGACGTCTTTTACCATTAATCAAAACAAGTACTTGATCAGGTCCTAAACCACGTAAAGAAGCTGGATCAATGTGATCTGTACCATCCGATATTGTCTGTGTATTAGAAGAGAAGGATGGCGTAGTTTGGTGTAAGAGTTGATTCACAGAAGTCTGTGGAGCAGCAGTTGTCAATCTGCTTAAATTGATAACGTCAACGGGTACTGCTGATTCCAAATTAGTACGACTTGGTGCCCTCGTACCAGTGACAACTACTTCGTCGACAAGTACACCGCTCATCATTGTGAAATTCATCATAGCACCTTCACCAGCTTTTAGCGTTACATTCTCCTGCCTGATTTCGCCATAACCTATGTAGTTAACAATAACTTCATAAGTTCCGGGAGGTACCGACATACTGTATTTACCATCAATATCTGTTACCGCACCATAATCGCCAGCTTGCACTGTTGCTCCGATCAAAGGAAAGTCATCTTCGTCATTCACTGTACCGGAGATAGTACACTGTGCCATCAGTCCTGCGCTTGTGAGCACAAAAAGGGTTAAGAATAGTAAGTACTTTTTCATATCTGCAATTTTTGTTAAAAAATGAATAGTTTATTTCTCAAGCCATTCTATCAGCTTATTTATTCCTGTAACTATTTTCGGACAATGTTTTTCTACATCAAAATTTATTTCTTCTATAGGGGCTTCAAAATCGACATAAGCCAGGCGAGCAACTAATTGGTTTTCTTTCATTCTGCATCTTTAATAGCCAGCATGATAATATATATCAGGATCTTTGAACCTGGGGCGACTAGTATGTGTTCTGGATAACAGGTAATTCCATTGGCATCAGCATGAAACTTAGCGATCAATCTTCTCAGTTCTGCATCACCCTGCACATGAGAATAACTAGTTTGATAAGCATTATTTTTTAAGGCTTTTATGACTGGCTGTGGTGGTTCAAAGGGAGATTGTCCAAAACCAAATTTATAAATGGTTTTACCCTGGTATTCCAGTGTTTTGGCAAGTGTGTTCATAGCCAAAGTACTGGACTGTGCAATATGACGATAATGTTTTTGCATAGCTGAAATCGTAGTGATTTTATATTATCATGACGACACAAACTGACTTCAGCGAGTGAGCAACACTGTAGCTTGATTTTATTGCTTAGGTTAAATAAAGATATACAAATTGTGCATAAGTAGGGAATCTATTACAGTTTTACTAAATTTACTCCATAATAAAATAGTTTCTAAATATGTTAGAATCCGGTCAAGTCATTAAAATAGCTTATTCTATCCCTGGTATTGGTGCGATAGAAGACGTTTTTGTAGAGTCTTCTGTAGGAGAAGGGCAACATGGTACTATCTGGAAAGTCAGAGATAAGGAGCGTAAAGGGCAGTATTTTGCTTTAGAGTATTTAAATAATGAAGCTAGTAGTGCATCTGAATTGCGAGATCAGTTACAAAAACAAATAGCGGAACAATTGAAATCCAGTTGGTTGCCCAAAGCCTATTGTGTTGTAGATTTACCGGATGGTAGTCTTGCTGTTTTTGGTGAGTATGTGGAGGGAACTTCACTTTCTCAATGGTTGGCAGATAACCAGACCCGCCCCTGGGCGAGCAAAAAAGATGTTTTTATCAAGATTATGCAGGGTGTCCGGGCAATTCAGCAAAAAGAAACCCGCTTCATTCTCAACCCTTCGCACATTGTTGTCAGTGCAGAAGGAGATCCAAGGCTTGTCGGGCATGGATTATTGGCCTGCCCGGCTATAGAGCCAGCTTTTTCTGTTAGTCATCAGCCACCAGAGCATTATCTAAATCCGGATTCAGGAACGAATAGTGCCATGCGTGGCAATGTATTCGTACTCGGCTGTTTGTTGTACAGTTTTATTAAGGGAGATGCTTACTGGAATTTGCAGGGTTATGAGCAACCGCCATTTGATGCAATGACAGAGAATGGTGTATTGAAGGATAGCAATATTCTGGATACATTCGATCAGGAACTGGAATATCCGGCAGAGGTTGTTTCGGGCATTCGCATAGCGACACAATTTAAGCCAGAACAACGCTTTAATAATACTGATTCCTTCTTACGTCATTTCAAGCAGGAAGCCATTCCAGAGGTGCAGAATATTGCTATAGAACCGACATTCAAGGCTGAAAAAGTAGCTCCTCCGGCAGCGACAGCAGTAGCTCCGGCTCCTCAGGAAGAAATGATTAGCAGAAGCTCCCCTAAAAAATACAGACTTAAAAAAGGTGGTATCATTGCAGGCTTGTTGCTACTCATGATTTCAGCTTTGGCGGGAGGTTATTTTTTGACCGGAGGTACCAGTCAAACTGATGAACCTATTGAAGAAGCTAGTACTGATGCAGATCGCGTACCCCAAAAGAAATCAAAGTTGTTCAGCAAAAAAGAAGATATTCCATTGGAGGAGGCTAAAGAGTGGGAGATGGTCAAAAGTAAAAAAACGGAGTACTATCTTAGAAAGTATATGGCAAATCACCCTACAGGAACCTATGCCGATGATGCTTATAACATGCTGGACAGTATTCGATCGGCACCAATTACAGAGAATCATTTTCTGAAAAAACGTTTTACTGGAAAATATTCTCAATCAGGAGATACTAAAGTTTTTTCTATGGTGTTCGTGGAGATGCTGCCTAACGACGAAATGCTGGACTTTGAATGTAGCATTAACATGGGGTCAGTTCGTAAGAAGCTTAAAGGTTCAGTTGATACGGAAACCTTTGTTATCAATTTTGAGGAGTTGGGCGATGATTATCCCCGGTTGAACATCATGAATGGTCGGGTTTATAATCGTGATAACAAAATTTATATTGAATCTACTGATATAGATCAGTATTGGAATCTCAGAGATTAAATCGGCTTAAAAGTTGCTATGAGTATCAATTATCCCAAAAATCAATATGGAGTATTGTAAGTTATAAACAAGATATAATCAACATGAAAAACACACTATTAATTCTATTCTTAATATTATTGTTTACAGCCTGTGGAGGTGATGGAAACGCTGACTATCAGTCGGCAATGGCAAAGATCGCTCAGTTAGAGGATGAAAGGCGGGACCTGGAAGAAGATCGTGAACTTTTCAAGGCAGAATATAATGAAGTTATTGAAACACTGAATCAAATCGATGAAACACTAGCCGATATTACCACCCGAGAAAATCAAATGGAAAACCTCATAGGGGATCTAAGTGGAGGTGATTTGCAAAAAGAAGTCATTTTGGCAAAAATAGAAGCCCTGAAAAATGCTAATGTGGATGACCAGACTTCAGCCAAAGAGCTACAAGCCTCTCTAAATGCTTTTGAAACAGATAATGCTTCTTTGAAAAAAATCATCAATCAATACGAAGTGAAGATCAAAGCAAAAGATGCAGAAATTGCTAATTACGAAGTGAAAATCAAGCAGGTAGAATCACAATTACAGTTTACAAAAGGAGAGTTGAATCAGCAATACGCTATCGTAGCACAACAAAAAGATGCTTTAGAAACTAAGGCAATAGAGTTGGAAAAGACCAATAAACAACTAGAAACTAAATATCAGGAACTCAAACAAAAGGATGATTTTATCGCTGATTGTGTAAAAGCTTTTTATGTAGCAGGTTCCAAGCGTACACTAAAAAGTGCAGGTATTTTAAAGAAAAAAGTAGCGATTCAATTGACAGATGATTTTCAGGAAAAATTCGAAAAAAATCCTTTTAATTTTTATAAAACTACCGAAATAGAAGCCAAAAAAGAAATTATAAGAATTTTACCTGAGCGTCCGGAGAGAACTTACCAGATAAAAGATAATGTACTGTATATAAAGGATGTAGAAGATTTTTGGCAAAGCAAGCACGTTGTTATTGTACATAAGTGATTTGGTCATTAAGTCACGCAATAATTAAATTGACTCTCAGTCACTCAGTATGAAGAAAAATAACAGAAAAACCGGTTTATTATTACTGGCCTTGTCAGGACTGTTTTTTCTGTGCGGTTATGTGATTAATTATAGAGCACAACGTTCTATCAATCCTGAAAAATATGCCCGTCAACTGGAAAAGACATTACGGCTACAGGAAAATGAAGCATTAGGGTATTTTCGAGAAAGCTCTTTTATTAATAATGCGCTTAAGAGCAAACTGCTTGAACGAGAATTAAAAGACTTGGAGAGTAAAGCATATACGCTGTGTATTTACAAAGGTGATTCTCTATTATTTTGGTCGAACAATAAAATTTTACCCTATAAGGACGATATTTATAATACACCAAAGAAGCAGACTATTAATTTGGTCAAACTCAAAAAAGGTTATTATGAATTGATGCAGGATAGATATACTGCTGATAATGGACAAACCTATACCCTTGTTACATTGATCCCAATTTACTACGAGTATTTACTACACAATGACTACTTCAAAAATTCTTTTGCGCAAGGGAAAGAAATGCCACGATATGTAGAACTTTCTGAAAATGAAGGGGTAAAAATTAAAGCTACTAACGGACAAGAGTTATTTGGTTTGAAAATAACAAATAATGAAGGGAAACGTGCTCCGCCTGCTCCTACTTTCTTTTTCTATTTAGTTGGTTTCTTTTTTCTTATTCTAGGCTTAACCTATATCTCTGCTTTTATATGCAATCGTTATAGTTCGCTGACTGGTTTACTGTTTTTTATGATTACAGTAATCATAGCCCGCATACTGACAACAATGCTGGGTTTTACCCGTGATTTTAGCCATATGCAGTTATTTAGTCCTGAATACTATGCTGTTTCGGACATTATGAATTCATTGGGAGATTTGCTGATTAATGTATTGCTGATCTTGTGGACAAGTGTATTCATGCACAGAAAACTGCGTTTTCGGAAATTACAACATATTTCTACAACGACCCGTTATGGCTTAGCTACATTGGTTTATACTATTATTATTGCCAGCTTATTTCTAATTGGTTTTATTTATGATAGTTTGATCCTGAATTCCGAAATCTCACTGGAAATAGATAATGTTTTTAGTTTGAATATATACAGCTTTGTAGGTTTATTGAGCGTTACATTACTGGCTGCGGCATTCTTTTTCTTTGCCCATAAACTCACATTGTTGTTGTCGAAACTCAAGCTCAGTCAGGCTGATAAATTAATATATTTAGGTCTGGCTATCTTGACATTTACCATTTTAAATTTTTTCAATTTCCTTCCACTAGGTAGCTTGTTTTTATTGCTATTCGCTTTGTTTGTTGTCATTTTATTTGAGTTTTTTATCCAAAACAAATCGCTTTCTATGGGCTGGTTGTTTGGATGGATTATCATGTTCTCGATGTTTTCTTCAGTGATATTGTATAAACTCAACGAAGAAAAAGGCTTACGTACAATGAGTGAGTATGCCGAAAAACTGGCTCAGGATACAGATTTTGATGCAGAAAAAGACATTGGAAGTGTTCTCAGAGATATTAAAGCGGATAATTTCGTTAAAAGCTTTTTTAAAAACTCCGTTATCTATTCGAGAGAAAGCTTGTTAAGAACAATTGACAGTCATATTGAAGGTTATTTGTCGAACCATTATGAATATAAAGTACATACTTATCAGCCTTTAGGTTCTTTATTACTCGGAGAAGACACGAATTATGACCAACTGGTAGAAAAGATTGATGCGGGAATCAAGACACTTATCCCTGAGCTTTTTCTATGGAGTAATGATAAAGGAGATAGTGAATATATTACTGAATTGATAGTTAAAGACCCCACTAATAATGGAACTATAGGCAAACTCATTATCGAGTTTTTTCCTAAACCACCCCAACAATCTAATGTGTACCCTGAACTATTAATGGATAGGCGTTCTAAGTCTTTACAAAAATTTGAAGACCTTGATTACGCTATTTATCGGAGGGGGAATAGAGTTGACCAGAAACATAAGTCTTTTGCTACCAAATTAGATTTTTCTATTGCTGAAGGGGAGGAATTTGCGAGAGAAAGACGTTTGGGCACCCAATATCTCATACATCGTCCTTCAGCCGAAAAGATAGTCATCGTTTCACAAAAACGGGAAGAATTGGTAAAACCTGTATCCTTGTTTTCCTATATGTTTTGCCTGCAATTGGCGGTTGTTTTGCTGATGATACTCTTTAACCGCATTGTACAAGCATTGCCGAAAGGCATCTACAGAATGAACGTAGGGGTACAACCTTCATTGCGAAACAGGATCAATTTGTCTGTAATTTCAGTGATTATTATTTCGTTTGTAGCCATCGGTCTGGTGACAGTGCTCTATTTCCAGCAGGAGTTTACAGAATATCATGAAGGAAGGCTGGAACGTAAGGTACGTGGTGTTATGGCGACTGCCAATAAGGAAATGGAAAAACAAAGTAGCAATCCCGGTTTTCTGCCAAATGTCAATGAATTGAATGAGATTCATAACATGGACATCAATTTGTATGACTTATCAGGCTCGCTGATTCAATCTTCTCAAAAAGAGATATTTAGCAAAGGTTTGATCTCTAGTAAAATCAATCCTGTTGCTTATTATAATCTCAAAGATCGGGGTTTGGAGCAACATAGGCAAGATGAAGAAATCAACGGACTTTCTTATCTGGCTGCTTATGTGCCTTTATACAATATAGAAAAAGAAAAAGTAGCCTATTTGGGTTTGCCTTACTTTTCTCGTCAGAGCAATTTGCGTCAGGATGTATCTGATTTTATGGGTACTTTGTTAAATGTTTATGTATTATTATTTCTGGTAGCAGGTATCGTTGCACTCTTTGTAGGCAATTCAGTAACACAGCCGATAGTTGCCATAGGTGAAAAATTAAAGCAGGTAAAACTTGGTACGAAGAATGAACCCCTGACCTGGGAAAATGATGATGAGATTGGAGCGCTTGTTAGTGAGTATAATAAAATGATTAAGGAACTGGAGAATAGTGCAAAATTATTGGCTCAATCAAACAGAGAAATGGCTTGGCGGGAAATGGCACGTCAGGTTGCTCATGAGATTAAAAATCCATTAACTCCTATGCGACTAAGTATTCAGCATTTACAACGTGCGTACCAAACTGACCCCGAGCAGATCAACAGGCTTTCAAAGACTATCCTGGAACAAATCGATAATTTATCCCACATTGCATCAGAGTTTTCCAATTTTGCAAAAATGCCTCGTGCGAAAAATGAATATTTTGAGTTGGATGGACTAGTTGCTTCTGTATATGATCTTTTCAAAGAACGGGACAACATGGACATTCAATTGGATATTCGTCCGGGCAAACCGACAACAGTTTTTGCTGATAAAAAACAAATCATGCGTGTTTTTAACAACCTTATTAAAAATGCGATTCAGGCAATCCCAGAAGAAAGAACCGGGGAAATTAATGTTATTATGGAACGCGAAGGAGAAAACGTTGTTGTAAAAATAGAAGATAATGGTATTGGTATCCCTGAAGAAAAGCAGTCTTCCATTTTTGTCCCTAATTTTACAACAAAAAGCTCAGGAACCGGTTTGGGACTAGCGATGTCTCGCAATATTGTGGAAAACGCAAATGGTTCTATTTTCTTCGATACAAAAGAGCGTGTAGGAACTACTTTTTATGTAGAATTACCCGTAGCTAAAATGACTGCCAACAAAAAAATATCGTAGTTTAAATCTTATGCCCTGAACCACTAGATACTCCTCATCCCTAATACATTGTAAACACGTTTTAAAGGTATCTTTCTATTGTCGGGTACCCGACACCCCTTTAAACATCTATAACTCCTGTGCTGTCCATTACCCGACATTTTCCTGTTTTATTTTATGGTAAAACCCATTTAAATCCTTTTTTGTCAGCGACTTACCAATTTCGTTTCATTTAACCTGTCTAGTATAACATCTGCCATATAAGCCCGTTATATTTGCAACAACAGATCAACACAAATGAATTTGTAACAAGGCGCCTGATACATTCATTATTTATTTTAAACAACAGTCGGAATTTTGCTGAAAAGACTCAAAATTGAAGTAGGCTAATTTTTAAAAATTAACAAAATGACAAAGCGAATAATTTTCTTTAGTGTTTTACTAACAGGTTTGTTTTTTCTAACAGGATGTGGTGATGATGATACCGCAGCCCTTACCGATACCATTACATTGAATGTACAGGGACTCGAAGATTTAGGTACTGATTATGCCTACGAAGGTTGGATAATCGTTAATGGTTCTCCTGTTTCGGCAGGTATTTTTACAGTAGATGCCAATGGTGTGCCTTCTCAAACAACATTTGAACTGGATGCTGATGATATTGCTAATGCGACTACATATGTATTGACGATAGAGCCAAGCCCAGACAGCGATCCTTCCCCTAGCAGCACACATATTATTGCTGGTGATTTTACGAATACTGATGCAGTACTCACGGTAGGGCATGATGCGGCACTAGGCGATGATTTTACTGCTGCTGCTGGTAGTTATATTCTGGCTACACCAACAGATGGCGGCGCTACGACAGACGAAAATAGTGGTGTATGGTTTTTAGACCCAATGGCAGGGCCAGGAGCTGGTCTTGATCTGCCTACACTTCCTGCAGGCTGGGCTTATGAAGGTTGGGCTGTTATTGATGGAACACCTGTGACTACCGGAACCTTCCTGAATGTGAATGAATCTGATGCCCTTGCTATATATAGTGGTAGCGCAGGTGGCCCTCCTTTTCCTGGAGAAGATTTTCTAAATAATGCACCTGAAGGGCTGACTTTCCCAACTGACTTATCCGGATCAACTATCGTGATTTCTGTAGAACCAGTACCCGATAATAGTGCCGCTCCATTTACCTTGAAGCCATTGGTGGGTACTACACCTAACCCGGCTATAGATCATACTTCTTATCAAATGGGTAATAATGCTGATGCAACAAACCCAAGAGGTACAGTAACGAGATAAAAAACATGAATCACCCCGAATTTTGGTCAAATAGAAATTATAAGAGGTCGATGGTCAACAGTCCATGGTCGATAGCTGTTATTTTGTCTTAAAGCCGTTCAGCTTTTCATTTTGCATGGCAAAATGCGTGTATAATCTGGAAAATTAGAGTACTTTTTACTCCAACTATCGACTATGGACATTTTTTGACTCTTTTAAATTCGGGATGACTTATGTAAATTATTTATTAACCAACAGAAGCTGATAACTCACATTTCGTCTGTTGGTTAAAATGAGGGCGTCCCGGATAAGCTGGGATGCCCTTTATAATTATTCATTCCATGTTCCCATAGCTGCATTACATGGTGCAGTGCAATTCTGAACTACTATTGAAGTTGTTAATTCAGTATTACAACCAGCAGCAACGCTTGCACTGTTTGCTGTAATATCTGCCAAAGTAGTACAAGGAACACCGCCACAAAGTGCCTGACCATTGCCTCCGGCTCCTGTCCATGTAGCAACTATCGGATAAGTACCATCACCTAATGCAGAAGGTGTAAAATCAGCAGCAGCAGCACCATTAACTGTAAATGTAGCTACACCAGTATTATCTCCGTCCGTTTCAGTTACGCCAAGCGTTACCATTGTATTATCATCGTTGCAATATGGGCTTGCCAAAGCAGGAGCCAAAGCTATTTCAGGGTAGTAACACATATTAGCTATAGATTCTGTGGTATTGGTCGCTGTGCCTGTTGCACCAGGTCCTTCTATCGTCACTTCATAACCTACGCCATCATCATGGTTGAATGATATTTCATACTCCATAGTAACTGCATTGTAAATTAATGTTTGACCGACTAGAGTAGGAATACTAGAAGCAGTAATCGTATATGTTTGTCCTGCATTAGCATCATCTACAACAACAGTTTCTGAAAAAGTACCATCTCCGGTTGCGCCAGCATTATCTGTTTGATTATTATCACAAACACAAGGATCGGTAAGCGAAACAGTAAAAGCAAGTGGTGCATCAGGACAAGCGGCAACTGGCCCAAAATCACCTAAAGCAACAGAACATGCATTATCGGCGCTGTCTTCAATGGTGAGTGCTCCTGTAGTTGTAGCACCATCTGCTGTAAAAGGGCCTGCTGTACCAACTGCTCCGTTGGCAAAAGGTCCCCAGGTCGTTGTACCGTCTGTGATGATATACTGACCAGAACCGTTAGTGACCGTCGCTGTAGTTGTTACTGTAAAAGTATCATCTGCCGGATCAATTGGATTTGCTCCCTGATCGCAAGTACTTTCGGCTCCTGCTACATCAATAGCAACTGTGCAGGCTGCAGCAGCACAAGCAGGTGTATTAATAGTGAATGAACCTGTACAGGTACCACCTGAATTAACTTCAACATTAATAGTGCCGACAGCATCGCCAGGCTGTGCAGTATATACACCAGTGGCAGCGTTCCAGTTGGCAGCATCAGCATCACCTGTAGCACCCGAAGCTGCTCCAAAAGTATCTCCGGCACAGGCTGAAGTAACAGTAGTTGTACAAGCTACGGCATCTTCGCTTGTTGCAGGTGCCTGTACTTCCGGGTAAATCGTTAAAGTAACAGGTCCTTCCACAGGACAACTAGGACTTAATGAACCAGCTAAATTACCTGGTAAAAGGTATAAGTCGACAGTCAATACATCACAACCAGTGTTTGCAAAACCTGAAAGATTAGCAAAACCAGCCCCACTTACATTAGAAGTTTCACCAGCATAAGAGAGATCAGGATCATCAACAATGCCAAAAATATCGTCATAAAGCTCTTGCTGTGTCTCTGGCGTTGACGGATCGCTATCATACATCAGAAAGAATCCATCCTGCGAACCTGCTGTAGACGGATTTCCAAGATTTATTGTAAAGTTTTCATTTGAACAAACTGGGGCAACAGTTGACCCAGATGAGCCTGCACAACCCAATGGTGTGACTGCATGCGCCAGACAATCCATATCACAGTCGGCACCTGTGGTAGATAATTCTCCGGTTACACAAACTGTATATACTGAACCAACGATAGCATTACCATAAGTATTTGTAGCCGTTATATCCAGCGGATTGGCACAGCCTGGTTCATATACCTCAATCAAAGCAGTATTCAAATCACAATCAGCGGGGGCTGAAGATACAACCGATCCCGAAGTCGTTACGGCAAATGCTGGTGTTAAAGCAGTATATTCAAAACATTGTGTAATAGATGCTGTACCAGCTCCGGAGGCTGTTACCACTGTTTGCTGACAATTTTCTGATAAGTCAGCGTAAGCAGCTGGGAATACATCCGTACCCAACACTGCAGTTGAACAAGAATTGGTTGAAGCATCTGTACACGTTGCCGCACAAGGAGGTGGACATTCCAGTAAATTTACTTGTAAGTTTGTATCATCAACGCAGGCAAAAGTCGCATCATCTCTAACATTTACAGTAGTCATTCCACTTGCAGTCGGACCAACAACACTTGCCGAAATACAAACATTACCACTTGTAGCACCAGCAGCAGCATTAACCTCTACATTGCCACCAACTTCAATATCATAAGCACCTGAGCCATCTGTCACATCAAAGCAAACTTCAAATTCTGCATTGTTTCCATTACAGCTTACTGTCGTATTTAAAGTAACATTCGTGATGACACACGTAGTGGCACTTGTAATATTATACATCCAATCGGTACAGGCATTATCCAATGCGGAAATAGAATAATTATTGCCTGCTGAAGGAGCAGGAGAATTACAAAGAACAGGATTCATTACTCCTGTACATTCGCTTCCATTATGAGTAATAGCACCCGTGCCACAGGCATTATCACCAGCAGCAGTCGTCGTGAAAGCATCTGCATCATAATGATGACCGACACCGACAGCATGCAACATTTCGTGAACTAAGACAGCAATATAATCGTCTTGATCGACAGTATTAGGAGCGCAAACACCAAAATTATTCATCACAAAATAAGGTACACAAGCTGTATTCCAGGTATCTCCGCAGGCATCCACATGCGAGCCACTTGAAAAGTGCCCACCAATACCCAGTGTTCCTGTGCAATTGGCGGCATTTACATCAGGAATTTGTCCGCAGGGATCATCAAAAAACACATACATTTTATTACAGTCACCCCCGTAACCTAAGGCGTCACATGCTGCTCCAGAGGCATTTCCACTTAAACAAGTTCCACACGAAACAGTGCTTGTCGCAGCATCAATACCTGTGTAAGAAATATTGATTCCCTGCATCCCATCCATAAATGAAATGGCTGTCTGTAAGTCAGCAATCTCAGTTGTTGTAGTCGGGTCATTTTGTGCACCATCAACCACGCATACTGTCCAGGTGTTATTTTCATATTTGGTTTGTGAAGTTCCCGGAGGTCCAAATAAAGTAGAGCAGTGACAAGGCGCATTATTCGGGCAGGGCCCTACTGATTGTAATTGTCCTTGTGGCACGAAACTATTAGTCCCACTACCACCTTGTGCTGTATTCTCATATACTACGAATCCGGCATTGAGGTAGTTCCAGTTTGATGTACTGTTCATTACAGCTTTCAGATGACTTACAAAGTCGGCTGTTTTATATAAGCCTGTTAATTCATTATAGTTGTAAAGTGTTTCACCAGCGAGCGCCAGATCCAAAATATCACCAGTACGCCCAAGAACATCTTGATTATCCAACATTCCTTCTTCAAAAACCCCCATAGATAGTTGGCGAGCTTTATAATTGCCTGAACCTACCTGAGATAAAAACAGCATATAATTATAGCCTAGTTTGAAATCTACATCGCCGGAAATGACTGTGCGCATTCCATTGAGTTCTCCGCCACCATATTCTTCTACAATAACTATATCACCTTCATTGACATTTCCTTTTATGGTTTCAATAATTCTGAAGTTATTGGCATATTCATTTCCATTTTGATGAGATTCAGCAGTAGCATAAATCACAAGATCAGATTCATAAGCCATTTCTGCCAGATTTGAAGGAGGGACGACAATAGTTGCCATTAGCGGCATTGCCAGTACAAATAATACTGCAATAATTGGTATTCTTTTCATGCTTAAAATTTGTTTTTGTAAAAGTCCTTTGAAGGTACCTTCTGTGGTTTAAAGTTGTTTATTTATTATAGGCTTCCATAACGAATCGCAAATTTAAAAAATATTCTAAGGTTCATATGACATATGGAGATTAAATTATTATTATAGTTTTTGTTTTCTGATGGTTTTAGAACATTTTTCATTTTTTAAAACCGTCTGTATTAATTATCCCAACTTTCTCACTTAAAAAAACGTTATCTTTGTGGAATCAATCTAAATAAGAATACTTATGTCTACAATAACACAAGGTCCTGTGATGCTCTATACAGAGCAAACACCTAATCCTGAATCGCTGAAATTTGTAACAAATCGTATGTTATACCCCAATAACACAGCAGATTTCAGAGAGGAAGGTATGGCCAAAGAGTGGTCTCCATTAGCAACAGCTTTATTTGAATTTCCTTTTGTGAAAGGCGTTTATATTGCCAATAATTTTGTCACCATTACAAAAGAGTTCAATTATTCCTGGGAAGACACTATGCTAAATTTGAAAGAGTTTATCAAAAACTACATTCAAGATGGCAAAGAAATTCTAAAAGAGGGTTTTGGTGAAGTGAAAAAAGAAATGGAAGCCAAAGCCATAGAAGAAAATGGCGATGAAAATCCAGAGCTATCAAAGAAAATCAGAGAATTGATCGATACTTACGTGAAGCCAGCAGTAGAAATGGATGGTGGAAATATTGAATTTAAATCTTTCAAAGAAGGTAAAGTTCATGTAGTGATGCAAGGTTCATGCAGTGGCTGTCCTTCTTCCTCAGTTACCTTAAAAGCTGGTATTGAAGGAATGTTGAAGCGTATGGTTCCTGAAGTGCAGGAAGTCGTTGCCGAAGCAGGATAAGTAGTAGATTATTAAGAAACCGAAGGGCTTCATACGATATTTTACATCGTATGAAGCCTTTCATGGTGTTTTCTAAACATTCCCGTTTTCTGCCGAAAATATTTAATTAAGTTTCTTCATACGATCCAACTCCCGCTTACTATCACGCTCCTTAATGCTTTGACGCTTATCATGTGATTTTTTACCTGAAGCCAAGGCAACTTCTAATTTTGCAAAACCACGTTCTCCAATATAAAGACGAGTAGGTACGATTGTATTTCCCTTTACCCGAATCTTTTTATCAATTTTTTTCAACTCCTGCTTAGTCAATAGTAATTTTCGCACCCGAATCGGATCATGATTATTGATAGTACCGTGTTTATATTCTGAAATATGCATATTGCGAATAAATAACTCCCTATCCTTCATAAAACAATAAGCTTCTTTCAAATTCGCATTTCCTTCACGAATAGATTTTATCTCTGTACCTTTCAATACAAGCCCTGCATCAAAACGTTCTTCCAGAAAATATTCGTATGCCGCTTTCCTATTTTGTATGTTAATCTCTTTCATGACTATGTTACAATACTCTGTATTGGTTTTTGCTTTTATCAGCAAAGAAAATCAGTATAAGCTTATAAACAAGCATTTGTAGTTTATCGTTCATTAGTGATTAATCGTAAAATTAACATAATAATCATTTCTGTGTAATGAATTCACCAATGAAATGATTATTTAAAGTTTGTTTAAAGGTCTATTAAATCACTGTTAGTTAAGGATAAAAGCAAAATTAATTTAAAATAAAAAGTACGTTTTTAGAATAAATGCTTTTCAAAATTATTTCAGCTAAACTAAGTGACTATGAATTTTATTAAAAAGGGAATAACGATAATAATGTTTCTGGCATTTACAAGAACTGTTTTAAATGCCCAAAACAATGACTTTTCAATCACCCCGACGCTCGGTCTTGGTTCGCCGATCTTAGATGGCGGACTAAGCTGTCACTTGGGTGTCAATCCTGGCTTGTCTGTATCACCATATTTTTCAGTTGAAGGTCAGCTATCTTATATCTATACAAAGGTCAATTCAGCATTTCTTTCTGGTGAACGAGGAACATCCCACTCGGTCAACTTATTAACAGGAGGTCGGCTTTACTTCATTCCTGATGACAAAAAAGTACGACCTTATATCAATATACTTTTAGGCGGTTCTTATCATCGTGAGATCGAAAAAAGTCCAGGTTTAAAAACAACGGAATTTGGATTGGGACTTTCTGCCGGAGCCTTTGTCAAAATAGATAACCTTGTACTGGGCTTATCCATAGATACACCACAGCATATTATTCTTAAGGTTGGTTATGTCTTTTGAATTAATTGAGTTAAATAATTTTCTTTGTCTTAATCAACTCAATCACTTAATCTCCCAAATTCATTAAATAAAACCCTATCTTTGCACCCATTTCACGAAAGTGAAAACATTCGTAATTCGTAATTAAACAATTCGTAATTAAAAGCATGACTTCCAGCGAAATCCGTCAGCAATTTTTAGACTATTTTGAGTCTAAAGGACATAAGATCGTACCTTCTGCCCCGATCGTTAATAAAAATGATCCGACTTTGATGTTTACTAACTCAGGCATGGTACAATTCAAAGACTATTTTTTGGGTAATAAAATAGCCACTGATAAGCGTGTAGCCGATACACAGAAATGTCTGCGTGCCTCTGGTAAGCACAATGACCTGGAAGAAGTAGGTGTGGATAGTTATCACCATACCATGTTTGAAATGCTGGGCAACTGGTCATTTGGCGATTATTTCAAAAAAGAAGCCATTGAATGGGCTTGGGATCTCCTAACGAATGTGTATGGTTTGCCTAAAGACCGTTTGTATGTTTCCGTGTTTGAAGGCGATGCAAAATCTGGTCTGGAAAGAGATAATGAAGCGGCTCAATATTGGGAACAATACTTATCTAAAGACAGAATCCTGGACTTTGATGCTAAAGATAATTTCTGGGAAATGGGTGATACAGGCCCTTGTGGTCCTTGCTCAGAAATTCATGTTGACTTACGGTCGGAAGCAGATAGAGCCAAGATGGATGGACGTGATTTGGTGAATGCAGACCACCCGCAGGTCATAGAAGTCTGGAATCTGGTCTTCATACAGTTCAATCGTAAAGCTGATCGTTCTCTGGAACCGCTACCTAACAAGCACGTAGATACAGGAATGGGCTTTGAGCGTTTGTGTATGGCGATGCAGGGCAAGATGTCCAATTACGATACAGATGTATTTACCCCAATGATCGCTGCTATAGAGAAAGCTTCCGGTAAGAAATATACGTTTTCCTACGAACTCAATGCCAAGGTAGATATTGCCATGCGAGTTGTAGCAGATCACTTACGTGCAACGGCTTTTACGATTGCTGACGGACAATTACCAAGTAATAATGGAGCCGGTTATGTGGTGCGTCGTATTTTGCGTCGTGCTGTTCGTTATTATTTCAGTTTCTTAGGTATTCAAGAACCGTTTTTACATAAATTATTACCGCTGTTAGCGGGTCAATTCAAAGATGTTTTCCCGGAGTTAGAAGCTCAAAAAGAATTTGTCGGTAAAGTTATTTTAGAAGAAGAAAAGTCCTTTTTGCGTACACTGGAATCAGGTTTGAAACGCATTGAAAGCGTAGAAGCAAAAGATGGAATAATAGATGGCAGAATAGCATTTGAATTATATGATACTTATGGTTTCCCAATAGACCTAACTCGTTTGATCGCATCTGACAAAGGCTGGAAAGTAGATGAGTCTGGTTTTAGAACTGCTCTGCAGGAACAAAAAGACAGAGGTAAAGCCGATGCAGCCAAGCAAGTCGGTGACTGGATGAGTCTGTCTGATGAAGTGGAGGTCAATTTTGTCGGTTATGATGAGTTGGAAGCTACAGGGCAAGTACTGAAATATCGTACTGTAAAGGTTAAAGACAAAAATCAATATCAAGTCGTACTAAGCAATACACCATTCTATGCAGAAGGTGGTGGACAGGTTGGCGACACAGGCTTTCTGTTTTTTGATGATGAGCGTATAGAAGTATTGGATACACAAAGAGAAAATGATCTGATTATTCATTTTGTAAAAAAGCTACCTGAAAATATCAATGCGCCCGTAAAAGCTCAGGTACATGCAAGAAAGCGTCACCTTACGGAAAATAATCACACGGCTACGCACTTAGTACACGCAGCTTTGCGTCAGGTGTTAGGCGATCATGTAGCCCAGAAGGGTTCTTTGGTCAATGATAAGTATTTGCGTTTTGATTTTTCTCATTTTCAAAAAGTAAGTGATGAAGAATTGGCAGAGATAGAACGTATTAGCAATCAGAAGATCAGAGAAAATATAGCTTTAGAGGAAGCTCGCAGTATTCCGATTGCCGAGGCACAGGCAGCCGGAGCGATGATGCTTTTTGGTGAAAAATACGGTGAAAATGTACGTATGATTACCTTCGATCCAGAGTATTCAAGAGAATTATGCGGAGGTTGCCACGTTCCACAAACCGGAAAGATCGGTGCTTTGCGTATTACAACAGAAACTTCGGTAGCTGCTGGCGTACGTCGTATTGAAGCTGTCACAGCGGAGGCTGCTGAAAAATATATTAATAAAGAAATCGAAGAACTGAACGGCATTAGGGGCTTATTTAAAAACCCGAAAAACATGGTCAAAACCGTGTCCGATCTTCAGGAAGAAAATAAATCGCTCAGAAAGCAAGTTGATAAGTTGGGGCAGTTGCAGGCACGCATTGCCAAAGCCGACTTATTAGCCAATGCACAAGACATTAACGGTGTACAATTCATCGGCGGCAAAGTAGACATTGATTCTGCTGATGCTATCAAGCAATTGGCTTTTGATCTGGGGCGTGATTCAGATAACTTATTCTTCATTGCCGGTGCAAGCCTTGGCGGTAAGCCCAACCTGACACTTTATATCAGCAAGGAACTAGTAGAAAGCCATGACTTGAATGCCGGACAGATCATTCGTGAGATTGCTAAAGAGATCAAAGGCGGTGGCGGTGGTCAGCCTTTCTTTGCTACTGCGGGCGGTAAGGATGTGAGTGGGATTGAGCGGGCTGTGGAGAAGGCGAAAGAGGTTATTGGGTAATTTTGGTGATTGGGGATGATTGAGTGATTGGTTATTTAGGAGCTTGTAATTATTACTCTTCTATGATAGAAATGACTCCTTTATTAAATGAACATATAGAAAATCCTACTGATGAACAGTTGTTGGAGGTGCTGAATGATCCCATGAATTTCTACCCTTTTATTCCGGTACAATTCAAGGAAATAGATAGTCCTTATCTACACCTTTATCATTATCATGATACTGATCTCATTAAGATCGAATTTCACAATGATGCTGGATTTGAAGCTGATTATTGTTCTTTTACAGGTATAAAAAACAAAGAAATATTCAGTATTCCAGACGGCGGCGGAGAGGACTTTGATATGTATGCCTATTTTTTTATTCCTAAAGAAGAAGCTGTCGAAGCCATAAAAGACTTCATGCGCACAGGCAAAAAAAGCAATAAAATACAATGGCTCAAACCGCAATTTGAAGACGAGCCTGATAACAGGAAGTTTGTCGTAGGCAACAGGTGGGGCGACAAGTCATACCATGATAATGCCGAAGAATTGGGTCTGCCTGAGCTAAGCGAAAAAATACTTGAGGGAAATTCTTACGACATTAAATACAATACAAGAGTCTTTTCCAATTATCTGGATCTTGAGTATTTTCCTAAATCAGATCGCTATAAAATATGGTGGTATAATTACCAGCGGGAAACAGATACAGATTTCTATGCTTTTGAAAGTCTGAGTCCGAGCATAATAATCGAGCAATCAAAAGGAGAAGAAAGAGAAGAATTATTATTCAACGACTTTTATCTTGAAAAGCAACTGACTCTAGATATTCTACTACATTTCATACAAACAGGACAGCGTACGAGCAAGGTAAAATGGCTAAGTCAAAACAGTCAATTTTATCCAGAGAATAAAAGATTTATTATTGAGACAGAGTCCTTCGGGCAATATTGTGATGATATTTCTGATGTTGATCTTTCCCGTCTGAAAAATACCATTCGCAATGAGCTCAGTGTACGTATCATCCTGAATCACTCTACACATCCCAAAAGACTGGAGTTGTTTACCTTCGATGAGGTAGATGGCTATTTGATAGCATATGCAGTAGATTATTACCCTTCAGATTTAATTTTGTCAAGGCGTAAATATTATTTTGCTTTCAATCCAATTCCATCTACAGGTATTCTGCCCAAAACAGATTCGGCACTCCACAAACAGGTAAAAAGACTAGGACTCGAGCTGGCTGTTCCTGCATTTTATGATAATATGCCAATCAGCATAGAAAAAGCCCTGCAAATTACTCTACTTTTCATCAATACCGGAGAAGTTTCTGACCAGGTTGACTGGCGGGAGGAAGGTAAAGATATTTTTCCCGAAGGCAGTACACTTTCAGGCTTTGGCGGATTTATTAAGGGTTATGATGAGGACTTGCCTTTTTAGCTTAAAACCGAAACAGAGTTTATTGTTTTAATAAACTTTATTTCGTATATTGTGTGTCATGAAGCTATGGAACACCAAAACCAAAACACATATTGAAGCGATAATTGAACCCATTGAAAATAAAGATATTAACCTGATTGACGAAGATGACAACTTTGGGTTTGATTGGCGAAAAGAACTCAAGTATGATGTCTATAAGATCAAACCCAAGGATGAAAATTTAATTTTGGGTTTAATTGCCTTACGGGATATAGACAAAGAATTGAGGATTGAGATTCAATTGATAGAGATATCGAAAGCAAATAGAGGAAGAGATAAGGTAATAGAAAATATAGCTGGTTGTTTGATT
>JAHDFX010000058.1 GCA_020627965.1 Saprospiraceae bacterium | reverse complement strand
ATATTAATTTCATTTACACCATCTGTCAATGGTATATTAATTTTATATTGGTCTTGCCAGTTTTCAATAGATTGTTTAACAATGACTATCTGCAATTCATCTAAGCCTGAAGACTCAACAGTCATTCTAAGGCTTCCGTAATCGCTCATATCTTTAGGATTGAACCTTGGGCGTAAAGCACGATAAATACTAACATACTCCGTAAGCTGACCCGACAAATTGACATCACGTTCGAGCACAAAATCCGTAGGATTCATAATAGATACTGAAGGCGTGATTGTATAATCAGTCAGTGTAACTCCTGCAGGCACATAGTCTAATCCCCAGGCACCATCCGCAAGATAAACTGCATCGAATGTTGCACCATCATCATGGTAAAGCTGGAAGCCCGCATCAAACATACTACCGATATTCATCGTAATCGTTTGATATTCGTTGCCATTGATGATAATATCTTCATCTACATCTAAAGGTAGGCTTGTCTCCGTCGCTGTTTTGGAACCTACTGCATTGAGTTCGGTTGTTTGCGATAGATTTCTGAGATTCAGGGTCACTTCACCGTTTTCATAATAACCATTGACAACATATACCAATGGATTAGGCGTTGTCGTGTACTGGTTAATAATAGCCTCATCATTTACTAATGCTAATATTTCCATCATCAGTGTACGTAATTCTTCAACGGATTTAGCCCATATCTGAAAATTATAGTAATCGCCAGGTATAAATGGATATTGATCTATTCCCCAATGATTTTCTACAACATATCCTCCATTAAGCGGGTATAGGGCAAAATTACTGGCATATTCCACACTACCATTCTCACGTACCAACTCCGCCAAACTGAAATCATTACCATTTACCCAAATACGGGAAATATCTTCAATGGATGAACCGTCAAGTCGGTCGCATACAAATTTGGTATGCTCATAAACTGTATTCTCTGTCGTCATGGCAAGAATCGCCGCACGACGAGCATTGTTTTTAACAATATCAACAGCAAATACTTCTGTTGCATTTGTGATGCCCAGCAAATCCTCTGGAGAACTAATATAAGTATCTGTATCAGCCAACACATCAATGGGGATAAAACGATCAATAGAGTTCGTATTCCTGTTTATATTTTTATTGAAACGAGGTAAATTCTCTCCAATTTTTTTATTATTTTTTCTTTGTAAATAATTTCTGTGTGTAATTTTTTCCGCCAGTCTTCCATTACTCTCCAAACCTCCTTCTTCACCACTAGATACATTACAATCAGGATCATCTGCATCTACCAAACCATCACCATCATTATCTATACCATCTTCACAGTCTTCTACTGGCTCTTCGGCACAAGGCTCATAATTTTCACAATCAGGGTCATCACAATCTACTAAGCCATCTCCGTCATTATCTATACCATCAGAACAATCTATCTCAACAGGTCCGTATGCCAACGGGCAGCTCATTCCATCATTATTACTATTAGATTCGCCATAAATAACTGTCTGTACATCATATACCAGACCTGCTCCGTCCAAATCTACCCTGATAATCTGCCCTGAACTATTGTTGAATACATAAACTGCACCACTTCCATCTGTCCAGCAAGCTCCATTTCCGCCAGAAAGTAGTGGCAATGCATTAGCCAAATCAGCTACTAATTCAAGAGTATTCGTTCCAATATCAATACGCCATAATTTTTTTCCATTATCTAAACCGTAGTACTTGCCGTCAGTAATCCGAAAAGCAATGTCATTAATTGACTGTGTTGGATAACCATTGGGCGCTGAAAGCCCTCTCCAACTGTATTCTAGCGTAATAATATCGATGACCAATACAGAATTTTTAGACACATTATTAAAAACAATTAACTCATTATTGGCATTAACATCTGCTGAATACCAATTACCTGTTAGTTTTTGCCCTGTAAATTCACGAATGACATCTCCTAATTCCTCAATATCTCCCAACACATTGACCTTAACCAGCTTCTGATAACCATCACTACCAGCTCTCATACCATAAATAAAACCGTCATTAAGATTATAACCGGCCGCATTCCATGCAGTACCTGAACCACCGATAGGAACATAGGCACCATTCAATGGATTAAGAATTTTTAATTCATTTCCGATCACCTGATAAAAACTAGGCAGACAGGGCATAACTCCTGTTTCTACACATATAGCCTGTCCTGCACATTGTGGATCAATACAGTCTATCAAACCATCTCCATCGTCATCAATACCATTATCACAAATTTCCTGTGCATGTAGGCTAGGTGCTAGTAGGGAAAGAATTGCTATAAAACAAATCAACCCTTTTGATAACTTTTTTAAATACATGATAACTTTTTTGTCTTTATAAGAAACAGACTTTCTCTTTTCATTACTCATTTAATACAGGGCAAAAATATCTAAATCAAAAAACCCTATTTACAAGTAAATTATACTACAGTGACAGACTTAATGTATGAATACATAAAACTTAACACAAATACCTAAATTGCTTTAATAGAATAAATTACACTGATAAAATGCACTTAATACATCTATAAAGTGTGCTTATAACCTAAATAAGGTGTGACAGATTCTTAATAATAGAGGTAAGGAAAATACCCAAGACCAACTTAAGGCATAAAACATTGAAAATGTTATAGTTGAACATTGAGTTCTTCTCGATGAGTTAAAACTTTTTCTGCTTACAAGTATGACATAGTAAAATGAAATTACTCATGTAATTGCTCCTTTGATAACAAATAGATACCGTAGTGTCAGGTATATTTCAGTATTTCCCAAAGCTTGGCTACTTGTTTGGCTTCTTTTACATCATGCACACGCAAAATATGCGCTCCATTTTGCAAGGCGATCATATGCAAGACAGAAGTACCATTAAGGGCTTCATGAGGCTGTACATTTAGGTATTTATAGATCATAGATTTCCTGGATAAACCAACTAAAACTGGATAGTCCAATATATGAAAGGACTGAAGCTCTTTTAATAAAACATAATTTTGTTGGATTGTCTTACCAAAACCAAAACCCGGATCTATTATAATATCTTTGATTTCGGCATTATAAAGCTGCTGAATTTTTTTGACCAGAAAGTCTCGGATATTTGTGACAAGATCATCATAATTGGTTTGATCTTGCATATTTTGAGGTTTGCCTTTCATATGCATTAGAATATAAGGCACTTTCAGTTGACCAACAGTAGGTATCAGTTCTTTATCAATACTGCCTCCCGAAATATCATTTACAATACAAGCTCCAATATGAACAGCCTCTCTGGCTACTTTAGCATGAACAGTATCAATAGAAATGAACGTTTCTGGAAATTCAGCCATGATAGCTTTAACAACAGGAACAACTCTATTCAATTCTTCATCAATAGAAATGATCTCCGCCCCCGGACGAGAAGACATACCGCCAATATCAATAATATCAGCCCCTTCCTTCAGCATTTTTTCCGCTTGCCGCAATGCTGTTTCTACCCCATTATATTCACCACCATCAAAAAAAGAATCTGGCGTTACATTAAGTATTCCCATTACTTTCGGGCTGGAAAAATCCATTAATCTGCCCTTACAATTAATTGTCTTTTGCATTACTCTATCATTAAATTACATCCTCTTACATCGCTATTGTCAAACCGCCCAAGCACCTCGAATGAGCCATCCGAATAAACTTTTCCCAGATCGTCAGTGGCAATAAAAGCACAGGAATCGATATTGGCCAAGTCTATGATATTCAATCCTCCGGTCCTTCCACTTCGTACGTAATCAAAAGGATCACTAATGTCTCTCGCTAATACCTTCATTGTTGCAGATGGCTGAAATATCCCCTTACCCAAAGAATACGCTTGCGACAAAAGCTCAGTCATCCCATATTCAGAATGAATAGAAGGGACTCCAAATGCCGAGCAAAGCTGTTCATGTAATTCCTGGCGGGTAATTTCCTTTTTTCTGCCTTTCATCCCTCCCGTTTCCATCACAACAATATTAGAAAAGTCTGCCTTTACCTGCTCTGCCAGGTCTAGCAGGGCAAAACTAACACCAATAAGTATCGTAGGTACTTCTTCTTTCTGATTTTTATATAAGATTGGTAATAAATCCTCCGTATTATAAAGAAAAAAACCACTATCCGAATGAGTAGAAACCTGAATAAAGTGATGAATCATATCTACCAGCGAAGAGCCTTTCCGCTCCAGGTATGCTGGCAATAATGCTAAAACACAATAATCCCCAATATCTCCATAACGAGACTGGAAACAACGTACAGCATTATTCAGATAAAAAGCCTTGTTATAGACCTGGTGCTTGCTACTCGTTTGCCCCGTCGTGCCACTACTCGTATACACGACTTCTGCCCGCCAGTCTCCTGTTTTTATAATATGATTTTTAAATAATTGAATCGGTAAGAAAGGAATATCCGCCAACTGTTGAACAGTCTTTTTGTCCTTTTTTAATAATTCCAAATAACGTTTATATAAGGGATTGTAAGTGGACTGATAATTAAAGACATTTAAAGCCAAACGATCAAATTCGTCTGGTTTAAACTGCTGTATTCTATGGATTAGGTCTGATCTTTGCACATGTAAAACTAATAACTTTAACTATAAAGTCTTAAATTGCCGTATGAAACAATATGTACTCCTGCTAATTCTGGGCATATGCCTGTTTTCCAATTGTACACCTACGCTACAAACTATGCGTTCCTGGGAACAGATAGAAGTTCTGAAAAGTGGTTATCTCATTATTTTCCTTGACAGTGAACAGGAAAAAATAGATAAACTTTACACGTTTGGTTATGATAAACGTGCCGACAAATTGACCGAAAAACAAGAAAAGCAGCAAGGTAAAATTATTGAAATATTTAATAAAAATTTCACTTTTTGCCCTGTCTATTTTACGAGAGATACACTCGGTACTGATTATGTTTTTTTAAATAGAAATGCCCAGCCTGATGAATCTATACGCCCAAAGGAAGGTAGCCCTTTCTTTGGTAAATTTGAAAATAGATTTGTAGATGAATATGGTGATGAAGAGCGCGAAATATACGTTTTCCAAATATTCGACAAAGATAATCAACGATTACGCAGCCCCTTCCCTGCCTATGTTGAATTACAAGGCTATCCTGCTATCAATGTAAACATGGCATTTCCTATCAATTCATTAGACAAAAGGTTACATACCTATTTCGCAAAACCCAGAGGAAAACGGTGATACGATACTTAATAAATATGCTGCTTTTATCTTGTATTTCAATAGGAATACAAGCGCAAGATATTATAATAAAATCTTATCAAGAGGTCATTAAAATCCATAAAAAAGGAAAAAAATTTAGCAGAAATGTGCAAATAGAAGGGTTCGTTCCAGCAAGAAAAACTGTATCATTAGAAATTCCTTTTACTACACTTGAAAAAGTGGATAAATGTACAATTATAGAACATTGGCCTTCCGGCAAAAAAAGAAAAATTCCTCAACAAGACATCAAAACTCAGTCTTTATCTACGAATGTTTATTACAGTGGAATCAAAGCTAAAACATACCTTTTTGAAGCAATTCCCTATAAGCGCCGATTAGATATTCGATACACCAAAAATTGCTCAGAGTTATTTTTCTTAAATAAGTTAGTACATAACAATAGCCACAATGAAGCCAACTATGAAATACATGTCCCTGATGGATTTAAATTACTTTATCATCCAGGATCGGTCAGTCCGGAAAAAGAGCAACTTAAAAATGGTGACATCATTTATTATTTCAATTTATCCAATAAATTATCCCATCTGCGACTGCTCGTACATAAAGAAGAAGAAGAAGAAGAAGCCTGGGCAGCACTAAATAAATGGTATTTACATCTGTTTGCTCTATCGGAAAAAACGGATACTCCAATCCAGACAAAAACAACTCAACTCATTGATAAACAAGCAAAAAACACTACAAACAATATCATTAAATATATTCAGCGTAATATCAAATACATTGATATTGAAGATGGCATCAATGCTGTTAAACCCAGAGCAGTCAATGAAACTTTTCGCTATCAATATGGCGATTGCAAAGACATGACCAAGCTATTCTGTAAAATGATGCAACAAGCAGGACTCCAGGCACATCCAATCTTAGTAGCTACACCCGACCATGTTTACAAAGGCGACTTCCCTGCATTATCCTCATTTAATCATATGATAGCTGCCTTTGAACTCAACGGGCAATGGGAGACGATTGATCTGACCTCCGGAATCAGGGAAACAATTCAAGTTTGCGATATAAAATATTGTGATCGTCCTATGTTTATGCTTCACGATAAAAATGATTTAGCCCATCATTGGCAATAAAAATCTGTGCAATTCGGATATTTATCGGAGCTTATCTGTGGTGTTTTTTATCTTTACATAGGTATCATACTGTAAATATCATTGAAAAACAATCTCATCATATTACTCTGCCTGATTGTATCAGGTATTTCCGCCCAACAGCCAGGTAATTATAAATGGACAAAAAAGCTACGCCCATCACCCACTGTTCCTGAACAATTTGCTGATAAAGATGCTGTTATGGTCTTCAATGAAGTACATCGAGTTTGTAAGCGAGAACAAACACGGAATTATTTTACAGAAACTATACGAAAACGTATCAAAATACAAAAAGCCGCAGGACTAAAATACAGTTGGTTAAAAATTCCAGTCAAAGAAGGCTTTAAAGTCAAAACACTCGGTGTACGTACGCTTAATGCCGACGGTAGTATTACTTATTTCGATACTAAAGACGCTCGTTATGAATCCTGGTTGGATGAAAAAGACTTTATGCGCCAAAAACAAGTCTATCTGGTTCCTGCACCGGATGTGGATGTCGGGGATGAAATAGATATTGTTGTCATCTACCGTAGCAATGTACCTGATATGGCAGATGTCTATTTCTTTCATGCCGACCTGCCTGTAGTAGAGCATCGATTCACACTCGAATTATCCAAAGACATCAGATTAAGGCTGAAAACCTATAACGATCTCCCCGAACCTGATATTACCGATACTGAATCAGATAAAACTTATTTTTGGCAGCAAAAAAACCTACCCGTAGTATTAGATGAAACTTGTCAGAATATTCCAGCCGATGTATTGCCACATCTAGTTTACGAATTGAATTTTGAAACAGATATTTTCCTTTCCCCTCCATTGGATAACTGGTTGGATTATCTTCGTTGGATACACAAGGAAGATTTGAATACACCTATCCGTCGCCCTGCCCGTTTCAAAGCTTTAATAAAAGGTATTCTTGGTGAAAAAAGACGTACTGAGCAGGAAATGACAAATGTTTTCCACCAATTTGTGAATGAACATATCAATCTGAGCGCTATCTCCGACAATGAAAAAAGTCGGGGACTAGAGTATTTTCTGGAAAAACGAAAAGCAGATAAATTTACCCTGTTAAAACTATATAAAGCCTTTTTTGAAACCAATAATATCCCATATTTTTTGGTGATTGGCAAAGATAGATTCCAGGGCAAATTTGACTTGGAATTTCCTACTTCTATACAGGCAACACATTTATTTTTTGCAATTGGCAGAGAAGATGACATCATATTTGTCGTCCCTAAAACACGTAATTTAACTTTCGATATAGATGAACTCCCCATTGAGCTAAATGGTACCCATGTATACATGACACAAGCCAAGACAAAAAAACTCTTATACGAAGTAGAGATTCCGCTGGGAGATTCTACTTATCATCAACAGGTACATACCACTTTACTCAAACAAAAATCAGATAATAACACCTTATTTTGCGAAACCAGCAGTAGCTATACCGGCGCATATGCTATTGAAGAACGTCACTTCTTTCAGCAAGCCCGCCTGAGTGCGGGGGTATATGAAAATTTTGAAAAACGCCTACGTAAGCTACAAGCGACTGCCCGGCTTTCCAGCGTTTCTACACAGGCAAAAGACGAAGAGCAACCCGACCTGTTTAAAGTGAATTATGATTATCAGCTTACTGAATTGATGACTAAAAAAGCTGATGATACCAGGGAATTATCTTTACAAAAATGCCTATTACATCAGCTACAGGAAATCCCATCAGCTTGCACACCTGGCTACACGCCTTTACATCCTTTCACACAAATCTTTAATGATTATCTGGTTTTCGATCAGCCCGTAGAATTATTGAATATGGATAATGTACAATTTCACTTATCTAATGAGGTCGGCACTTATGAATTGAGTATACACCAGCCCAAACCCACTATGATCCATATTCGTTCTCGCTATGTTTTGTCAGCACAGTATATCCCACAAGAAAATTTCCAACAGTTGGAGCAGTTGAATGAAATGGTTCGGCAGTCGGCAAAAAGGGTAGTAAAGTGGCGAACAAAAATGAACTAAAAAATACAATGACAATTATCCAAGCCATAATACTTGCTATTTAGTTGGTCTCCTTTTTTAAGATTAATTTGAGTAGGCGTGTCATTTAAATAAAAAATATTTACTTCTTCTTGTAATACTGTTGCTGGCTTTGGAAATGTCCCTTCTAATCCATCATAGTACTTAGGATTATTTACATCAAAGGGAGTGGCATCACTAAATCCATGTATTTCAATCTGTAAGCCTTCGCCTTCTTCCAAATTTTTCCTTAAAAATCCATTTAAATTATTATCGACAATTTTCAACATTGCAAAAGCAGCAGGTGAATCACTTATATGATATTTCCCAAGCCCATAGTCATATGTCTCTGCTTCAAATTTTTCCTGAGTAGTCGTATAACTGTATTGTGCTTCTAATATTCTGTTACCATTTTATTTTTTATTTTTTAGCTCAAACTCTGGGCTAATTTTTTCGCTAATAATTTTTTTTTGTTTCAAACTGTCAAAATAAGTATTAATTAGATACTTTAATTCTTTAGAATCCTTCTGTATTTGTGCATCAATTTTTTTCTCAGTTGTTAGCTGTTGACCTGAGAGTTCCTGTTGAAAACTTCGTGAATCTAAAAAAACCAAACCTAGAATCACTGTAAGAATAAAAAAAGCTAATATAATTCCAATGAATTCCCAGTTATTTCCTTTTTCAAAAAGGTAAATAACAACAGTAAGTACAACTAAGCTGATGGGAGTAAGTACTACACTTATTAAACCAAAGTGAGATACTATTGCATTTATAACAAAAAAGATAAGCGATATAACCCCAAATAAGAAACTCCCACCTTCTTCTATTCTCCAAAGGTATACTAGAAAAAAAACGCACCCTAATGGCATTGTAGCAATTAGTATAAATTCGTTTTGACTTTGAATCATGAAGAAAAGTGTTCCCCAAAAAGTAACTACACTCCCAATAACTACAAAACCTTGCATAAAATCGCTAAGACTATCCTGATCAGAAATTAAAAGCGAAAAGGTAAATATGAAACCCAATGGCATCAAAATAGAGGATATATTGGGATAGTATGACACTAAAGCAATAATTAAAGAAGTTGTGAAGACTATGACACATATATACATTATGTCTCTTAAATCATTATTCTTTATTAGGTTATTAAGGCTCATAAAGATAGAATTTTGGTAGTTAAATTATTTTTAAAAACGATTTGTGATGTTAATAAAATAAATATACATTAAAAAATTTACTGCTCAAAACCTTTTAGAATTCTCACCAAAACTATCTAGCCACACTTTCGTCGAATTTTTCAAAGATTTAACCGTAAAAACAGGATTTTATTTGGCAAAAGCCTTCATTTTAAGAAGGAACCAAAAAAAATTTGTCATATGAAAGAAAACACCAAAATTAAATTGATCGTTGCCGGATTGACATTTTTTGTAATAACTCTATTTTTTTTCACCGTCAATCCTTTCGCATCCAACGATGCCGGAGATTACCAGATCATCCAGAAAGCCAGTGGAGATCTGCTCGTTCAAGACCAACCTAAGAAATGGTATTGGGCAGGATTCTTTAGCAAAGTCACCACTTACCCAAGAAACCTCACGGTACAAGTAGGACCGACTTCTAAAAAATCGCCCGACACCGACTATTGGGAAGATATACACACCGCTACCTTCGCCGGAGGAGATAAAGCCAAAGCAGGACATACTGTTAAGTGGAATCTGCCTACTTCTGACGAGAAGCGTGTTGCACTGCACGAAGAATACACCTCTTACCAGAATTTGATGACGACTACATTGGTACAATACCAGAAAGAGACTTTCAATTATTCTGCACAACGCATGGAAAGCGAATCACACTATAGTGGTGGAAATGCAAAATTGAAATCTTACTTCGATGACCAACTGAGAAACGGACATGTATTAACCAAGTCTTTTGTAGATACAAAAATTGACAGCATGACCGGAGAATCTAAATCAGTCATCGTGGTTGAACCCGAATTAGATAGTACAGGAGCGATTGTTCGCAATACTTCAGATATTCAGAAATATGGTATCATTCCCACATTCTCTTCTATAGATTTTGTGGACTATGATCCCAGAATTCAGCAAAAACTACAGGATAAAATTGACGCTGCGGCTGATAAAGCAACTGCAAAAGAGCGCCTGATCACCGCACAACAGGAAGCTGAAACTGCCAAAGTAGAAGGTCAGAAACTGATAGAAGAAACTCGTGCTAAAGAATTGGCTGGAAAAGAAAAAGCAGTCATTCAGGCTGAAAAAGAAAGAGCCGTAGCCGAGAAAAGACTCGAACAGGCAAAACTGGATGCTGCCGCAGAACTGGCTATGAAAAAAGCACAAGCTGAAGGTGACAAACTGAAAGTTGCTGCCGGACTTACACCCAGAGAAAAAGCCGAGCTTGAAAAAGAAACAGCTATAGGTGTAGCTGCTGAGCTGGCTAAGACAAAATTCCCCGAAACCATGATCTTTGGCGGAGGCGGGCAAGATGGAAGCACGCCCTTGGAAGCCTTAGGTTTTGAAGCCATGTATAACCTCACAAAAAAGATGAGTGACGGAAATTAGATACCGCCATAATTGGGTTGTTAGAAACCAGGCAGGCTTAGCTTGTCTGGTTTTTTATTTTTTTGTAGATCCATTGGTCAAAAACATCTATAGAATACATTACTAAATGCTAAATTATCCTAACTTAGTGTTGATCTGTTTTACAGAAATACTTACTCAGAACTTACTACCTAGATCAACATGAAAAATCTGCTACTACCTTTATTCCTTGTATTCCTATTGTTCTCATTTTTCAATCAGGAAGCAGACGCAGCCACTCGCCGCTATCGCCTTGTCTGGAATGACAATCCCGCCACCACTATGGGATTTGCACTCGACCAATACGATGATGGTTCAGGCTCCCTTTCCAATCCTGTTATTTACTATGGTACTAGTCCGAATTCTATGACGATTATGCTGGCTCACGATCGCTACGAGCCAGAAAGCGGCATGGATAACTACTTTTTCAAAGCTATTAATTTACAGCCCAACACCATCTACTATTTTCAAATACAAGATGGACAAACGACCAGTCAGACTTTCTATTTTGAAACAGCTCCCGACGATCCAAATGAACGTATTTCTATCATAGCCGGAGGCGACTCTCGTGCAGCATTTGATGGTGGAGATCAGCAAGCTCGTCAAAATGCTAATAAGCTGGTGGCAAAACTACGCCCGCACTGTGTATTATTTGGTGGCGATTATACCAATTTAGATACAAACGGAGAATGGCAAACCTGGATGGACGACTGGCAATTAACCATCGCTTCTGATGGAAGAATGACACCGATTATTGCCACAAGAGGTAATCATGAATTACTGGATGGTAGCCGCATTTACGACCTGTTCAATACTGCATCAGGCAGTTCTAATCCTGACGATACTTATTATGCCTTGAATCTGGGCGGTGACTTACTGCGTGTATATACGCTCAATTCCATGATAAGTGTAACAGGCGATCAGGCAACCTGGCTGGCAAATGACCTGGCGGCTAATTGTACCAATTGGAAAATAGCTCAATATCATTATCCGATGCGCCCACATTCAAGCGGTAAAGATGAGCAAGACGATCAGCGAAGCGCATGGTGTCCAGCTTTTGAAGCACATGGCGTACAGCTAGCTTTAGAAAGCGATTCTCATTTATGCAAATATACGCAGCCTGTCTCTATGAGTACTGAAGCAGGCAGTGCCGAAGGCTATATTCAGGATAATCAGCATGGTGTGGTATATATCGGTGAAGGCGGTTGGGGAGCAACTCTGCGTAATGCAGACGATGCCAAGCCCTGGACACTCGCCGACTCCGGCAATAATCCTTTCAATCAGATAAAACTGCTATTCATTGACAAAAACAACATAGAGGTTCGCACTATAGTCACCAAAAATGGAGATGCTAATTACCCCGACAATATCAATGAGCTACCACTTCCCAGTCGATTCAATTTACCTGTCAATCTGGCCATCTGGCAGCCTGCTGCCAATAGCCCTGCTTCAGGCATATTGGCTTATGCCAATGGTATCATGACACTCAGTAATCCCACTCCTACCAATCTCAGCATAAACCTGGGGGCTGATGTACCAATTAGCACAGGCATGATTACACTGGATGCTGGAAGTGGCTTTGAAACCTATAATTGGAATACTGACGAGACGACTCAAACTATTAATGTTGATGCCAGTATTCCTGCTACTTATGCAGTCATAGGCACCAATAATGGCTGCTCCGTTCAAGATGTATTTTCTATTTATGGTGGCGCTGCCAATACTGGAAAAACTTATGATGTAAGAGGCGATAATTTATACCTTTCTATGGATACATGTGATGACTGTCTCTTCTTGTCATCTCCCGACCCCCGTTTTCGTGTACGTGTCAATGATAATGTAAATACCAGTTGGGTAAACTGGAACAGAGACGGAGATAATACCAATTGTGGATGGCTCGGCTATTCAAATAATACCTGGAATCAAAATGTACCCGCTACTGAAAATACCACCCTTACTATACAACTGGATGCCTGGGAAGATGATGATTTCACTTGTGACGATCTTTTTGCTAGCGGCGGACCCAATGATGGTGAATGTGGTGGATATTCAACAGTAGGTACCCATGTACTCTGTGATCTACCGCCTTGCGATTGGCATACTTTTGAGCAATTCAGGACGTGTGAGTCTGATGGCGAAGAAATTACATGGGGCGTAGAATACAGCTATCGTTATACTTTTAATGCGCTTGATCCGGGAGAGATTCTGGATATTTCAGGCACTTTCTGTGGCTCACTTGATCCCGGACTTATCAATAGTGCTATAGATGCCACACAATGGGCAGCTTATCAATGGGAATTTTCAAATGACGGTACTAATTGGACAAATGTTTCTGGTAATGGGACATTAGCTACTTATGACCCATCTGCTATTTCTACAACGACCTACTTCAGACGTAAAGTAAATGATTGTAGCGGGCGTGAAGAGTATTCAAATATAGTCGTATTTACATCAGGAGTAGCTTCTACGCCTTATAATGATGTTCTCGACGCTAGTGTTCTGTCTATTTGTCCAGGAGAAGATGCAACAATAACCGTTACTGGCGGTACAGACGGTACTAATGCCACGACTTATTGGTATGATGATGCTTTATTGACCAGTCAGGTAGGAACAGGAACGACTTTCACAACACCCATTTTGTCCCAAACAACTACTTATTATGTAGTTCGTCAGGACGATTGTGGTATAAGCGGTGCATATACAGTATCTATAGAAGTGCTTCCTGATTATATTATAATCACTGACCCAGGAGTTAATGGTTTATATCAAGCGGGTATACAAATCACGACCAATGGTACAATTGGAGTAAATACAAATGCTGATTTTAAGGCAGGTACAGTCATTTGTATAGAACCTGGATTTGCAGTCCCAACCGGAGCTGAATTTTCGGGTACTATTGAGGATTGTCAGTAAAAAAGTGCTAATATATCTGTTTAATCTGTTTTCATGCGTGATGAAAATTGATACTCAAGCCACAAAAACAAAGGCAGGCAAAAATGCGGAAAACGTACTAAGCTCTGCGGTATCCATTGTTGCCAGCTATACCAGCCTAGTTCCAGGTCTACATTGGCGACAAGCCGTGCAAAAGTCGTCAAAACACCCCAAATAATCAGATACCAGACCGACACACTAAAGATTCGTTTATTAGGTATAAAAATTCCTATAGCAAATACGACATCGAGTATACCTGCCAGTTTCAAGGCAGAACGAGCTGTTTGTTCTGTCATACCAAATCCCTGTATCATCATATCTACAAAATGACCCGGCTGGGGGTAAACGCCCAATGCATACAGACCGTGTGCTATGAAGGTAATAGCTATAGCGAGTTTTAACCAAAAATGATTTTGAGGATGGTAATTCCTACACACATAATAAAAGAAAAATAAAGGCATCCCAGCCTGAGCCGCATATTCAAAAAACTGAACCAGCTGATGACTCTTTGCCAGAAAAAAACAGAAAGCCAGAAAAGTCAGTATACCAAATAGCCAATAAGCTATCCATTTATTCAGTCGAATAGATAATTTTCTATAGATAAATACCCAGATCATCCCCAAGACAAATACACCTGCAATAACTTTAGCAAACAAGAAGACTCCGGCTCTAAAACCAGTATCGCCCAGAAACTCCTCTCCGCTTTGTCCTCTGAGAAATGCCCATACATTTTCCAGATAAGGATGATAAACAAATGAAGTGATCGGGCTAGGTTTTTTGAATAATAGCCAGGCTCTGCCTAAGAGTAATGCCAGTAGACCTATGTGTAAGATATAGTAATGTCGTCTTGAGTTTTTCATATGATTTGCTCAGCCAAAGGTAGGAAGTTTTATGGTGTTAATACTGTGTTATTTTGTAAATCATATACTACACTGAACGCCGAACTTTCTCACTAGATAATAACGTTATTAAATGAGATGAAATACAATGAAGAAAAGTGAAAAAGAAAATGGAATTAGACATAGATAAGCTAAAGAGACAACGAAGATTAAATGTTCAGGAGCAAACAGCATTGAGTAAAGGTGCAATCTTATCGGAAGCTAGGTATTGGTGGAAGAATGGTATTCCAAAACCACTTGCAGAATTATTTAGAACAAAAGGTATAGAAAAATATATTGTTCTCGATTATGAACAAGATTACCCCGGAATAAGTACTGATATAGGTCTAATATTAACATCAGAGAGACAATTTTTTGAATTTGATGTAGACCTAAATGCTGAAAGAACGGAACTGCTAAAGGTATACTCCTGGACGAATGTTTCCAGCAAATTTGATATTGCCAAAGGCAAAAAAGGAATCGGAAAGACATATGGATACTTGGCTATAGAGGTATTAAGAGAATTAACTGAAGTAGACTGATGAAAAAAATACTCCTGATCACGATAGGTCTAATCTACACGATAGCGAGTATTGTACTGCTCATTTATACTGATTTTTCATTGACCTTATTGGCGGCTGCATTGTTTTTTGGAATTTGTACACTAATCTTTATATTTCAAGATAAAATCAATGATCGGATAGCTGAACGGCACAAAAAGAAAATGGATGCTGCAAAATGCGTCATTAAGGACGATCATATTTATTTCCCGAAAGGGTATGAATTCAATTATGGTATACTCAAAGACAAGAACAAACTTCCGTTTGATCTAATTGATGAAATCAGATACAACACATTTCCTATCTCGGCTAAAGTAAATGGCAATGAAATCGTTTTCCTAAAAGGTATTTTAAAAGGAGATTTGCCCCTAATTCAGAAAGCCAATATTCCGATCACTCAGCCGCAGGACAATTGGGAGCTTATCTGCGAAGAATTTCTAGATACAGAATTTGATGACGAGGTTGAGCAAAGAACATTGCAATTATTGGAGCAAAGTGGAATCTCTGTAGAGGAGGTCAAAAAAATACGGAAGAAGCTTGAGTCCAGAATGTTGGCTCAAACTTTTATCACTTGGGAATGGGTGTACTATGGGCAATATGACGTGCTTTACGCAATTCAACCGCTTAATGAAACCGAATATTGGTGGACTATGAATATTGCATTAAGAGAAAAAAACAATGAATAAACTCATCATTTTATTGACGCTTATTCTTTTTGCAAGTTGTTTTAAACAACAAAACAAAGGGTTTGTTATCAATGAATTAGTTGTAGAGAATGATTTAATTGAACTACTTAGAAATAACGCAAAGGAAAGTAAAGATGTTTTCTTTGAGGATAGTCTTTACATGGTATCTCGAAGTTGTGTAGGCGAATGGGGAGGAAGCATAAAATTCAAAAACAAAAAGACCGGAATTGAACATTCAGCAAAATCGGTTTGCCCGGTAATTGTAAACAAGCTAGAGGGCAAATATTATGTTACAAATACGTTACCCCATTTGATGGGTTTTTCTAAAATCCTTGAAATTGATTCTCCTGATTCACTGGAAATTTTTCGATTGCCTGAACCTAGAGGAACAACAGAAGATGGGAACCTCATATATATAGTAGGTGATCATGAATCAAAGTCTACAAAAGGAACAAAAGTATTGGCAGATAGCTCAGGACTTTTAACTTTAGTTTCTTTTACTTATGAAAAGCAATTGTATCATATCGTATCGGACTTTAAAAAGACTTTTTTGACAAAAATTGAAAACAATAAATTTATTACTATTGACACTGTTTCTAATGAAAGAATCTGGGCATATCGGCCTGAAATTTTCTTAACTAAAGACGAACATTTGATTGTCGTTTTTGACCAGAAATCCGAGGGATACATAGATATATTTGAAAATGAAATAAATATAATCAGGCGAGAGTAAGAAAATATTGGAATCATGCAAACCAAACCCGACGAAATAATATCAAAAATACAAAGCCATTTGGATTCATCCAGGTACAAAATCTATGAAGACAGCATCAAATATTTTTATGATTATGTTACAATAAATTATCAATCCAAATCAGTTGTAGACCATAATATGCCTGATGATGACATGATCTATGGAATAGGTATTCTGATGTATAGAATGTCTGACGGCAAAATATTTGAAATTCATTGTCATTCAGATATAGAAGAACAGATCATGAACAACCTCAGTAAATAGCTTCCCTGCTTTAGAATTATTGCTCGTTTAGGATTAGGAAAAAGTAAGTTGCCTTGTATTTTGAAAATACAAGGCAACTATTCTAATACAGAGTTTTGAAATACCTCTATCATTTCAGAATAAAGTCTATTAACCAGCCATAAAAGCCTGATCTATATTGATCTGAGTGGCATCTGCCAAATGATTATAAAAAACCGACATACCAGACATTGCAATAATCTCAAGTACTTCCGCCTTAGAATATCCTTGCGATTTTAGGTCATTAATATCCTCAAGCGTACCAGAGTTCGGATCATTGGCAAGTTTCACTGCATAATTTACAGCTGCTTTGGCTTTCGGATCACTTTCTATAGAAAGACTATGATGTTCTTTCAAAGACTGGATTTCTTCCATACTGACTCCCATCATACTGGCAAAAGCCTGATGAGCTGCAACACAATATTCACAATCATTTTTTGAAGAAATAGCCAGAATAATCATTTCTTTTAAAGGGCGACTCAGATGTCCACTTGCAAGTATATGCTTCATCGCAGGAAAAATGCCCTGTAATGCTTCAGGGGCATCTGCCCAAACAGTGAAAAAGTTGGGTACAAAAGGCGCATTCAGGTCTTTCTGTATGTTGCTTAATAAATTTTCTACTTCCGAATTAGGCTTCGAGTCTGTGAAGATTTTACTTGTTGTATTCATTTGATCTAGTTTACAAAGGTTTTTAAAAAAAGTCTAATAACAAATATGTTTTCCTGAAGTAATTTTAGTTTTTTTACTTTAAATGTCTCAACATCAATTCCTTTACCTCTTCTTTCAAATTCTCCAGATCATCCAAAGTCAGTCCTGTCGTATCTATAGGCGATTCAAAATAACAATTTACCCGACCAGGAGCCAAATCAAAACTATGCCGTGGATTATTCAATTGACCAGGATTGACGAGGGTTTGTACCAATAATGGCGTTTGCGTAGCAATGGCTAAACGGAAAGCACCATCGTAGAATTTTGTCAGCAATTCATCAGTGCGATTTCGGGTGCCTTCAGGGGCAAAATAAACGGAATAGCCATCTTCCAAAGCCTGCTGCATGGCCTCAAAACTGGCCGCTCTGGATTCCGGGCTTTTCCGGTCTACCATGATGGAGAATTTGTTGGCAATGTAGCCAAACAGAGGAATTTTACCGACTTCTTTTTTACTCAGAAATTTAAAAATAAAAGGAACCGTTACAGCATTGATCAATATATCAATGGAAGACTGATGGTTGCTGATATAAACAAAGACCTGATCGGTTCGTAGAAACTTCCCACCAAAACGGCGTACTCGGATGCCCATTAAAAATAATGCAATTCTGGCCACAACATGATGGCTGAATTTTATTAATGGACGAATGGAGCGTTTCCCAAAAACAATGAAGCTCAATATGTAAAAGGGAAAACAGATGACGACCAGCACAAAGAAGGCCGTCACTCCATAAAAGAACCAAATAGAACGAAGTAAACGCACAAATAGCAGATTAACAAATCAGTTCTTTCTCACGAGCAACAGTCAATTGCTCAGTATCTTTTAATATTGTAATAAAGCCGGCAGTTTTAGGTACCTCATACTTGAAATAGAATTTCAGGGCATGAATTTTACTTTCCAGAAATTGCAAGCGATCGCCTTGTGGATTTTCAGTTAGTAAAGCTCGTTTAGCAACATTAGCCTGCTTCAGCCATTGCCATGCAATAATATTGATACTGAAGAGTTCCATATAGAAATTGGCATCAGCCAGGAAACCTTCTTTGTCGCCAGTCATAGCTATGCCGATCAAATACTGAGTAGTTTCCTGAAGCAACTGTCCCTGACGCATCAGCTCTTTTGCATAAGGCTTCAAATCATCATAATTCATAGCTTCCTGCACCGCCTTCTGTACTTCACCAGCCAATAGCATTAGAGCTTTACCATTGCCCATTGTTACTTTTCTGCCTAATAAGTCCATCGACTGAATGCCTGTCGTGCCTTCATATAGCGGACAAATTCTAATATCACGATATAATTGCTCTAATGGAAAATCTTTACAAAAACCATAACCTCCAAAGATTTGAAGACCATTACTCACCGACACAATACCGGCTTCTGAAGGATAGGTTTTGGCTACCGGAGTCAATAACTCCAATAGCATATCATAATTTTTCTTCTTCTCTTCGTCTTCTTCGATTTCCATCAAATCATGCAATTTTGTACATTCCATGAGTAGACCAAGCGAACCCTCTACAATGGTTTTTTGAAGCATCAACATACGACGTACATCAGCATGTTCTATAATTAATGACTGAGGCAAATTAATATCACGATTCGTAATTCTTCTTCCCTGTGGGCGTTCATTGGCATATTGCAAAGAAGCATAATAAGCCGCAGAAGCAATAGCTGCTCCCGTAACTCCTACGCTAATACGGGCAGCATTCATCATCTGGAACATATGGTGCAAACCTCTACCTTCCTCTCCAACCAAATGACCATGACAATCATCCTTCTCTCCCATAATCAGGTGGGAAGTCGCATAACCAGACTGCCCCATTTTATGGAAAGCTCCGGCAGTCGTTACGTCATTTGATGTAAAACTACCATCCTCATTGATACGGTGTTTAGGGACGATGAACAATGAGATTCCTTTAGACCCCTTAGGCGCTCCGTCGATACGAGCCAACATCAGGTGCACTACATTTTCTACACCAGAATAATCGCCTGAAGAGATGAATATTTTTTGTCCTTTTATGCGATATGAACCATCGCCAGCAGGTGTAGCAGAAGTTACCAGATCAGAAAGAGAGCTACCTGCCTGTGGTTCTGTCAATGCCATCGTTCCCTGCCAGTCCCCAGCAAACATTTTAGGAATATATTTTTCTTGTTGTTCTTTCGTACCAAATGAATAAATCAATCTGGCAGCACCACCAGTCAATCCAATATAACCCATAGCTGAGTTATTGGCAGCGCCCATAATGAAATGAACAGCATTCAGCAAAGTAGAAGGCATTTGCATACCGCCTAGTTTAGCAGGCGCTGCTGCACCTATCCACCCCCCTTCTCCGGCTGCCTTAATAAACTTATTGGTACTTGGATGGATTTGAATAGTTCCGTCTCTATACTCCGTTCCGTAGCGGTCTGCTTCTTCAAAAAACGGAAATAACATATTGTCAGACAGTTGCTTTGCTGTATCCAACATCATGTCAATAGTATCCTTATTATACTCCGCATAAAAAGGATGATTTGCCAATTCAGGCGTTTCAAACACTTCGTACATCAAAAAACGAAGGTTATCCATACTCATATATTCGCTAGCCATATCTTATTTTATTTAAAAAAACAATGCATGCATTGCAAATATACGAAAAACTGAGAAGATAATTTACCCAATTTCCTACTCCGTCCACTCAAAAGTATTCATCATATGGATTAAATCTTTTTTCACGAACTCAATCACTGGCTTCATAGAATCAGGATTGGGTTGTGTGTTGAAGTAAAGTGCTCCTCTCAGAAAATGATCTGTACTGTCTGTAACATAGAACTGGAAAGGCGATGCAGCAGAACCTTCTATTTCGAAGATTGTACTATGCACTTTATTCGGCTTATTCATGATAATTTCATCAATGTAATCGGCACGAATATTGTGTTTATGGGCAAGTTTGTATGTGTCATTAATGAGTTTATCGAGTTTGTTTTTCCCGATTTCCCGATAACTACAATGGATTTTGCCTGAAAGGGCTGGAATTACTAAGTCGAACCAACACTCTGACTCTGGCTTTTCGCCAAAAAAGTCTTCATCTTTGACAATTTGGGCATAACTTGGTTTTTCAAAGGTAAAAGAGCAATAGTCTTTATCAAACTGCTCATAAGCTCTTTCGGGGTAATCAACCTTAGGGTAAGCTCTTGGTTTTGGAGTATATACTTCATCCCCGCCACAACTAGAAAACAACAAGACAGAAGCCCCAAAAATGATAAGAAACAACAGGTTGTGATAAGCAACTTTTGAAAAATAAGCTATTGATTGCTTGTACATTATTTTGTATTTTTAATTAGATGGTCGCTGACCAGTAATTCAGTAAATATTTTAAAACACCAAAATATCTTAACAATATGAACTATTTCTATAATTCCTTTTACAATTACACTGTTTCAACCAGACAGTACCTTTACGAAAAACGCCTTCCTATTATTGTCTGCCTGCTTTTTATAGTCATTTACTATCCGCTTAATGCCTGGTACAAACATACAGGTTTTTGGTATACTATGGGCTGGGGCAGCATGGCAAAAACTTATGTTTGTGAATTACAGGTTGTGAATGGCATCATCCGCCAGCCTTTAAGCACATTGACAAATATCTTTTTCCTCTTTTTTGGATTAGATATGCTCATTACAGGCTTAAAAGATCGCAAATACAACAAAGGTTATCATAATTTACTGATTGCAAATTTTCAATACAGCATAGTTTTTGGAACTTGCATGATATTATTATTCTTTGGAAGTACACTTTATCACGCTTCTTTGGTTGACACCTTTTCCCAACTGGATATGGCAGGAGTCTTTGCCTGTATTCTATTCCCGCTATTTTTCACTTTTCACAAATTGTATGCTGCTCGTTTTTATAATAACAAGCCTTATTTTAGCCTGATTGGTTCCGCCCTGGTTATTTTGCTGTTCTTCTTTTTTCATGGAATTTTATCGTCTTATTTCTGGGCAGATAGCATGGTATATTACATCATCCCATTATTATATCTGATGCTAATGGGTTCAACAGGTTATTACAATTTATATTATGTTCGGAAGAGTGAACGTTCATTACTATTTGTCAGCCTGACCTGCGCTGCTATTGCTAATCTATGCTATTTCATGGACTGGCATTATTGTAATGAAATGAGTTATTTCCAGCCACATGCTATATGGCATATTGTTTCAGCTTTCTCAATGTATTATTTCTACCTCTTTTTGAGAAGTGAACATAATGCTACACTGAGAGGCTAGTTTAGAACGTGTTTAGTCCTCAGTTTCTGGTCGTCAGACCTCAGCTATATTTTGAAATTTACTGAGGTCTGACATCAATACCATTCACCCACTTAACTACTCACCAACTCCGAAAAATCTACATTCCATATTTATCCAGTAAATAAACCAGTGAAGTCATAGCAGCAGCACCAAGTTCCAGTTCTCTTTTATTAACTTTATCAAAAGTATCATTGGCAGCATGGTGATAATCAAAATAACGTTGCGAATCCGGTGCCAGTCCAAATAATAAACCTTTCTGTGGTTTCAGACGAGTAACATCTGCGCCACTTCCTCCTGTTTTGATCGTTAAACCATAAGGTGATAGTAAGGGTTCCCAGCCTTTCGCTTTTTTGAAATGTATTTTATAAACGGATTCATCCGCTTCTGTTGTAAAGCCTCTTGGCGTAAAGCCTCCCCTGTCAGACTCAATAGCTGCAATATGTTTTTCACCCAAGCCATTTGACCAGTTGGCATATTCTTTTGCTCCTGCCTGTCCATTTTCTTCATTCATAAACCAGACACAGCGTAGTGTTCTGTTCGGGCGTTTTTTCAGCATTTTAAAAATATGAATGACTTCCAATGCCTGCACACAACCTGCTCCATCATCATGTGCGCCCTGATTTAAATCCCAGGAATCCAGATGTCCTCCAACTAGAATAATCTCATCAGGATGTGTGCTGCCTTTGATCTCACCAACTACATTATAAGACAATTTATCTGGCATCCAGTGTGAAGTTGTGCGTACATATACTCGTACTTTTTCCTTTTCCAATAAAGCACTTAGCAACTCAGCATCTTTGGTACTTATAGCAACTGCAGGAATGGTTTTTCCTTTATCTTCAAAAATAGTAACACCACTATGTGGTACATCATCCAGCTTTGTTGTCATAGAACGCACCAGCGTGGCAATAGCTCCATATTCCATGGCTGTTTGAGGTCCAAAAACTCTTTGATCTACTGCCCCTCCATAAGCTGCAAAAGTACTAACCTGTAGAGGGTCCATAGGGCGGTTATAGAAAACAATTTTTCCTTTAACCTGTACCGGACTCATTGCTTTTAGTTCATCGAGGCTTCTTACTTCTATCACCTCCGCAGCCATGCCTGTTTTGCCAGAACTTCCAGAGCCGCCTAAAGCTACAGCATTTAATGCCTGTGTACCAATCGTTTGAGAAGCTACTATTTTCACTATTTCTTTTTCTCCACGTTCCCAATGCGGAACCATACAGGGCTGCAACCAGACCGAATCAAAACCCATTGCTTCAAAAGTTTGTTGACCATAATCCACAGCCGCTGCTGCTCCTGGCGAACCACTTAGTCTGCTCCCCACTTGAGTTGTCAAATACTCTAATGTTTTGTAACATTGCCCCTCCGAAAGCGCCACATCATATATTTCCCGGATAGCAAAAGCATCTTCATCCGTAGTTTGTGTAATTCCAGCAAAGGGAATAAATAATAGAACTGACAGAGTTATAATTATACTTCTCATTTTTATTAAAATTTATATAACTGCTAAACTACAAAAAACGTATAAATGACCGTTACTAAAATATTTTTTTTCGTATAAAAGACATATTTATTACTCTTTATCACTGAACCATTTTAACCTTTTAAAATGATTCAGTCAAAAAACTTTTATCAAACATGGATTTTCTTTCAACTAAGAATCTGGAATCATTATCAAAAAACCTTATAGAATGGTCGCCTAAGCTAGTGGCAGCTATACTTGTTTTCATTATTGGTTTCTGGATTGTCAACCAACTTGTAAAAGTGGCACGTCGCTATATGGAGCGTTCAGGTATGGACAAAGACGTGATTCCGTTTTTATCTTCTATGCTCAGTGTATTACTAAAATTAGTTGTCGCTGTAAGTGCAGCAGGTCTATTGGGTATTGAAACCACTTCATTTGTTGCATTACTTGGTATGCTGGGTCTTGCTATCGGTATGGCTTTACAAGGTACTTTAGGTCATTTTGCTTCAGGGGTAATGATCTTACTTTTCAAACCTTATAAAGTAGGCGATCTGGTTGAGTTAGATGGAAACACTGGGCATGTGGAAGAAATACAAGTATTTAATACTATTCTTCGCTCACCTCAAAATCAGCGAATTATTATTCCAAATGGACAAGTAACAGGTGGTACGATTACCAATAAATCAGCCTTCGATCACATACGAATAGACCTTAGCGTTATGATGGCTTATGTCGAGGATTTTGAACGTATTCAGGAGATCATTGTAGAAGTAATGAAGGCTACACCTAAAGTACTCAATTCACCTGAACCACAAGTCGAAATCAACAGTTTTGGAGAGTATAACATCAATCTGGATGTATATCCATATGCGAAACCAGAAGATTACTGGGCAGTTTATTATGGCGTTCACCGCAATATCAAAGCAGCTTTAGATAAGCAGGGTATTCAAATTACCTTCCCAGAGTATGAGGTTGTGAAGGTAGGTGGATAAGACCAGAAGACTAAAAAAAGAAATCCCGAATTTTCAGAACGTTCTCTTGATGAAAATTCGGGATTTCTCATTTTTCCCATATTGTTTTCGACCTTGTCTTAACATTTTTTTATCATAAATAATTTGTCTATATAATAAACATAACTTATAATTGCATATAAATATGTGATTATCCCCTAACAGATAACCACTAAAACAGCGAACTCTAATCTCACAAAATGAAGGCAAACAACCCAGAAAGCCTGAGTAATCAGCAATCCCGATCACCCAAAGGAAATAACTTTGTCGCTCGTGATAATGAAGACTCCAGCTTAATCCAAATACCTAACATCTCCCTGCCCAAAGGTGGTGGAGCTGTCAAAGGAATAGATGAAAAACTGGAAATTAATCCTTCCAATGGTACAGCTTCATTTAGTATTCCTCTACCTCTCAGTGTCGGGAGAAACGAATTTACACCACAAATATCACTTTCCTATAATTCCGGTTCTGGTAACAATATTTTTGGTCTCGGATGGCTGTTAAATTTGCCTGCTATTGAAAGAAGAACAGACAAACAGCTTCCACGTTATCAGAGCGATGACATATTTATGATGTCAGGAGGTGAAGATTTAGTTCCTTACCTCAACGAGCAGGAAAACTGTAAATGGCAGACATCAGAAATACAGGAAAACAATTTTCATATTCAGCGTTTTCGACCAAGAATTGAAAGTGACTTTGCCAGAATTGAGAAAATAAGCCATCCTGAATATGGAGAATACTGGCGGGTTACCGGCAAAGAAAATGTCACCACTTTTTATGGGCTAACCTCAAATGCCAGAATCAGCAATCCTGAAGAATCATGCAGACAGGATGTTTTTAAATGGCTACCAGAATTTAGCTTTGATGATAAAGGCAACTGGGTAAAATATGAATACAAATCCGAAGACCTCGAAAATGTACCCGATGTACTCCATGAAAAAAACAGACTTTCTGGTATCTCCTTGTTTACCAATCGTTATCTAAAACGAATACAATACGGCAACCGAACACCATATTACATAAACGGATCAAATTCGTATTATCCTGCCCTTCCTGAAAATGACTTATACTTTTTTGAAGTAGTTCTGGACTATGGAACACATAGCCCGGATAACCCGGCTTGTGAAGAAGAAGCCAATGAATTCTGGAAATACCGCCCCGATGCCTTTTCAACTTATCGTGCAGGCTTCGAGATTCGTACTCAACGTTTGTGCGAGCGTATCCTTTTCTTTCATCATTTTGAAGAATTGGGCACAACACCCCGTTTAGTCCGCTCACTGGATTTTCAATATGAACCTTCATCCATCAATGAATCCGGGCAATCGGAAGTTACTTATCTTCAATCAATTACACAATCAGGCTACAGCAAAGACGGAGAGACATATAGTAAGCAATCGCTTCCTGCCATGGAGTTTGATTATCAGCGATTGACATGGAATACAGAAAAGAAAATAATCAGTCCCGAAAATACCATCAATGCACCTGCCGGACTCACCAATAATTATCAGTGGGTAGATCTTTTTGGAGAAGGTATTTCAGGGATTCTGACAGAACAGGGAGATGGCTGGTATTATAAAAGCAACTGCGGTGATACAGACGAAGATGGCGATGTCGAATTTTCGGTAGGCAGACGGGTTATTCCACGACCTTCTTTCCTGGGGATTGCAAAAGACTTGACCGAAGGTGCGCTGGCAGTAATGGATCTCGAAAATAATGGACAAAAACAGGTCGTCGTTAATACGCCTGAAATAAAAGGCTATTTTGAATACAGCGAAGAAGAATGGAAACAATTTCAGGCTTTTGAAACTGCTCCAAATATCAGCTTTCAAGATCCGAATACCAAATTACTGGATCTAAATGGTGACGGACAACCTGATGTCCTTATTACAGAAGAAAATGTATTTGTATGGTATGCCGCCAATGGCAAAAAAGGCTACCATAATCCCGAACGTTCGACCAAAGGGCATGAGGAAGAGTATGGGCCGGCAATTATTTTTGCCAATCAGGAAGAAAGAATTTTTACAGCCGATATGACAGGCGATGGCTTGGATGACATTGTGCGTATTCGCAATGGAGAAGTCTGTTATTGGGCAAATTTGGGCTATGGCAAATTCGGCGGCAAAGTCAGCATGAGCAATGCGCCCTGGTTCGATCATCCTGACTTATTTAATCCTCAACACATCACACTCGGCGACATCAGCGGAACAGGTACAACAGATATTATTTATCTGGGTACAAATAGCTTTAGAGCCTTCCTGAATTTAAGTGGCAATGCCCTGAGTGATGCACAGGAAATAGAGCCTTTCTATCCGATAAATCGCAATACCAAATTGGATGTCATTGACCTGCTGGGAACAGGTACAATGAGCATTGTCTGGTCTTCTGATCTGCCAGCCGACAGCTACGCTCCAATGCGTTATATCGACCTGATGGGCAGCAAAAAACCACATGTACTCACAGGCTATAAAAACAATTTTGGAAAAGAAGTCACCCTTGAATACAAAAGCTCGGCTCATTTTTATTTAAAGGACAAAAAAGAAGGCAATCCCTGGGTTACCAAGCTGGCTTTTCCCGTACAGGTGGTCTGTAAATTGACTACAGAAGACAAGATAAGAAACACCCGTTTTACCGGAATTTACACTTATCATCACGGCTATTACGACCATAGCGAACGAGAATTCAGAGGTTTCGGACGAGTAGAGCAATTGGACACAGAGGAATTTATCGGAGAGGCTGAAGCCAATGACTTATTTCAGGCACCGGTGCTGACAAAAACCTGGTTTCATACTGGAGCCTATTTTGAAAAAGACCGCCTGCTCGACCAATATAAAGAAGAATACTGGACAGCAGCCTATAATCGCCAATTCCCTTGCGCTCCACTACAAATCCACGAACCCGAACTAAAGGATGCCCGCATTGAAGCAGCCACTTCTGTGAAAAACAAAAATATCGTCTGCGACTGGCACACAGAAGACTGGCGACAGGCCGCAAGTGCCTGTAAAGGTATGATGCTCCGACAGGAAATTTTCTCATTGGATACCTCAGAAAACCCGGACGAAGCAGCCTTGCAATTGCAGGCAAAACCCTATCAGGTTGCTACACAAAATTGTCATATTCAACTCTTACAGCCACGCCTGGAAAATGACTGGAATGTCTTTCAGGTCAGTCAGAGTGAAGCATTGGATATTCATTATGAAAGAAATGAAGCCGACCCACGCATTGCTCATAACCTGACTACAAAACTGGACGAATATGGCAATCCGCTGGAACAGGTTTCCGTAGTCTATCCAAGACAGGAAATACCGGCTGATTTGCCCGATAAAACACAAGCTGCACAAGGACAAACCCTGATTACTTTTACTAAAAATGTTTTTACCAATGATGTCATAGAACCCGCCAATTATCGCCTGCCTATGCCCGCAGAAATGGGGGTTTATGAATTGACAAATATTAAAAAAACAGACGATTTATATCAATGCAGCGACTTTGAAAATATACTGAAACAAAGCACAGCTATAAATTATCACGAAACTGCAAAAGCAGATACTCCACAAAACCGAAAACTCAAGCATACACAAAGCCTGTTTTACAAAGACGATCTAAGCGAAGCCCTGCCTTTATATGAAATGGAAAGTAAAGGTATTGCTTATGAAAGCTATCAACTGGCTTATAATGAGTCACTTCTGAATGCCGTCTTTGAAGATAAAATTGACAACACTGACTTCTTTACAAGTGAAGGAGCTTATATAAAACAAGACAATGAATATTGGCAGGGGACAGGAAAAGTCATTTATCTGAATGAGGACGAAGATATAGAAGCTGCTCAAAACCGTTTTTATACACCAATAGCCCATCAGGATGTATTTGGTGCAATAACGACATTCACTTATCAAAACGACTATCTTTTATTACAAATAACAGAAGATGCACTTGGCAATCTGACCAAAGTAGAGCAATACGATTTTCGCAATCTCAGCCCCACGCTCATCAGAGATGCCAATGACAACCTATCCGGTTTTATCTTCGATGAACTGGGCATGTTGAAAGCCACCGCCAATATCGGAAAAGACCTCGATGGGGATAATATTGCCGAACTGGATATAGGCGATAATCTGAATGACCTTACGGAAATAACAGAAGAGAACAGCAGCGAATTTTTCCAGACAGGCGAACCGCTGGAAGTCGTCAGACCGCTGCTTGGTGAGGCGAGTGTACGTTTTCTCTACGACTGGCAAGCTTATGTAAGAGACGGTAAACCCGTAGGCGTAGCCACCATTCAACGGGAAATCCACCATGCCGAACTGGAAGAGGGACAGGAAAGCCCCTTGCAAATAAACGTCGAATATTCAGATGGTCTTGGACAGATAGCTATGACCAAACGCCGCGTAGAACCCGGCAAGGCGAAAACTTATAATGAGGACGGCGAAATCATAGAAGTGGAAGCCGACCTTCGCTGGGTAGGCAGCGGACGTGTGGTATTAAACAATAAAGGAAACCCCGTCAAGCAATACGAACCCTATTTCAGCTTTACGCATGAATATGAAGACGATAGCAGACTGGTAGAAATTGGCGTGACCCCCATTTTGCAGTACGATGCCCTGGGACGACTGATTCGCACCGACCTGCCGGATGGCACATTTACGAAAGTCACTTTTGATGCCTGGCAGCAAAGCACTTATGACCAAAATGACACCGTAAAAGACAGCGACTGGTATACAGAGCACGTAGATGGTGAAGATGAAAAAGAACAACAAGCCGCCCAAAAAGCAGCCGCCCATCACGATACACCTACGGTCGTCCATCTGGATACGCTGGGCAGAGTGATTTTAAGTACCGAACACAATCGCATAGCCGAAGGCGCAGACGAATTTTACCATACCCACATCGAACTGGATATAGAAGGCAATGCCCTGTCTATCACAGATGCACGGGACAATACCGTGA
>JAHDFX010000322.1:3756-5053 GCA_020627965.1 Saprospiraceae bacterium | reverse complement strand
TACGGAAACTTAGCTCCAAATAAAATTTTAAATTTAACTGATAATCAGTTGTTTGTAAAAATAACGGGTCAGAGAATATGTACTCGAAAAGTTGTACTGAGACTTATGTTTACCTACAGTAAAACCTCCCCTATCTATAGTCAGAGAATATGTACTCGAAAAGTTGTACTGAGACAGCCTTGTCGAACCCAACCCACTCTGTGATCTTAGCGTCAGAGAATATGTACTCGAAAAGTTGTACTGAGACTTAAAATATGTCGTACCCTCGTACCCGTAGGTGGGTCAGAGAATATGTACTCGAAAAGTTGTACTGAGACTCTTGCTCGTCAACACTACCTCCTTCTCCTGGAAAGTCAGAGAATATGTACTCGAAAAGTTGTACTGAGACTTGAACGTCTCTCCGTCCACCAACAACTCAAGGTCAGAGAATATGTACTCGAAAAGTTGTACTGAGACCATATACATTGAGATCATCATCGGCGTTGGTGTCGCCGAGTCAGAGAATATGTACTCGAAAAGTTGTACTGAGACATAAGATTAATACAGAAGATGCCAAATAATACTCCTGTCAGAGAATATGTACTCGAAAAGTTGTACTGAGACTTTCGATGACGGTCTCGTCAATTATGATTAATTGTCAGAGAATATGTACTCGAAAAGTTGTACTGAGACCTTCTGCTTGCAAGCGTGCTTCTTCTGCGTGTCAGAGAATATGTACTCGAAAAGTTGTACTGAGACTGTTAAGACCATAAATAAAGTTAATTTGTAACTAAGGTCAGAGAATATGTACTCGAAAAGTTGTACTGAGACTTGAAGGGTTTGAGAGTATTTGGTGATTTAGATGTCAGAGAATATGTACTCGAAAAGTTGTACTGAGACTTCCCACCATCTTCCATCCTCAAGCGAAAGCGGACCGACTGTACCATCAGAATAAGGTCAGAGAATATGTACTCGAAAAGTTGTACTGAGACTTTCGACGCCTCTGTAAAGGTCTATTAATCCCCGTTCAAGTCAGAGAATATGTACTCGAAAAGTTGTACTGAGACTTTTTAACTCCCATTGAGTATCTTTTAGTATTTCTTGTCAGAGAATATGTACTCGAAAAGTTGTACTGAGACAAATTCGAGATACTTGGGTTGAATTTGTGTGTATGGTCAGAGAATATGTACTCGAAAAGTTGTACTGAGACTTCCCTTGCTTCGATTACGAGGCTGGCAATACTATGTCAGAGAATATGTACTCGAAAAGTTGTACGAATCATTTATCATTTACCAGGGATCATTTATCATTACGAATA
>JAHDFX010000322.1:0-3656 GCA_020627965.1 Saprospiraceae bacterium | reverse complement strand
ATACAGGTTTTTATGAAAATCTGAGGTCAGAGAATATGTACTTGAAAAGTTGTACTGAGACAGTGGATCAGGGCCGACAATTTCAAAAGTGTCGGGTCAGAGAATATGTACTTGAAAAGTTGTACGAATCATTTTTCATTTACCAGGGATCATTTATCATTACGAATATGGCGTGTACGGTCAGTATGATAAATGTCCAATGAATGGTACTGCCCTCGCACACCCTTTTTATTCCCTTCGAGGGAAACCCACCCCACCAGGTCAGTTTTGCTATGAAGAGGGTAGGCCTTCCCTCATAGGGAATAAAAAGGGTGCGGGCAGGGAGGCTGACAAAAACATTATTCAATGAAAAATCTCCGCAGACGTAGTCAAATAGGTTGTCAAGCGACTTGACTACCTTAGGCAACGTACCTGAGTAGGTATACAGACGTAGTCGAATAGGTTCTTTAGTAGCTTGACTAATTTAGGCAACGTACTCAAGGGCGTAGTTAAACGTAGTCTGCCAGGTTATTTGCATCGTCAGACACCTTAGGCAACGTGCCTGAGTAGGTGATTAAGCGTATTTTGAGGGCTAATTTAATAGCATAAGCACGTCGGTTGACCTAATCGAGTACGTCAGTAGACGCAAACGAGTATATCTTCCACCTATCCGACCACGTTTCAGATAAAAAACGAATCAACGAATCACGAATCAAGCCCCCCCTGATAAATATCTTTCATCCGTTGTGCCTGTACATGGAGTGCATAAGCTTGGCGGGCATTTTTACTAATAGTTTGTCGGTTGGGAACTTCTTTATTGGTCAGCAGATCAAGAATCGTCGTTTTAAGTGGGAAGCCTTCCAGTTTTGAACATAATCTTCCATTGACACCATCAATAACCTGTTCTGGTATACCGCCTACATCAAAACCAACGACAGGCGTACCGCAGCAGAGCGCTTCGATGACTGTATTCGGGAAATTATCTTCCAAAGACGGAATAACAAAAACATCGGCAGCATTATACAGCAATGCCATTTCTTCTTCCGTCTCTATCTCGCCAACATAACGATGAGCAGGCATTTTGCCTGAAGGGTTCCAGAAACGTCCGGCTATGACTAGCATCAGATCATTCACATAAAGTGTTCTGACGGCTTCCAGCAAAAGCTCCATACCTTTTCTTTTACTGGAAATACTATCGGCAACAAAAAGCACAATCGGATTATCAAATGGGAGTCGAAGCTTCTGTCGGGCTTCATCCTGTTCGATCCATTTGAAAGTGTTGGTATCTAGTGCATTGGGGACATGGTGTATAGCACAGCCCTTTGTCAGTTCACTCTGCTGAGCTTTTTCATACATCCATTTCGATGGACAAACAAAAGAAATAGATTGCTTATCATACCAGTTCTTTTTTGCTTCAAATTGATGCTCAGTCAGTTCTTTATAGGCTTCAAAAGGAAAGGTTTTTTCATAGCCATAACCGCCTGTAAACGGCGTCATATCATGTGCTGTCCAGACAATAGGCTTGGTGTTTTTTTTAAAAAAAGAGGCATAATCCAGAAAATCAGTCACCCAGTGAAAGTGAATAATATCAGCCTCCTGATAAGCCGGATGACGGGTAATATCAAAAGGAGCATCCGTAAAAGCAAAGCCATCTGAGGCAGTAGGGTAGGAGAGCAGGCGCAAACGCTTTCGCTTAAAAGCAGTCTTAGCTACCAGCTTTTTTTGCCATTTAATAATGGGGTTTTTATAAGCATCTACATAGCTGTAAACTTCAGGAATATTGCCATTACTGTCCAGCGTCAGTATTTTTGAATCTACGCCAAGATTCCTAAGCCCCTGATGCAGCCTGACACAGGCTTTGCCCGCTCCACCTCTCAAATGTGTATTGACATGTAAGACTTTCATGATCTTGGTGTATTTTACCATTCCTCAGTCGTCCTCCCCCTTGTTCCCCCTCCAAAGGGGGATATTGGCGTCTTTTTGTCCCCCTTTGGAGGGGGCGAAGGGGGTGGAATGCTTAAAGACTTTTGTCCAATTTGCTACAAACACTGTTTTTATAGAGAATAAAAACTGACGTAATTTACGATAAATCCGCTGACTCCATGAAGGATTATTGAGCTTATTATAAAATTGCATCATAGCTTCTCGTGCCACCCCCGAAATTTCCAAAGGAATCGGTTTTACAGCTATGCTTTGCGCCAATTCATTGACATCATAAGCCCTATTAAAGTCGCAATGTACTCCACTTCCATCCATCCCGATATTTTGGGTCAATGAGCGCTGCGGATGCAGGCAAAGCCCATCATTCAGATAAACAGAAGCATACCAATAGATTGCCCAGGTATTCAGTTCGCCCGTCAGATTTAATTCCAGATGTTCAAGAAAATTATAACTGCCATTTATGTTAAAATGCTCCGTACTTTTTTGTTTTATTTTTTTCAATAAGTCGGCAGTATCAGTATTGAAATATTGCCAGGCAGATTGCCAGGTTGCCCAGCCCCAGCAGGAAGGATTATTGTAGAAAAAAGTCTCAGAAAGTTGTGCTTCGACAGGGTACATATAACCCGAAATATGCATTACTTTTTCTTCCTGCTCATACAATCGTAAAGCATCGTTCATATAGCTCAAAAAGCCCGGAGAAGTAACTATGTCGTCTTCCAGAATAATAGCCTTACCATGTTTTTCAGTCACCTCAGAAACTCCGCTAATAATAGATTTTGCCAGTCCTATATTATGTTTTTGTTCTATTATTTCAATGTGTTTACACCAATTTTCCTGCCTTATAATGTGCCTGACTTCTTCAATTTTTTTTCTATCCTTATCTTGAGCATCATTTTTCGGGCCATCTGCATAGATATATAATTTGCTCTGTTCTGCCAACTGATTAGCAGCTAATGCCTGCAAAGTCGCCAAAGTATGTTCAGGACGATTATAAACAAATAATATGACTGCTGCGTTTTCCATAAGAACCCTCCCCAACCTCTCCCTTGAAAATGGAGGGGCTTTCAATAATTTTTTAATTTAATTATGTCTCAAAATATAAATTCTTTAATACAGAAACGTCGTTCTATCTTTCCCAGTATGTATTCTGGTCAGCCAGTTGATGATAAATTGATCGAACAATTACTGGAAAATGCTAATTGGGCGCCTAATCATCGTAAGACGGAACCCTGGCGTTTCAAGGTATACACTGGCGAAGCTCTAGGCAAACTAGGTGACTGTCTTGCAAATTTATATCAAAAACACGTACCTGCTGAGAAATTCTCCTCAAAAAAACAGGAAAAGACCGCACAAAAGCCCAGAAAGTGCTCTCATGTCATTGTTATTTGTATGCAAAGAGATGAAGCAGAAAGGGTGCCAGAGTGGGAAGAAATGTGTGCTGTAGCCTGTGCTGTACAAAACATGTGGCTGACTGCTACTGCTAATGGACTTGGCGCATATTGGAGTTCGCCGGGCTATATGAAGCGGGATGAAATGCGTGAATTTTTAGGTTTGAACTCCGGTGAACAGTGCCTTGGTTTTTTCTATGTCGGGCATTATGATGGTCCAGATGTTCCTGCCCAACGTAAGCCTATTGAGGATAAGGTGGTTTGGGTGAGGGAGTAAAATTATTATTGAATATTATCAATACTCCGTATTGATATTGAGAATGCTCCGCATTCGTTTAAGACCTAATG
>JAHDFX010000321.1 GCA_020627965.1 Saprospiraceae bacterium | reverse complement strand
CAATGATATTAAATGACTTATAACAAATACTTTTTTCTTAACGCAACACTACTGAGTTTTTATCGAAAAGTTTGTGCCAACTGGATACGTGAAGTTTCGACCCGACTACCTTACACACCAGATTGTGTTACACAAGCTTTACCAAGAGTAAACTGTCGGTATGTACAGATTATACCAAACGACAAATTGCTTAACGCAAAAAAATCGGATAAGTCATGATACGACTGATTCTAACAATTATATTGCTGCTGTTATGCGCCTCAGGGTGCAATCAACTGGCAACAGAGCAGATGGCATTCACCCTTATTCGGGATGTGACAGACAGCAATATAACTTATCCGAAGGCAAAGGAAATATATCCACGATTTAGCCTGGAAGAAAACTTCTGGCAAGGTGTCAATTTTCGATTGACCTTCATTGAAGACGTGGAATATGGACCTGAATACAATGCAATTCTACCCGGAGAAGCGGCTTTAACTTCCAATGAGTTAGAGCGTAAAAAGGAGATTAAAAATTTCCGGGAAACCATAGAAGGAATACTGAACAAGCCACAGATTTCTACCCGTGATTATTCGGTGGTTTATCCTGTAATCGTCAGAGAGATAAACAGGATGGCAAAACTGCCGAATATGAACAGAAAAGTCTTGGCTATTTACAGCGATTTAATTGAAAATACAGACCTGATTTCTTTACTGGGAGCTGATCGTGAAGCATTGAAAAGCGACAGCGGAAAAGTATGGAAAACCTTCCAACAGAAATACGGGATTACTTTGCAGAATGACTTGAAAGGACTGGAAATTTACTTTGTCTACCAGGCAAAAGACATCCAGTCTTCTCATGATTTTTCAGCTATTTCTGCGCTGTATCGTAAAGAATTAGAAAAACGAGGAGCGCAAGTTTTTATCACCGCCAATCTCTGATACATGGCAAAGAATAAAAACAAAAAAGGAGGATTCCCAGTGGTGTTTCGCATCATCTGGGGCCTCCTTTCTTTTTGCTTCAAATTCTCACTCATGTGCCTGTATGTCGTAACCAGGGTTTCTGAAATGATACTGATCCATCTGAACCAGATCATAGAGATCATTCTGACGGGTAAAGCCAGCAGGCGATAAATCAATTCATCATGCTTTCAGTCATTCAATCCATTCTTGGGCATATCGCCCAATTTATAGGCATTTTGCTACATGGAATTGCCGGACTAGTCAATATCAAAACCAAGAGCGATCACGACTTAACTGGACAGTTTTTACCAGAACAGGAACTGCTTTCTACTAAAGAAAAAGGCTTTAATCTAACAGGAAGGCGGAAGATCGGCCGAAAAGCATCCTATGCCAATTCATTGATAACGGGGAGCAGTGGGGTTGGTAAAACCTCTGTAGTGCTTTTGCCAACATTGCTTACAATGGATACTTCATTCGTGGTGAATGATCCAAGTGGAGAATTGCATTTGAAGGCTTCTGGCTATCTGGCAAAAAAAGGCTATGAAATCAAGGTGTTGAACTATATCAAACCGGAAATCTCTGTAGGTTTTAATGTACTGTCAAGAGCCAATACAAAAGCAGAGATTTCCAAAGTAGCAGGCACTTTGGTTCGAGCTTCGCTGAAAGGAATGAAGGATAATCCTTTTTGGAATCTTCAGGCAACAGCCATACTTACTTTACTGGTATCATTGGTCAAAAAGATGGATATTCAATACCAGAATCTAGCAAACGTCAGGCGACTGTTGCAGGTTATGTCAGGCGAGCCGAGCAAGCTGGATAAGCTGGTGGTGAAGTACGGCGATGAGTTTATTGTGGAATCCTATAAATCTTTTGTCGCTATGGCTCCTAATACGTTTACAAGTATTTCTGCAACAGCATTGGCAGCACTCAATCTGTTTGATGATGAGCAGGTGGCAAGGGTGACCTCAGTTGATACGCTGGACATGGCAGGCTTTCGCCAAAAGAAAACAGTCTTATTTGTACAATCACCCACCATTGATATGGAGTATTATGCACCATTGACTTCGGTGCTGATGGAGCAGATGTTCGGGCATGTCATGGGTCGGATTCCTGATAGTGAGGATGTAGATGTATTTTTCCTCCTAGATGAAGCAGCCTCCCTTACGATGCCGTCCCTCCCCGTAACTATAGCTAACATTCGTAAGTACCAATCCGGGCTTATGCTTATTTTTCAAGACTTCAATCAGGTAATTCAAAATTTTGGTAAAAATGACGCAGAGACTATTCGGACCAATTGCTTTGCAAAATTGTACTTCACAGGTCAAAGTCTGGCAACAGCTAGAACACTGGAAGTCATGCTGGGCAGGTATAATTATGAAGACGAAAGAGGCTACAAGCAAACCCGTCCTCTAATGACCGCTGATGAAATTCGTACTATGCCCATCAATAAAGCCATACTGATCTGCGGACATCATCGCCCGATTATGGCAGACATGGTTCCATATTACAAAAACAGGAAAATGCGTAGAAAAACCATTTATAAACCTGTAATCACAGCAGGCGAAATCCCTGAAGGAACGGTTTCTTTTATTCCATTTACTTAAAAAAATAAGGTTATGAATGAGAAGCCTATTTATACCTCTCTAATGGATTACCTCAATAAAACAGGAGTGCTGGAACGAGCTAAGCCAGAAGAGATCGCTGAAGCTAAAAAAGCATATCGTCGTTATTACATGCGACAATACAAAAGGGAACAGCGTGGCAATAAACAGGAATTGGTATTGTCCATTCCAAAGGGTTTTCACAAGCAACTGAACAGAGAAGCAACACGACATGGAGTAACAACCGCACGGCTAGTATTAGAAATTATCAAAGCGCATATTAATGATGTTTCTGTCATCCACCACCCAGATGAATTTGCACAGGTCGAAGTCGCTGTAGCGAAATTGCACTCTGAACTGACTTTTATTGGTGACCAAATGCTGCAAACGCTGGTCGCACCCGATATTGAGCAATTAAAAGAAAAAATAGAAACTATTGAGCAAATGGTACAAGAGGCTTCCAATTCTGTGCGACTGGAAGACTTTTTGAAAACACATTTAAAAGATAATCCTGACCTCAAACCTCAACTGGTCGAACTATTACAACAATTATTAGCTGAATAAAAATACCGTCCAACAAAGCTGGACGGCGATAGTTTTAGTTGCTCGCGCTCACCCTTTTGGCTCTCCCGTCGCTTCGCGTTCACTCACTTGAATGTCCATCGGACATTCCCCCCTACGGGATCGTTCGTTCATCTATGGGGAAATCTGCCCTCTTAATACTAATCAAGCATGAGGGGAGATTCTCCTTTAGGAGCTAGAGGTGCGGGAGGCATATTCACCAAAACCGCCCCGATAACAAAATAAAAAGTAGCATAAGACGAAAAGAACAACTGAGTAGCCAGAGAAGAGGATGATTCCAAAAAAGTAATATGCAGTAGATTAAAATAAAACACCAATCCGGTCAGTATAAAAATCAGAATGGGCATGTATGACTTCAAAGTTTCAGTGAGATTTTTGAAAGAAAACGTATTGTATTTCATGGTAAATAATTTTTGATTCAGTGGCATTGTATCACGCTATTTTCACCCTGTCAAATTTCAATTTCAATTCCTATGATTATCAAATCCATGTCCCGTAAAACAGGTACAGTCAGCGGACTGATGGACTATATGTTCAAAAAGCCGGGGCTTGAAAAACAGCTCATATATCAGACCAGGAATCAGTCTCTAGAACCCGTCACCATCAAGCATTTGCTCAAAGGGCATAAGATCAATGACTGGATGCAGGAGTTTGAAGCCAATCAGGAAGGACGGCAATTTGCTCGTAAGGATATGGTGCTGTTTTACCATGATGTGATTTCATTTTCGCCAAAAGATACCGAAGCAATTACCGATGATATCCTCAATGATATTTCACGCCAGTACATCAGAAAGAGAAGCCCCAATGCGCCTGCTGTAGCCACCATTCATAGGGATGCTGCACACCTGCACATCCATTTTTGTATAGCCGGATGCCAGTTTAAAACCGGACTGGCTAACCGGCTGTCGAAGGCAGATTTCACGAAAGTGAAGCAGGAAATGGAAGCCTATCAGCAGGAGAAATATCCGCAATTGCAGCACTCTATCGTGCAACACGGCAGAGACCGCTCACAGGGTTGGGAAAGGGAAGATCAGTTTTCACAGGGTAGCTTAAAACTGAGCAAAAGAGCCACCATTAAGGCACAATTGGAGACAGTACTTGCGCAGGTCAGCACTTATGATGAATTGCTGACTGCGCTGGAGGAAGCGGGCATGCCTGTCTATTCACGAGGCGGGAAAGTTTATGGTGTTACCGTAGAGGATCGAAACTACCGATTCTCTACACTCGGCTTTGAAGCACAGATTCAGCAGCTCGAAGACCGACAAAAACTGCTGGATGCCTTTGAGAAAATTCGTCAAAATCAGAAACAATTGAAGAAGGATATAGACAATGGCGATGCACACCTAAATGTGTCTTTACCCGGCTCTGATGGTAATTACCACACGCAATCAGATAGCATGGAAGACGACCATATAGATGAGGTTGTAGAATGGGAAACGGATATCTGGGAAGCGGATAATAATATGTCGAATACGCCATCTGATACACCACAAAATCCACAAGAACAAGAAGCCCCTGTAAAGGACAACTCGCCTGTTGATAAGCCTGTGGAAACGGCAAATCAACCGCCCGCCCAAGCCTCGGCAGCACCGCCGCCTATCAGACCGACAAATGAGTAATTGTCCTTTAATGTCTGTTATTAAAGGACAAGGCTAAAGGACATTTCGGTGTTTTTTAAAAGACACCGGATGTCTTTTTAACGCGTCATCGCCACGGCAGTGGCGTTGCTCGTTGTTGTGGATAGTTGAGATGAGGAGGAGGTATTTAGACTTGGTGGTGATTTGTGGCGATGACTAAGTGGCAAGTTATGAGAGTGAGTGGAGGGAGCGAAGGGAAGTGGAAAAGAAGATAAAAATAAGAAAGCAAGATTGCATGTTCCGGGAGTGTTCAGAAAAGTGTGTCAGCAAAATTACTTAAATTAGTAAAAAAACT
>JAHDFX010000057.1:26161-29627 GCA_020627965.1 Saprospiraceae bacterium | reverse complement strand
AGTGGTTCCCCACGAACCTCCTCCTAATAATCCTACTTTTAAATTTTTCATAGTGTTTAGATTGACAGCGAATTATAGACAGTAATTCTATATATTTTCTAGCTTATGCATCCACTCATTAAATCGAGGGCTTTTAGCCCTAATATTGGCTAAACCAATCAACCCTCCAGCTCTTCTAAGGTTTTCAGGTACAAATTCCTTACTTCTTCAATATGCTTATCAACTGTTTCTGCTTTCCATCCAGATGTATCTACAGCTTCCAGAACAACTGCTTCGATATGAGCAGCTTGCATGAGCGTACTTCCTTTTGGCATGGCATCATGTGCATTTTTGATGACAATGGGTACAATAGGTACACCAGCTTGCATAGCAAGGTGAAAAGCACCTTTTTTGAACTTGCCTAATTTACGGGTACGACTGCGGGTGCCTTCGGGCGCAATAGCAACAGAAACCCCACTTTTGAGGGCTTCAATGGCTGGCTCAAAGGCTTTAAGGGCTTTGGTTTTGTCACTTCGATCAATAAAAATAGCGCCCATTGCCTTGAATAGTGGTCCAAGCGGTGTGGAAGCTAGTTCTTTTTTGGCAATGGCTGTCACGTCTCTTTTGACAAGTTTTGCCAGAATAAACATGTCTACATTACTCTGATGATTGAAGCAAATAACAGCAGGGCGAGAGACTTCAAGATTTTCAATACCACGTACTGATATGTCGAGTCCAGCCATTCGACAACCCAAATCGCCGATGCTTTCAATGGTTGTATTGATGCCTTTGCGTTGCGACATATTCATCATACCTACTGCCATACCTTTCATAGCAGCCGGATAGAAACTCCCAAGTGCAAGGGCTGTCCGCATACTGTTGACAAGCGGAGTGCCGTGCGGTTGGGCAAAACGACGGATCGGCCAATTATTCTCAAAGGCTCGTTGAGAAAGCTCTTTATCTGGATTCACAGCTTGCGGACGACCAACGATCTCTAATAGCGGATAATCATCAATCGCATCAGTATAAAAATAGCTTTTTGAAAGGTCTATATTATGTTTTTCACAAAACTCCCGTGCGGCATTTGCTTTGCCTTCCCCCCAGCACATTTCCTCGACCTCACCTGTAAATTTTCCATTTTCCACAGTCATTCTTGTACAGAACACATCTTCAACTCCTAAGTCTCTTGCAATAGGATTGACCTGATAAGGAGTTGCAGCAGAAATAATGGCGACTTTGTGTCCTTTCGCTAAATGTGAGTCTACCAAAGCACGGGATTCAGGATAGATGGCACCAGCTAAATGCTGTAAATAAACTTCTTCTCCCAGGTCTATAAACTCTTGTTCGTTAAGTCCTTTTATCCCCCTGGCGGAAATACTGGTCAGTTTTTCAAAATCACGATTACCGGAGGCATAAACCAAAATAGCAGCAAATTGTGTCAGAAATTCTTTTGGAGAAGATTTGCCACTCATTATCCGTGAGCGCATAAATTGTTTGACTGAAAAATCATCAATCAAAGTGCGGTCAAGATCGAAAAACGCAGCAATATGTCCTCCTTCTTCTTCCTCCAATACATCTGTTGCAACATCTGCTAATGCCGATCCTGGTACAATAGACATTTCGAGCGGTACTGCCGGGTTTTCTTCTATGATAATTTTCTCTTCAAAAGTATGTAACTGACTAAGGCGATTCGTTGTAGACTTTAACTGTTTCTCCCAATCTTCGAGTCCCTCGATGTTCAATTTTTCATTTTCAACAGGAATCAATTGACGGTTTTTAGCTAAGCGATAACCATTGATAAGAAAAGGCTTGGAAACACTGTCCAAACGACGAATTTTACCCTGCCAATGCAGGTCTTTCCCCTTAAACAAACAGGCATCAATAAAACTTTTTTCAGTAAATTCACTTTCAATGTTCCAGCTCATCAAAGTCTGACAAACAACTTGATAGGCTTCTAAATAGATTAATACAACCGACTCAGAAACGAATAAAGTCTGTTTGCGAAGCAATGCCTTAATGTCGCCTTTTGGATTGGAGATAATATCTCTCCATTTAGGATCAAAGCGTTCTAGCTCGCCCTCAATTTCGTTGGAAAAGTTTTCTTTATTGGTGTAAAAGAACTCAAATTTGAACAGGTCACGCAGCCGCATGATCTCTGCCCAAAAATTGATGATGCGATCATTGGAAGTGTCATCGGCTACTTTAACCAATGCCAGTTCAATAAAGGCTCTATGATATAAATGTCCCGAAGACATGTTTGCATAATAATTGGCAGGCAAATACTCCTTAGAAGCAAGGCAATATTGAGCATGCAAACCCGATTGAGTCTTTTCGACAATCCCACCTTTTATTAATAGGTTCAATGCTTTTTGAATACTTTTCCCAATTGGTTTCCCTCTGTCTAACAGAACGTCTTCTCTGCGTTTTTCGATAAAACCCATAAGCTGCGATACCCTTACTTCCATTTCTTTTTTCGTCAATGAAAAATGATTGAGTAATAAATGACAAATCAGGGAGACCGTTGTAACAGGAGTAATTCGATTGGCTTTATGAATGACTTCAAAAGCAAAGCGAGGCAGGGTATTTTTGTCGGCATAACTGTCTTCTTCCATATCGGGAATAATCGCCTGATGTAAACCGCCAACATCGACTGGTTCGCCAAAGCGAATGGCTGCCCTTCCGAATCGATCACCGAGTTTGCGGACGTAATTGGCAAACCATACCAAATTTTCAGATTTTTTGGTTTTACCCTTGCCTTGTTCAGTCATCTCTTTTACGTCAGGAATAAGGTCGTAGACAATGGATACCGGAACGTATTTTATTTCTCGATTACTGCTACTTTCTCCTTCCATGATGTACTTCAGGATACCCATTTTGGGCCACACAATCTTACCTGTTCGAGAACGTGTTCCTTCTATATTCCAGGTAAAATGTTGTCCCTGTTCTATCAATGAAGAAATGAAATGACGTAGGGCTGCTTTGTAAACTTTATCGTCCTTAAAATCACGACGAATGAAGATCAGCCCTGCTGCTTTTCCTAACTGTTTTAAGCCTAAAAAAGCCATATTATCTCCTCCGAAAGCATAAGGAACAGGCATTCCATAACGTACTAGTGTCAATGCTAATATCATGGTATCCAGATAGGTTTTGTGGGTCATGATAAAGGCTACCGGATGTTTTCGCACGAGTTTCATCAAGGCTTGAATACCTTTCGGATCAACATCAATTTTATCTTCATAGGCTCTCGATAAAATATATTGAATAGTTTGTGCGCCCAGCATTGTTGCCATCGGATGCTGCTGAGTATATAATTCTCCGATACAAGCTGCACCTTCTTTTTGAACTTGAGGAAAACTACGCGCTTCTTCCTCTGCTATTTCTTTCAAGGCAGTTTGAAATCTTGAATCTTTTATAATTTTTTCCATGTTTTTGATTCGTTGACTCGTTATTCGTTGACTCGTTATTCGTTGACTCGTTATTCGTTGAT
>JAHDFX010000057.1:20427-26061 GCA_020627965.1 Saprospiraceae bacterium | reverse complement strand
ATTCGTTGACTCGTTATTCGTTGACTCGTTATTCGTTGACTCGTTATTCGTTGATTCGTTATTCGTTGACTCCTTATTCGTTTTTTCTTTTTTGTAGGTAACGGATATAACCGTTTAGCATTTGTCCGATTCTGTCAATTTTTGTTTTATATTTTTTGAGTGTTTCCTCATCTATATATTTACAATCATAGGCACATATTAAATGTTCGTAACATTCAGATAGTGAACCTCTTGCTATTCTACAATATTGAATATTTTCCTGATAATGAAATCTTCCATACCCTTCAGCAATATTTGCAGCAATAGACCTTGATGCTCTAACCAATTGATCTGTAAGGATGTACTTTTCGTCTTTTGGGAAATTCCTAGTCAATTCAAACATCTCATTTCTAAATATTCTACTCTCCTTATAAACATCTAAATCTGTAAAATCCCTAAGATTCATATTAAGTTTTTTTGAGCAACTACTAAGAAGTTTACTTCTGTATTATATTACAAACCACGAATCAACGAATACACAAATCACGAATACACGAATCACGAATCAACGATTCCTCCAATATCCCGGATATAATACTCTTTCTATATCTTCAGGAACTTCCATGACTTCTTGTCCATTCAAATTTTGATGTAAAGCTTGTGCTACAGCCAATAAAACTGCAGGATTTGCTCCTAATCCATTGTGGCTTCCGAAGACTTCAATATTTTGAATATTGGGGCGAAGACTGGCAGCTTCCAGGCAATGTTTCCACGGTACGATACCGTCTGTTTTTGTGTAAATGCAGGTAATCGGTACCTTGGGAGTTGCTTTTAACTCTTCATAAAGCATTTCATTTTTTTTCCTGGGTACAGGATTACCGCCAAGTTTATGGTGAATGGCGCTCATAAAGGTTTTCATATTTTCCAGCCCCCATATTGGTGTACCGATAGTGATAAGCTGAGCCACTTTTTCAGGATGACGATTGGCTAATACTTTGCCTAGAATGCCTCCACCACTCCAACCAACAAGACTAACTTTTCCCTGATGTTTTTCAAAAAGAGTCTCTAGTTTTTCTTCCAAAGGCGGTATATCATTCTCACGGATAAGATTGATGCCTAATTCCCATTTATAAGCTATAAACCCTTGCCGTGTCAGGTATTTTCGGATAAAAACATTCACAGCATCGGTCCATAAAAATGGTGGTAGCACCAAAACCGGATGATCTTTCCCTTCAATTCTCTTGGGTAAAAATCCGTATAATAATGCCATAGAAGGCCATTCAAGCAGGAGTCTGGTTTCCAATAAAACGTTCAGTAAGTTAGGCGGTCTTGCGTTTTCCTCAGTAATACGCTGTATTTCGTTTCTGAATTTCTGTAAGAATTGTGTAGCTAATACTTTATCCTTACTAGCTCCTACAACATCTTCCAATACATCAATCAAAAACTCATACTCACGGTCTGTACCATTTTTTTCACAGTGTTTGACTAAGTCATTAAAAATATCGTCTATATTTTCACTTTTCAGTGTATTTGGACTAAATGTCCAATGAGAATTGCCTCGCCACTTATGACCAATGAGTTTATCCTCTATTTTCTCTGCATCTGACTGTTGTATTGTATTGTCTTTTCCAATTAATGCAAAAACCAACCTTGCAAAAGACTTATACAACTTTTCTGTATCACTCATTTTTTTTTATTGAGACAGCAATTGTATCATGTATTTTTGATTTCTTGCTGATCCTTCCATCTTAATGCGCCCTTGAATTTGGGCTTCCTCTAATCTTAATTCTTTTTTATGGATACGGTATAAATATTCATCATCAATCATCAAGGCTGCTTTTGGTTTTTTTGCCTGCCCTTTTCTGAGCATAGCGGAGTCTTCCTTTACAATGATTTGTTGTTGAACTTCCTCTGCACATCCATTAACAGTAATTTGGTATGTACCTATAAATTTTTTCTCCCATGTTGATTTTTCTTTAAAGCGTTTTTTAAGTGCCGTAAAAAATGGCTCTGACTTGGGCTTGGCTTTCTTCTCTATCTTTTTTTGTTCTTCCCTGGCAAGAACAATTTCTTCTAATTCATTGGCAGACTCCCTGATATAACGGGCAAATTGATCTGCATCTGGCATTGTTGTGGCATCCGAAGTAGCAGTAATGCTGACCTGTCCATTATAGCTTAATACAGCGATAATCAAGCCTAAGCCATCTACTACAGGCGTCAATGCGAACATCGAGAGAATTTTATTGCCACTCATATACAATGGAAATTGAGGTCCAGGCACATTAGTGATCGTTACATTAAACGGCGGGCGGTGAAATTCGTTCAGATTGTAACGACTATATACGCCTGCTGCTAGGTTTGCCAGTCCAAAAGGTACCGCATCTGCGAGTTTAGCTAAGGTTTTTGCGCCCAGCGCTTTGTGTCTCACCTTCCCTTTGGCTGTCTGTTCTTGTATAGCTTCCAAACGCTCTATAGGATCTTCGATTTGGGTAGCAATAGGGATGAGCATATTGGAAATCTTGTTTTTCATTTCCCCATCATCTTCTTTACGGATAGAAATAGGGACATTGGCAACAAGTGGCTGTCCGGGGAGCTTGTCTTTTTCCAATAAATATTTACGAATTCCACCGGAACAAATTGCTAAAATCACATCATTGACGGTGGCATCCATCGCATTTTTCAGCGCTTTAATGCGTTTCAATGAAAGTATAGCTGTTCCCCAGGTACGGCGTGGTGAAATGGATTGATTGAAAATAGTTCTTGGAGCGCCAGCCGACTTAGGTATATCACTTTGAACCTGCATTTGCTTATTCATCTGACTTTGTGCTACCTTCATAAGGGTGCGCCCTGCAACTCGTGGAAGTTTCAAAGGATCTTTGAGGAAATTAACACCACTTTTGGCAAGCAAAGTCAGATCATTGGGTAATGGATCTGGTTTGTAAGCACGAGGTTGAGCATCCATATCTGGTTTGTCATTGGGATCAAAACTAAGCAAGACGCCCATAATACCCATGCCTGACATACCATCAATCATTACATGATGTACCTTTGCAATGACAGCTACCGAGCCTTCCGGCACCTGAGATACATTATTCAAACCTTCAACAAAGGTCATACTCCATAAAGGACGACGCAAATCCAGTGGTGTACTGAAAATAGAAGCAGTCAGGTTACGAAGTGTTTCCCAATCGGCAGGATCGGGAAGTTTAATACGCTGAATGTGGAGATCAAGGTCGAAATTCGGATCGTCTGCCCAATAAGGATAACCAAGGTTCATCGGCACATTGACCAATCTTTGACGAAATTTGGGAACCTGATGCAGCTTAGTCGCAATATTGTGCTTAAAACCTTCGAAGTCAATCGAACCTTCTACCACAACAAGCGATGCTATATGCATCGGGCTTTTCGATGAATCGGAGTATAAAAATGCAGCATCATAACCCGAAATTGGCTTTACCGATGGATCAAGTGCTTCTTCTACTTTGGAAAAAATATCTTTGAGCATAATTTATAATAATGACTGAGAAACTTTATTAAGCAAATATATTATTATTTTTCAGCAGTGCATAATACCCGAAAGGCTAAGTTACGATTTGCGAAAGCATTAATACAAAATAAAAAAACCGATTAAAGTGTATTTCCTATCGTTAAGAAGTTGTTTAGGTTATCTCTAGTTACGTACAACTATCTTCTTTATTATTGATTCTTCTTCTATTCTCATTTCGATAAAATAAATCCCGTCAGGCAGATCGGTAATATCAATTTCTGACCTATAATCCTTGATCATTCGCCAAATTTTACCTGACTTGTCTACAATATGGAGACTTGTATATTCAACACCCTTTATTTGAATTTTATCATGACCTGGGTTTGGAAAAACTTGAATATTATCCGTTTCTGAAATATTGTTTGTGGATGTCTCCAAACAAGTCATCAAAGCTTCCCAGCCAGAAGAACTAAAAGAACCATCAGAACTAAATTCAAAAGTCAGACAGCCCTCAGGATTAGAGGAAGTCACCGATGGCGGTATAATAGTACCCGCATAACCAGCAATAAAAGGCGCATCAATATTCGTCCCGTTATATACCTTCAGTGAATCGCAACATTCCTCTGTATCAAATGCTGTAAATGTTATGGTAGTCTGATAACCTGGTGAATCAGGGCAAATGATCGTTTTAGTATATTCATCATTCAAATAATCCCCCGTATCGCCACCATAGTCATAAAAATTCTCACCACAATCTGGTGGTAAAGGCGGAAGTTTAGCCACAACGCTAAGACTATCACTGATCGTTGCACAAGAGCCGGGACAATTATCCATATTACAATTTACTCCGTCCACATCTACCGTTGTAAAAGAAATATCACCATCTAACTCTATCATATAGTAATAGCAAGGTAGTTCATTTTCGGCAACAAATACATCAGGAAAGCCCGTTCCTGAATATTCATAACTCAATACATTTCCATTGGCGCTCCCTATCGCTATATTCCCTCCACTTCCTATAAAACCAGAAGGTGAAAATGAGACAACATTAAAACCATCAAAGGTAGTTGACCAACCATTTTCAGACCCCACAATGCCTATACAGACTTCTATTTCCACAATGTAATTTCCATTATCCATATCTTGATAAGATACAAAGGCAACTGTGGGCGTGGAATCACAGGCATAAGTAATGCCAGGCAATAAAATCAGTGTAAACAAAAGGTAAATAAGCTTTTTCATTACACTAAAATAGTAAAATTTAGACTAAACCAACAAAAATAGAAACGGCTCCAAGCACAGCATGAGAGAAAGCTGTTCCCCACACATTCGGATATTTATAGTAAATAACTCCCCAGATAAAACCCATGAATAAAGTAACTGCCAGCGTAATCCAGTCATTATAAAAAACATGCAAATAGCAGTAATTAATCGCTGTAATACTAATCAAGGGCATTGCATGATGAACACCATTTCGCTTTAATGCAGCGAAAGCTACTCCACGAAACAAAAATTCCTGTACCGGGCTGGAAATAAAGACATAAAAAAAGAAAAACTTATTCCAGTCAGGAATAGTAGGTTCCCGAATCCAGCCCATATTATAGGAAACGACGAGGATCAACAAAAAAAAAGCAGAAAGCACCCCATTCCAAAATATAGCTTTTTTCAGATATTTTGTTCCCAGCCCTAATTCCTCCCAACTCATCCTTTTCCAGATACAAAAAGCTAAAACGGACAACAAAAGCACCAATACCAACCTCGCCCGATAATGATAAGGGAATATATTTATCCACAATAAAGTGGCAGGCAAAATATACAAAACAGTCAATGCAACTAACTCTCCTCTAGATACTTTACTCATATTTAAACAAAAAAATGACTGTCACAAAATATAAAAAATCAGATACTTCTCGTATATTTCATGCTCGAAATACATATTAATAATCCATTGCACAAAATATGAAAAACCTACTTATCCTATTACTAATGCTATGTACAGGGCTGAGTTTTGCTCAAATATCAGTCACAGAAGATTGCCAGTCCGACCGTTATCAAAAACCCGTTTTCCCTAATATTAAAGTCACTACCGATCTTGTTTATGGTTCAGCATGGGGTGTGAATGATGTATTTGGCGCATCCGACCTCACTATGGATTTCTACGAGCCAGC
>JAHDFX010000057.1:14805-20327 GCA_020627965.1 Saprospiraceae bacterium | reverse complement strand
TATAATCAACCTTTTTCTATCGCTGGAATTATTGACCTCTGGGGCGCTACACTTGATACTGAGTTTCTGGATGCCAGCGAAAATGTACCTATGCTAATTATTCATGGCACCGATGATGGCATTGTCTTATATGATACCGGACAACCTTTTACTATACCTTTTCTCGGCATCTCTCCTATTTTGACTTTTCCCACTATGTATGGAGCAGTTCCTATGGAAGCCACCCTGACAGCTAAAGGTATTTATAATGAATTTTATCCCTATGAAGGAGAAGGACATGTGTTTTATGGTATTCCGGCCGTTACAGTGACTTTCCCCAATGAGCTTTGGCCGCCCGTCTGGAACCAGGGACATAATTTTCTTTACAATACCCTTCGTTACGATTCTCCAATGCCAAGTGGCTTAAATTCTGTTTGTGTTGGAACAACTGAAACTTACACCTTTACAGAGAACCCAACTTCTCATTATTGCTGGGATGTTAATGGTGGTAATATCCTCCAAATTACGGACAACTCCATTACCATAGAATGGGCTACAGTAACTACAGGACAGGTTATGCTGACCGAAGAAAACTGTATTGATGTTATGGGTACTACCTCTGTATTGGATGTAGCGGTGAATGACCTGCCTACTGCTGACTTTAGTTATAATCCCAGCGATTCCGTTACAGTTAATTTTACAGACCTTAGCAATAGCAATATAGTTGCCTGGTCATGGCAATTTGGAGATGGAAATACATCTTCTATTCAAAATCCATCACATACTTATGCTTCGACAGATAGTTATACGGTAACACTGACTGTTACTGATGAAAATGGTTGTAAAGGTATACATACTATATCTACTTGTTTGTTTCAGGGAGCCAGTTGTGATGACAGCGATGTGGCTACTTTTAATGACATTTATGATAGAAACTGTAAATGCCTGGGTACTCCTGTTGCTCAAAATACTTGTACTGATGTTGATTTAGCATTAAATGCTGCTCCTATTCCTACAGGTATTTATGATGCGATTCAATCCGTCACTTCTACTGCAACGGTTGCCAATGGTTCCACAGTCAGTCATGTTGCTGGCGATATTGTTATGCTTGACAATGGTTTTACTGCTGAACCCGATGTTTATTTTGTGGCTGACATTATACCTTGTACGCCGTTTGCGCCAAGCTATGAAGTTTCCATGCATATTCATCCAAATGGGATCACTATTGATTGTAATGATCCTGACTTCGACATAGGCAAAGCTGACATTGTATTGTATCAATCCACATTTATTCATCATGAGTCCCGTGTACAGGAGATTCCTCTGAATATAATCGATGATATGCTTCATACCGACCGACTTGATATGGGTTCTTTGTACATTATAAAGTTAGAATGGAAGGGCAACACTGTGATTAAAAAATTCAAACTCTAATCCATTATTTAAATATGAAAAATCTACTCGTATCATTGCTAATGCTATGTACTGCACTGTGCTTTGCGCAAATAACAGTCACACAAGACTGTCAGTCTGATCGTTATAAAGAACAAGTTTTCTCCAATATTAAAGTCACTACTGATCTTGTTTATGGTTCAGCATGGGGTGTGAATGATGTATTCGGTGCTTCCGACTTAACGATGGATTTCTATGAGCCTGCGCCCAATGATGAATATCTGGATAAGCGTCCACTTGTCGTGATGTTTTTTGGAGGTGCTTTTCTCATAGGAGACAAAAGCGATAAAGATATGATGACCTGGTGCGATAGCCTTGCACGTTATGGATACGCCTGTGCGGCTGTCAATTATCGACTTGATAATGCAGCTAATATTGCTGTTTCGGGTAATGCAGTTCGAGCTGCTTATCGCCCTATTCAAGACGGACGTGCTGCCATTCGTTATATGCTTGAAGATCCTGATAATTTTGCCTTTAATATTGATCCTGACCATATTTATGTAGGTGGACAAAGTGCCGGAGCGATCACTGCTATACATATTGCCTACCTTGATTCTCTGGAACGTCCCGAAGAAACTTATGGCAATCTTATACAAGACGACCTGGGGTGTCTGGATTGTTCAGGAAATACTTACGACCAACCTTTTACTATAGCTGGTGTCATTGACCTTTGGGGCGCAACACTTGACCCTGAATTTCTGGATGCCAGTGAAAATGTGCCAATGTTGATCATTCATGGCACTAGTGATGATGTTATACTATTTGATAGCGGACAACCTTTCACCATACCTTTTCTTGGGTTTTCTCCTATTTTCACTTTTCCTGTCATGTATGGAGCTGTACCATTAGAGGCTACATTAAGTGCTAAAGGTATTTATAATGAATTCTATCCTTATGACGGTCAGGAACATGTTTTTTATGGTACTAATGATGATTTCCCTACCGAATTTTGGCTGCCGATCTGGGAGCAGGGACATAATTTTCTGCACAACACCCTCAAGTTTGACTCCCCTGTGCCGACTGGTTTAGTTTCTGTCTGTACAGGTACAACGGAGACTTATTCTTTTACACAGAACCCTGCGTCTAGCTATTGTTGGGATGTGACTGGTGGTAATATTGTTCAAATTACAGATAATACGATTTCTGTAGAATGGGCAGGTACTGGTACTGGACAAGTGATGTTGACTGAGGAGAATTGCATTGATGTTATTGGTACTACAGCCATTCTTGATGTGGCTATAAATGCTTTGCCTGAGGCAGAATTTAGTTATAATGCTACTGATTCAGTTACAGTTACTTTTACAGACCTTAGTAATAATGATATAATTGCCTGGTTCTGGCAGTTTGGAGACGGAAATACTTCTTCTGTTCAAAATCCATTACATACTTATTCTACTTCCGGGATTTATAGTGTTAGTCTCACTGTCACCGACTCCAATGGCTGCAAGGGTACACATATTGTAACAAACTGCTTGTTTTATGGTGCTAGTTGCAATGATAATAACCTGTCTACTATTAATGACACTTATAATGACCAATGTAAATGTATTGGTATGCCAATAGCTCAGAATAATTGTTCTGATCTTGACCTAATGCTGAGTGATGCCCCTATTTCTACAGGTATTTATGATGCCATTCAGTCTATTACTTCTACTGCAATGGTTACGAATGGTTCATCAGTCAGTCATATTGCTGGTGATATTGTTACGCTTGGAGATGGTTTTACTGTTGAGTCTGATGCTTATTTTGTAGCTGACATTATTCCCTGCCCCCCCTTGGCTGTATCTGGTTTTGATCTTGTCTTACGAGAAACTCAGGATGGCATGGCAGTATATTGCAGTGATCCTGAATTTGACCTTAATAAGGCTAAAGTCAGGCTTTATGATATTGGTGGTAAATTCCGTGAAATACCATTAAGACTTATTGATGGCAAAATTATACCTACTGAACCTATCTATATGGGTATGTATATTTTAGAAGTAAAATGGAAAGAAAACACTGTAAGTAAAAGGTTTTACAAATAGTCTTTTAATGCTTCCAGTCCCATTTAAAAACTTGTTGATCTAACTGCCTTATTGCCAGCGCAGCCCTATACCCCTTGCCAGGTTCAAGCTTAAAAAGAGACCAGTATTCTTTTTCTGTCTGATTCCAATGTGTTGCCAATAATTCAACATCCTCTTCAGGTTGGAGACTGACTTCAAATTGATCTAATGGGAAAGAAAGCCCATCCCCTATGGCTTTGATAAATGACTCTTTCCTTGTCCAGCAATTAAAAAATGCAACAGATCTTTGTGTTGCCGGAAGCTCAAAGAGTCGCTTAATTTCACCACTTGCAAAAAAATGTCGGGCAACCAGATCAATCTCTACTTTTGGGTTAATCCATTCGACATCCACACCAAGCGGATGTTTTAGACTAAAAGCAGCCAAAGCAAAGCCATTGGCATGTGATAGATTAAACTGTAAGTCAATAGGATTACTGACAAATGGTTTACCTTTTTCAGTGTACAAAAAAGATATTTTAGGAACTGTTTGTTGCAAATATTTACTTAACAATAATCTCAATACAGCACGTCCTGTAATAAAATGATCTCTGTCTTTTTTAAATCGAAATCGCTTCGCTCTATCTAACTCATCTATAGATAATAAATCATTGTAAAAAACCAACAAATCATCAGAAACATTCAGCTCAATACGCCATACATCAATACAGTTTTCCTGCAATGTATAATCAGACTCATATAATTGCCAACGATTCATAGTTTCTGATGAGCATCGATCCGCTTTTGCAATTCAGGTCCTAATATTTTAGCCCCTTTTTCTTTCACTAACTCCCAATGCTCCACGGGAATTGTGAAGGTATCCATTGGGGCTGTTCCCAGTTTTTGCCATACAGGAACATGAAATTTCTTATCCGGACGCCTCACCATTTCTTCACTTCGCACCAGCGTAATACTAATATCTTGTGGCGCCCAGTCATAATTAATAGCTAAATCCCTCATATCCTCCTGTATTTTTTTTAGCCGTTGTTCCTGAATAGTCGACATTTTTTCGACTGACAATTCTTCTGTCGACACTTGTTTAATACCCAACTTACTTTTTATCTTTCTGCCTATTTTATGCCATTGCCCCTTTCTGATCCAATCAAGTAATTTTCTGAGACGTTTTTGATTTACTGATCCCCCTTTATTCTCGTAGGGCGCTGTATCTAAAACAATCAACATACCCAATTTATCTCCGCTTGCCCGGATTTGTCTGGCTATTTCAAAACCAACTATACCGATTATAAAGTATGGGCCTTCAGGCTGAATTTTTCGCATTTCCTGCAAATAATCCTCTGCCATTTCCTCCATAGTCTGAGGTTTCGGAGAAATTCCGTCCAAACCTCTCGGCTGAATAGCATACACAGGCTGGTCAGGATCAAGATACTTCACAAGTTCCTCGTAGAAAAGCACATGCCCACCTTTTGCATGGATACAAAATAAAGGCAAACGACTCCCTTGCGTTCTTAAAGGCACCATGATCGACCAATTATTAACCCATTCTTTCTTCGCAATATATTCAGCTAGCGCTGCAATGGTATTGTGTTTTAATAAAACGACAGGTGGCAGGTTAATTCCCATCTGCTTTTCTATTTGTGCAAATAATTGTACAGCCAATATAGAATTACCGCCTATTTCAAAGAAATTATCGGCAACACCGATTTGAGTCTTTCCAAATAACCCTGCCCAAATAACCGCTAGTTTTTGTTCCATCTCATTACCTGGCGCAAGGTAAGCAGTAGCCACGGATTCATTGGTCTGTAAAATAGGTTCAGGAGCCGAATCTATCAATTGAATAAGATCAGACACCAGGCTACAATCAGCCAAATTTTCAAATAATACTTTAAGGTTCGTTTTTATCCAGTCGATTCGGTCTTTGTCAATTTTTGACTGATCGTACCTGATGTGAAAATTCAAGGTATCTCCGGGTACAACAATAAGCGTCAAGGGATAAGTAGATGTTATGCCACCTTTAAAATCAGTAATTCGAAGCCCTCCGCCTTCAATCTCCCCAATGAAGCCTATCGCAAAACCAGTCTAGCAGAAGTGCTA
>JAHDFX010000057.1:11851-14795 GCA_020627965.1 Saprospiraceae bacterium | reverse complement strand
CAATCTCTGACCAGGGGAAATTTTCAAACACCAATAAACTGTCAAACATAGTCTGCCCTGAAAAATCTGCCCACTGAGCGATTTGCTGCAAGTCTACAAAATCATAATTACGTGCCTGCAATTGCTGCTGCTGCACATCCGTCAGCAGTTTTTCCAGGCTTTGTTTATTTTCTGTATTCACTTTTGTGGGCAATACATTCATGAACAGTCCAGCCATTAAATCTATATTGGGCAAATCCAACGAACGCCCTGAGACTGTCGTTCCAAATACTACTTTTTCCTGTGCAGTCAATTGTGCCAGCAAAACACCCCATATAGCCTGTAAAAGCGTATTTAGAGTTACTTTATGTTGGCGACTTATATGCTGTACAGTATCACTAGATTCAGGTTTTAAAACAAAACTCACATCAGCATAACTGTCTGGACTTCTCTTGGTATGCCCCAGCAAAACAGGCGTTTGAATATCTGATAAAGTATCTGCCCAAAAGCCGGCTATCTGATTTATATTTTGCTGCCTGACCCTATTTTTATAAGCTTTGTAAGATGGTACAGTTTCTATATTTACTACCGACTGCCGACATCTTGCTTCATAATATTGAATCAAATCTCTTAAGACTACAGCTCCTGACCAGCCATCCAGTAAAATATGATGACAAAGCCATAACAAAACATATGTTTCCTCCGTCTGACGTATCAGGGTCAGTCTTGATACCGTTGCTTTATCTAGCCTTAACCCTGCCTTTATATCTGATTTTTTAAAGTCATCCAATTTTTGAACAAACTCAGTCTCTGTAAGACCTCTCCAATCTTCCGTATGCAAGGCTATTTCTCCCTCTTTTAAGACCAACTGCACAGGCTTTTCAATATTTTCCCAACAAATTGACGTTCTTAATGCGCTATGCCTGCTAATAATATCCTGCCACGCCGCTTTCATTATATCTTCATCCAACTTGCCTTTAAGCCGACATTCCACATGCAATAAACCCTGATCATTTTTCGATTGAATATGGTGAAATAATAATGCCTGTTGCAAAAAAGAAAGCCCATGAATGTCGTCAATTAGGGATAATCCTGCATGTTTAGCTAAATGATTAATGTCGGTTTGAGTGAGTTGAATGTCTTCAAAATCGGCAGGTGTATAGATTTTTTTTGCCTTATGGCAATGAGTAATTAAATGTTTCAGGGATTGCTCAAATACAGTCAGCAATTTTTCCATTTCCTTTGCGTCAAGCACCTCCTTGCTATAAGTAAATCTCACTTGTAATTGTCCGGCTTTCACCCAGGCATTTAATTCCATTCCATGATAGCGTTCACTAGCCGGATGGCGAGCATGCTCAAAATCCATATCAACTGTTCCCAGACCTCCCTGTTGGCCTTGCTGTCCGAGGTAATTGAAAATGATTGCTGGGTGAATGGTTTGAATTTGCTGATTCAAATACCTGAGTACGCCGTAGCCAATTCCAGCGTCTTTTACATTTCTTAATTTTTCTTTTATAGCTATTAATGCCTTAGCTTCTCCTTTTTGGGCTTCTATTTTCAAAGGAAAAAATGAAGTAAACCAACCTGCTAATCCTGATAAATCTAGCTTATGATCGACTGTATCACGTCCGTGCCTTTCCAAGCCTACACACAGTTCATTCTGGTCAAAACATTGGGCGAAAGCCTGCATAAAAGCTGTTAAAAGCAATTCATCTACTTTCAAATTGTAGGGAATTAATGCTTCTTTTAGCAATATTTGAGTCTGTTCTTCCTCAAGTTTGAAAATAATATTTTCTGTATTACATTCTTTAAAGCTACGCTCTCTTTGCCAAATAGGATGCTCAGGCGTCTGTGCCGACCAGAAGTCAATTTCTGGTTCAAATCGCCCTTCCTCAGCTAATTGTTCCAGATAATTTATCCAGGCGTCATAACTACTCTGTTTTTCCGGTAATTTGATCCGCTGCCCAGCCTTTAATTGTTCATAAGCTGTATTTAGATCGTCTGTAATAATCTGCCAGGAAACAGCATCTATGACTAAATGATGTGCCAGCAGGTAAAACACAGAGCGTTTGTCCTGTTCAAAATAAACAGCCTGAAAAAGTCCTCCATTTTCCAGATCAAAACTACTATGTATGGATTGAATATTTTCATCAATAAATTCGTCCCAATCCTCTCTATCGCTCAGTTTTATATGCTGAAAAACCTTATTTTTGTCCGGTTTAAGTATTCTTGCCTTCCAGTTATTCGTCTCTTGTACAAATGATAAACGCAAAGCATCATGACGGAGTGTTAGTTGTTCTACAGCTAATCTCAACATGCCAGCATTTAAACTCATTTCAGGACTAATCTTAATTGCCTGATTCCAGTGATGCGGAGCAGTTTTGAAACCCTCAAAAAACCAACTTTGAATAGGCGACAAACCTAATTCTCCTGTATAGAGTTCTACCTTTTTATCTTGCTTATTTTCAGTAATAAACAGACTTAATTCTGCTATATTCTGATGCTCAAATAATTGTTGTGGTGTAATTGACAAACCCGCTTTTCTGGCTTTAGCAATGATCTGAATACTTAAGATCGAATCTCCCCCAATTTCAAAGAAATTATCTTGAACACCTATTGGTTTTACATTCAGCACAGTTTCCCAAATTTCCGCCAGTTTTTGCTCTGTTTCATTTCCTGGAGCTATATAAATTATTCCTCTGCCTGTTTGTTCTTCACCTGGTTCAGGGAGCGCATTTACATGGATTTTCCCATTTGGTAATCGAGGGAAATCGTTCAGTTTTACAATAAGCGCAGGAACCATATAATCAGGCAATTGCTTTTTCAAATAGCTCCTTAAGTCTCCAACATCAACCAACTCATTTTCAATAAAATAAGCTACTAATCGTTTTTGCTCCTGCTGTACAGCCACCACAACCTCTTCAACGCCTTTAAACTGCCTGATGACCTCTTTGATCTCATCCGG
>JAHDFX010000057.1:0-11751 GCA_020627965.1 Saprospiraceae bacterium | reverse complement strand
GCATCTTCCAACATAAACTCAATACGTTCAGCAGGATATTCTGGATCAAGGGGCAAATAAGCGGCTCCCGATTTCATGATACCCAATATACCTACCATCATTTCGACAGAACGCCCGACTAGTAAACCGACAAAATCTCCTTGCTGAATCCCTGACTTTTTAAGGCTTGTTGCTAAAGCAGAAGAAAGCGCTGCCAGTTCTTTATAGCTCAATTCTTGCCCATCAGCTATAACAGCAGTCTCATTAGGAAACTGTAACACCTGTTCATTAAATAATTCAATAATTGATTTTTTATCAGGAAACTGATAGTCTGTTTGATTCCATTGTTTTAACAGTAAAGATTGCTCTTCAACAGGTAAGATATTGAGTTCATCAATTTTAGCCTCCGGATTTGCTACGATACTTTCCAGCAAAATCTTTAGATGAGCTTGCATGCGTTCTATCGTTTCCGGCTCGAACAGGTCTTTTGTATATTCAAATATTGCGCTAAGCTGTTCATGCTCTTCTGCTACATACAAGGTCAGGTCAAATTTTGCCACCCCTAAATCAAAAGGTTCAAGTTCCAGGCTCAGATCAGGACTAAACTCAGGCAATTCAGGCACATTATGATACAAGAACATCACCTGAAAAAGCGGATTACTCGTGCTAACCCTGTCGGGTTGCAGTGTTTTTACGAGTGTTTCAAAAGGAGTGTTTTTGTGTTCAAAGCCTTCTAAAACTGTTTTGCGAACTTCCTCTACTACATCGGCAAAAGACGGATTAGTCGCCAGATTGGAACGCAACACCAATGTATCATTAAAAAAGCCTATAAGCTGTTCTAGTTCTGTTTTATCCCTATTGGTAAACGGCGTCCCGACTAATATATCTTCCTGTCCGGAATAACGATATAGCAAGACTTTATAGGCTGCCAGTAATAAAACGAATAATGTAGTGTTTCGATCCTGGCTCAGTTTTTTAAGTTGTTGGGAAAGCCCAACACTTAGTTCCTGTTGGGCATACGCCCCTTTAAAACCAGGTTTTGCAGGAGGCGTATGGTCGGACGGAAGCTTAAGTACTGGTAATTCGCCTTTCAGTTTATCTAGCCAATAGTCCAGATTTTTCTGATCTGTTGGCTGGCTTCTTTGCCAATAAGCATAATCAGCATATTGGATATTCATGGGTTCCGAAGATAAAGCCTGTCCGCTTTGAAGTGCTTTATAGGCTTTTGCCATATCTTCCCGAAATACTCGCATAGACCATTTGTCTGTAATGATATGATGCATCGTAATCAGCAATAGATGATCTGTCTCATCCAGTTTTATAAGCGTTACTCTGCTTAAGACATCATTACTGAGATCAAAGGGTTTTTGTGCTTCTTTATATGCGATTTCAAGTGCTTTATCCAGTCTCTTTTCTTTAGCAATAGCTTGAACGTCAAAGTTTATTTTTTCAACATTAACAGCTTCAGTGACTACCTGCACAACCTGCTCTTCGATCATTTCAAAACGAGTACGCAGTATGTCATGTCGTTCTACAACATAATCAATAGACTGCAACAAATGCTCTGTGTGTATCTGTCCTTTAAGTCGATAGGTTTCAGCATAATTATAAAACGGATTTTTCGGGTATAGCTCCTGAAGGAACCAAAGGCGTTGCTGCCCATAAGAAAGGGATTTAGGACGATCTGTTGGTATTTTTTCAATACAACTTACCTTCCTTTTCTTTTTCCGGTTTTTCCACCTTTCAAGTGCAAGACTCTTCTTCGTCGGTGTATTTGGTTTCTCAGTCTTCATGTTAGTGTGGTAGTGATTTATGGTGCTCTCTGAGGTTGCGACAAGATCAAAGATAGACCATCTCTCTAAAATATTTTTCCCAAAATTGTATTTTTTTAGAGTGAAAAGAACTAAATATGCCCTCAATTAAAGTTAAAAATCTATTCTATGAAAAAGAAGAGCACAGTAGTTTTAAATGGACAAGATCTGACCATTGAAAATATTATTAATGTTGCTAGAAACAATTATAAGGTTGAAATAGATCAAAATATCAAGAAAAAACTTGTCAGACAGAGAGAACAACTTGAAAATCAGATTAATAATTTTGAGGGAATCAGTATTTATGGTGCCAATAGATTGCATGGAGATCTCAAAGACGAACCTGTTGCTCCTTCTCTAATCGGACTCTATCAGATCAAATTTTTAATGGTTCATAATTGTGGTACTGGGAATCCATTGCCAGAAGAAGAAGTCAGAGCCATTATGCTTATCAGGTTAAATTCATTTGCCAGAGGTATGTCAGGTATGAGGCTGGCAACCTGTCAATTGATGCTTGACATGCTCAATACAGGTCTTACCCCCTGGGTATTAGAGGAAGGCTCCGTCGGGGCAAGTGGCGATCTTGTACCCTTAGCGATGATAGGCGCAACCATGATAGAAGAACTCCAAGATGAATCAAAAGCCTATTATAAAGGTGAGTTACTGACAGCTAGAGAAGCTTTTCAGAAAGCAGGTCTACAACCTACTGTTCTCGGTGCTAAAGAAGCCATGGGTTTGACCAATGGTTCCAATTTCATTGCAGGAATAGCCTCACTCGCTCTGTATGATGCGGAGCAACTATTATTAAATGCTTCTATTTCGGCATCCTTGTCATTAGAAGCAATCAGGGGAGAACAAAAAGCTTTTGGCAATATAATTAATGAAAACAGCAATCGACACTCAGGACAAGTCAAAATAGCCCAACAAATCCGCAATCTGGTAAAAGGATCAGGGCGTATGAGCAAAGAAGCCCAAGAAGCTCCATTCGGGAAGCTAAAAAAAGGATCAGAAAGAGTTCAAGACAGGTACAGTTACAGGGCTATTCCTCAAGTTCATGGTACATCGCAGGAAGCCTTGCAAAAATTAAGAGAAACACTGACACAGGAGATCAACTCTTCTACAGATAATCCTTTATTTGATTTTGACAAAAAGGACAGCAATACTGGCGGAATCGCTTTTGCCAGTGGCGCAAATTTTCATGGACAACCTTTAGCAACTGTTATAGATTATGTAAAAATTGCTCTGACTTCTTTGGCCCTAATGACCGACAAGAGAACTTTCGCATTGCTAGACAAACATCTGAGTTATGGACTGCCAGGCGACCTCGCCTACGATACAAAACGGGCAGACGGCGGTTTGATGATTACTCAATACGCTGGTGCCGCCAGAGTAGCAGAATGTAGAATTCTTGCAAGTCCAGCATCCGTCATGTCTGTATCTACTGCGGCAAATCAAGAGGATTTTGTTTCCATGGGAAGTATTGGAGTGCTGCACTTGAAAAAGATATTATATAATTTGGAAGTGCTGATAGGAATTGAACTTCTGTGCGCCCTACGAGGTATTCAGATGACTTATGAGCATTTGCCGGAAGCATTAAGAAAGCTGGGACTTGGCTCCTCATTGGTCTACCATGAACTTTCCAAAGAAGAACATTTTCCTATTGGTGAAAATAAAGAATATCTAAAAGACCATTATCTTAGAACAGACATGGAGAAAGCCATTGAGCTTGTTAAATCAGGTCAACTTATTGGGTGGGTTGGTGATATTTTAAAAGAATAGTAAACAAAAGATTCTCTGTATAAAATACAATTATTCATCACAGATTATCACAGAAATAATATCTGTAATAATCTGTGGTGAAATTATCGTCTTAACGTAAGCCCAACTTCAACAAAACTTTTCTATAAAACCAGTAGATATAATCATCTACAGGCATATCTATTTCAAAAAAGCGTTCAACAAACCAATAGAAAGCTATGATAATGAGTAAGATCGAGCCATAGAAAATCAAATATGGATAAAACTTAGTTCGACGCAAAAGAAATAACACAGGAAATATCATACAGATAATCAATACCTGTCCGACTTCAACCCCAAGATTAAAGCCAAGCAAAGAATAAGTCATAAATTCACCACCAAGCCCTTTCTCTCCCAGTACACTAGCAAAACCGAGCCCATGAAACAAACCAAACGCAAAAGCAATAAAAGATTCGCTACGATTAAATAAAGGCTTGATATTTAAATAGGCTGCCAATGCAATAGAAAGAGCAATAATAGACTCCACAATACGAGAAGACAGATCAATCGCACCTATAGCGGCAAGACTAAGTGTTATACTATGTGCTATCGTAAATAAAGTGACAATTTTCAAAATGTACCAAAAGGCAGACTTAAAGCTTTCTACAGGCTTCCAGGTTTCCGTAAGCGCCAGTTGTCCTTCTTCTCTTCTACGGCGTACTACGGACGGCAATACCAGGGCAACCAAAAACAAGATATGATCCAAGCCTATCCAGATATGCCACATTCCTAACTTCACCAATGCTACAAAGCCTTTCCATATAGACCGGTCGCTCAAAGAAAGTTGTTGATTGGTATTATTTGGCGAAAAGATAAGCGAAGTCATGGATTCATTATTAATAACTCCAGCTTTCCAGTTGTGTCCGATGACAGTCATCCCTCTTTGTTTATCATCTACTTCAAACATCACTTCATAATTAATATCCAAAGCATCCGGAATATCTGGTGCATTTTCCAGATCAAAATTAGATCGGACATAAACACCCATTTCCAAAACCAGTAGTGTTGGATCTGTAAAGCCCATGGGATGTTCTCCGTATTCTGGAGAATTTAGGCTTACTTTTTCCAGAATATACGATTGTATTTGAGGGATATGCTGTTTTAATTCTTCAGGAAGTGGATGTTCCCCTTCATCCTCTTCGTTGGCTGGTTTATATTTTTCTGTATCAATATCCAAATCTAAAGCCCGATTAAGGTCTTCCAGTGTGATCTCTACAGTTCCTTCAACTCTCTCTTTGTATACTCTTATATACAAATAGGTTTGATCTGGCTTATGCGCATATAGCGATAGAGGCGCAAATAAATAGCTAAAAATCACCAGCGTGACCAGAAAGAATTTTAAGCAGTTTTTCATAGTGTATAGGTTTTTGTATTTCTAGATTTTAAACTTTCTTTAACTCAACTCTACCATTTCACGGAAAATATCACTCTTCTTGAATAAATCCTCATAATTACCTTCAGCTATTATTTTTCCGTGTTCCAAGAGATAGATACAATCAGCATGACGAACCGTTGACAAACGGTGGGCAATAACTATGATCGTTAAATTTTCATCTACAGATTTCAATGCATTGATTACATTATTCTCAGTAATTCTATCCAGGGCACTTGTTGCCTCATCAAGGATAAGTACTTCCGGTTGCCTGTATAATGCCCTCGCCAAGCCTAATCTTTGTCGTTGTCCGCCACTCAGACGAACACCATGTTCTCCAATCACCGTATTATAACCGTCGGGCAGTTCGTTTTGAATGAAGTCATGGACATTTGCAATCTTTGCTGCTTTTTCAAGCCTCTCTTGATCCACTTTTTCCTGATGTTTACCAATAGCCACATTACTCGTAACTGAGTCATCGAATAGAAATACCTCCTGAGGAACATAAGCTAGTTGCCCCTGCCAGGTAAGTGCATTATTAGCGGTAAGCGGCTCACCATCTACAGTTAACTGTCCTTTCTGTGGTATTAATAAGCCTACGATCATATCTACCAGCGTTGTTTTGCCTGAACCTGTTGACCCCACAAAAGCTACTGTTTTGCCTTTCGGAATAGTTACTTTCAAACCAGAAATAACAGCTTGTTGAGCTTCATCGTAATAAAAACTAACATCGTCCAATTCCAATTGCTGAGTAAATCTCGGAATAGGATGTGGAATAGGTATATCTTCCTGAAGTGGAGATGGTTCCTGCAAATCTTCCCTTATACTATCTACAGCAGGGAAAGTATGCTTTATTTTAATAGCAGCAGAAAAGGCTTTTTGCAAAGCTGGCAACATTCTATAACCTGCCAATACATAAAGCGTCAACAGCGGAATAATATCTTGAAGGTTCTGCCCTCGGATAATTAAAACCAATATAACGATAACAACGCCTCCAAAAGCAAATATTTCTATCATATATCGGGGTAAAATAGCGACCAGATGAACTCGTGGTTGTATAGTGCTATGTATTTCAGATACCTTCTCATATCGTTTATAAAAAAAGTCTTGAACACCATACACCCTGAATGTTTTTATTCCTGTCAGTGTTTCTTTCAGGCTTCTGAATCTATATTGATTAGCAGATACTCTTTTCTTGCCCAGCCTGTGTAAATACCGACGTCTGGTCAAAAAGACGATACCATAAGCCAAACCCAGTATTGTCAAAGTTGACAAGGCGACCAATGGATTGACCAGTAATAATAGGATAAATATAAGCAGAGACACTACAATCTGAGATATAAGTTCGCCAAGTGGTATAAGTACCCCCGTTGTTACTTTTCCTGTTTCTACAATCAGGTTGGTCAGCAGTTCAGATGAGTTATGGGTAAGAAAATATCCGTATGGTTTATTAAGATAAACTCTAAGTAGTCTTGTTCCTATCTGGTGAGAAACATCCCAGGCAAACTTCTGTTGCAACCAGGATGTAAAAGCTTTAAAAATATTTGATAATGTTATTAAGACCAATACTAAAACTCCCGCAGCAATGAGCATTTCTCGTTCAGATTTAAAGCCCCAAAACTCATAGCCCCAAGTCAACCATCTATTCTCATGAATAGCTTCAGGATTAGCTGCTATTTGCATAAATGGTAAGATGGAAGCAATCCCTATTATTTCGACTATAGCCATTAGCAAAACTGCTAAAAACAATAGCTTAAATCTCAATCTTTCCCCCTTTGTTAATATCGATAATAATTTTTTGATAAAAATTCAGCTTTAGTACTTAGGAAATAAATTTACCTATCGGTTTTTTTTAATAGTATTTTCTGAAGAAGTGTTCATTATTTTTTATAAAATTTTAAAAGCGATTATATATTATTATGATAAAAAATCACCATCAAATAGTTTTTGTTTAACAAACAAAAAACTCAACAGTCTGACAGTCAAAAAAGTAAAAAACACATATCATAAACCCTCTATAGCAAAAGCACCAACACTTTTTTGTTTAAGCAATACTTCATACGCTTAGGTGGTACAAATATAACATCGTCACAAACAAAAACAAGATTAAATTGTTCGGCTACTTCGAACTTACTTTTATATATTTACAGAACCTAACCATAATGGTATAGTCTACTGAACTCACATTACATACATTAGAAAACCTGATGCCCTAACATGAAAAAAGTGACGAATAAAACACTGGTTTTATCCAGTGAAGATGTGCAGGAAATCGTGCGCAAAAAGGGATTAGATGAGGTGATGGATGCACTCATCGAAAGATTAACAGCGGCCGTCAGTAGCTTCAATCCCGATAAAACAGACATCCCTGCTCGCTCCGGGTTCAACTATGAATCCCCTAAAGTAGGGCTTATAGAGTGGATGCCTCTCTACAATAAAGGAAAAGACGTGGTAATAAAAGTAGTTGGCTATCACCCAGAAAACCCTGCTAAAGAAGGATTACCCACCATCGTATCCACTGTTTCATCTTACGATACCAGCACCGGGCATCTCAAAGGAATTATTGATGGAGTCTTGCCTACTGCTTTAAGAACAGGCGCATCATCAGCACTTGCGAGCCGTTTGTTGGCTCGTCCTGATGCCTCCATCCTTGGTTTAATCGGTTGTGGAGCACAATCCATTACTCAGCTTCATGCCTTATCAAGAGTATTCAACATAAAGAAAGTACTCATCTACGATATTGATGAAAACACTATAAAATCATTTGATACACGCCGATTATCTTTTCTTCCTGATGTAGATATTGTTGCAGCCTCTATCGGTGATATTCTCGAAAACTCTGACATCATTTGTACAGCCACTTCTATAGATGTCGGTGCAGGTCCCCTATTCAACGGACAAGCCACCAAACCTCACCTTCATATCAATGCCGTAGGCTCAGATTTTCCTGGAAAAATTGAAATCCCTGTTGAACATCTGAGGAAAAGTTTTGTGTGTCCTGACTTTCTATCACAAGCAGTTATTGAGGGAGAATGTCAGCAACTTCAGAAGCATGAAATCGGAGCAGATTGGGTGGTCATTTCTAAAACCCCTTCCCAATATAAACATGTAAAAGATAAACTAAGTGTCTTCGATTCTACCGGATGGGCACTCGAAGATCAAGTCGTTATGGATCTATTCCTTGAATATGCTCAAGAATTGGAACTTGGACAATATATCCAAATCGAAAGCATGTCTGAAGATGCTAAGAACCCATATGCTTTTCTTCAGGCAATGCCAGAAGAAATACTTGTACTCAAAGAAATCATCTATAATCAAAAAAAAGATTAAGCTAAATAAATTTCTACACTATGATTCTTTCTCTACTAAAGCAATACACAAGGCTTTTGCTAGTTCTTTTGATTTCCAGCCAAATTAACGCACAAAGCGTTCAGGGCACTATTACTGACGAAAGCAATCTTCCACTTATTGGCGCATACGTGTTTAATAAGACTTCCAATAGTCATACTCATACGCTCGAAAACGGAATTTTTAACCTGGACAAAACACAATTGGGCGATACCTTACAAATCACCTTTTTTGGCTATGAAGATGAAATGATTATTTTAAAAAATATTAGTAAACCGATCAAAGTAAAATTGGTAGAGACCGTTTTTGAACTTGGTGAAGTCGTCGTTGGGCAAGATGTTAAGTCTCTAAATTTCATGGCTGACATTGACCTGAAAACCAATCCTGTGTCCACTTCTCAGGATATTCTCCGCAAAGTCCCCGGCTTGTTCATTGGGCAACATGCAGGCGGTGGAAAAGCAGAACAAATTTTCCTAAGAGGTTTTGACATCGATCATGGAACAGATATAGCCATTACTGTTGATGGCTTACCCGTTAACATGGTTTCTCATGCACACGGACAAGGCTATGCAGATCTGCATTTTGTCATTCCCGAAACGATCAACAAAATCGACTTTGGTAAAGGCCCGTACTATGCTGACAAAGGCAATTTCGCCACCGCTGGCTATGTAGATTTCCAATTAAAGGAAAGGTTGTCTAGAAACTTGTTTCGTGTAGAAGCCGGACGTTTTAATACTTTTCGCAATGTAGGACTATTCAATTTATTGCAATCAGACAATCACAATGCTTATGTGGCAGCAGAATATACGTTGACAGACGGGCCGTTTGAGTCTCCTCAGAATTTCAGCCGCCTCAACCTGATGGCAAAATATACTACTCTTTTCAAAGGGAATGATAAGCTTTCTCTCATGGTTTCTCATTTTGATAGCCGCTGGGATGCCTCTGGGCAAATACCTCAAAGAATGGTAGATGAAGGCGCAATCAGTCGCTTTGGAGCCATTGATGATACAGAGGGAGGTGCTACAGGGCGTACCAACGTAGCACTGAATTATAACAAAACGCTTGACAATAGCACTTTCGTGAAAAATAAGGTTTTCTTCGCTTTATATGACTTTGAATTATATTCCAACTTCACCTTTTTTCTGAACGACCCTGTAAATGGCGACCAAATCCGTCAGAAAGAACAAAGACAGATATTCGGTGCAGAAACAGAATTAAACAAAATATTCCCAATGCAGCATGGAGAAATATTGCTTCAGGGAGGAATGGGTTTTCGCTATGACAACAGTGATGGTAATGAGTTATCCAGAACGCTCAATCGCAGTACAACGCTAAGCTATGTGCAACTCGGCGATGTAGATGAATCTAATATTTATGCTTATGCCAATACAGAATTTCAATTTGATAAATTATTAATTAATCCAGGGCTTAGGCTAGACTATTTCAAATTTAACTATGTAGATGCATTGGCCACTCAATACAGCACACAATCACAAACAAAACTTGTCGCTACCCCCCAGCTTAATATTATCTACAATCAAAATCGAAATATTCAATATTTTCTGAAGCTGGGCAGCGGATTTCATTCCAATGACACCCGACTAGTACTTAACAGTCAGGAAGAAAATATTCTTCCATTGGCATACGGAGCTGATGCAGGTGTCTTTTGGAAACCATTTCCAAGAACAGTTATAAATACTTCACTTTGGTTCCTTTACCTGCAACAGGAGTTTGTATATGTAGGTGATGAAGGTGTCGTAGAGCCTAGTGGAAAAACCAGAAGGTTTGGTGTCGATTTTGATCTTCGTTATCAATTACTCGGCTGGTTATTTGCCGATGCTGATTTCACTTACACATTAGCCAGAAGCACTGAAGAACCAGAAGGGGCGCAATATATACCACTTGCTCCTATCACCACAACCACAGGAGGCTTATATTTTAGAAAAGACAATTTTTCTTCAGGGATAAAATTCCGATATTTAGGCGACAGACCAGCAGCAGAAGATAATAGTATTGTTGCAAAGGGTTATTTTATCACTGATCTCAATGCAGGCTATCAATGGAAAAACCTGAGGGCTGAAATAGCCATAGAAAATTTATTCAATGCCGATTGGAATGAAGCTCAATTCGCTACAGAATCTCGTTTATTTAATGAACCTGAATCTATTGAAGAAATTCATTTTACTCCGGGAACACCCCTCTTTATAAAAGGGAGTATTCAATACCAATTCTAAACAGACGCTCTATCACAACTTAAATTTTTAATAATGGATTTTTCTTGGCCAGCAGAGTATACAGAATATAGAAACAAAGTAATAGAGTTTGCCAAAAACGAACTAAATGATGAGCATTTGGTTTCAAGAGACCACGAAGGCAGTTTCTCCAGAGATTTATGGAATAAGTGCGGTGAGTTCGGTATTCAGGGTTTAGCAGCCGACAAAGAGTATGGAGGGACACATGATGAAGTCGACGTGCTTCGTGCTGCCTATGCCATGGAAGGTTTGGGGTATGCCTGTAAAGACAACGGATTGGGCGTTGCCCTAAATGCTCATATGTGGGCTGTGCAAATGTCTATCAATCTCTTTGGAACCGAAGAACAGAAGAAAAAATACCTCCCAAAGATGGCTAAAGGGGAATGGATCGGCGCACATGCACTGACAGAAGATACCTCAGGTTCCGATGTTTTCAACATGAAAATGACGGCTGAAAAGGTAGATGGCGGCTATGTATTGAATGGGGAAAAACGCCTTGTTACTCTTGCCCCAGTATCTGATGTCGCAGTCGCTTTTGCCAATGTGAATCCTAAATTGGGAAAATGGGGCGTAACCGCCTTTATTGTGGATAAAAGCATGGAAGGCTATCAGCCAGGTTCTGCACAACACAAAATGGGACTACGAACTGTCCCGCTCGGCAGAATCAAATTTGACAATTGTTTTGTGCCCGAAGAGAACCGTTTGGGCAAAGAAGGTGCAGGATTCAGCATCTCCAATCACTCTCTCGAATATGATCGTTGCTGTATTTTAGCTGCCAAGCTCGGCGCTATGGCAAGGCAGGTAGATGAGGCTGTAGCTTACGCTAAAAATCGTCATCAATACGGTCAGCCAATCAGCAATTTCCAGGCAGTTTCGCATAGAATAGCAGATATGAAACTTAGGCTGGAAACTTCCCGTTTGCTACTTTATAAAATGGCATGGTTGAAGAAAAATGACATGCCGGGAATGTTGGAAGGCGCTATGTTGAAATTACATCTAGGCGAAAGCTTTGTAGCTTCAAGTCTGGATCATATACGCGTGCATGGCGGTAATGGATATCTGACAGATTTTGGTGTAGAAAGAGATTTGAGGGATGCTATAGGTGGTGTAATATATGCTGGCACCTCAGACATCCAACGTAATATTATCGCCCGCTTTCTGGGCTTGTAAATGTAAGATTTTGAAGCTGGTC
>JAHDFX010000320.1 GCA_020627965.1 Saprospiraceae bacterium | reverse complement strand
ATCTTTGTTTCCCATTTTTACACTTTTTGGTGTAAAGCTATTCTAGGACTATGCATTGGGCAGAAACTTTGCTCTTCGATTTAGAGTAATGTAAGAAAAGGAGTCATTCCCGGCAGAACCGGGAATGCTCCAGTGTCAACTTATTTATAAGCCATTAATTGTTATTTCCACAGCCTTCCATTTCGGCTGAAAAATCCGTATTTACAGGAACCTGAAAGCCTGGTTCCAGTTTGATGATAGTTCCGGCTTTGAATTCTACGTCACTTCCCGGCGCCAACTCTCCTGTAGAGCTTACTTCGTTTCCTGCCTGGTAAGTTCCTGAATCAATAGAGCCATCGACTGTGCGCTGGCTGGGGCAGGCTGCGCCTATGCAATCCAGCAAATTACCCTGTTCGTCATACATAGGAATATACTGGTCTTCTATTTCTATAGTGGCATATTTTACCCTGTCATTTGAATCACTTACAGTCACCTGATACATTCCTGGCTCCAGATTTATTATACGATCTGTAGTTTCTCCCGTACTCCACTGATAATAATATGGAGAATTTCCACCTGTGGTTTCAATCCAGGAAACACCTAGCATATTACATTGAGCATGTACCGCCCCTACATTGATATTAAATGTATTGGTAGAACTATTCCCCGGATAAGTATCTTGCATACTCATGCCTGCAACACGATCCATGGTACCATCTGCTTCTATTTTTGTCCCGCTACTCACTCGAAGCTGGAAAGGATCGCCTGTCGGTACATTTTCTGCGATGATGATAAAGGTAGCTACTGGCCCTATACAGACTTGATTTACACCATCCGTACGGGTAAGGGCTACATGGAATTTATTTGCTCCCAGATCAAGCACTTTCAAAGTATCGCTGGGTATCAGTGAAGAATTCGACACATCCATATCTACGCCAGTAACTGGTAAAGCACCTAAGTCTAGGTCAAAAGCAAAACCATGAGCAGAGACGGGATTACCCAACACATCTTCCACATAGAGATCATATTTGGGATTACCTCCGGCACTACCGCTACCCTCCAGACGATAAATCAGAGTACTCGCAATGATTGACGAAGGCGTGTATGAATGTATATTTCCAAAGTTCATATCCAATACCTGAAGATCAGCACCATCTACTACTCCGCTGCCATCTCCATCCTGGTGTACTCCATTAACGCCCAGTACTGTAGCTTGCCAGTCTTCTCCATCATGCGCCCGCCATTCTGTGGTAGGTGTGGCGTGTCTTGGTGCGCCCATATTGCCATAAGCCAAACCCCAGTGGAGCGCATCCTCTCCATCAGCTATGCCGTCGTAATTGAAATCTCCGGGATATACCGTTGCCCCACATTCCTGAGTTATATTGCCTGCGCAAAAATCTTCCCAGGTATTGTCGAAGTTATTGAGATTCGAGATAAAGGTATTAGAGCTGAATATAGGAGTGAGTCGGCTACACAACACATCAAGCGAATTATTAAAACAGCCACTTAGATTATTATCATATAGCCATAATACATCAATGCTAGTCAGGTGATCAAAGGTGTAAGGAATTGTTCCAGTTAGCTGATTTTTATGTAGATAAAGTTCTTCCAGAAAAGGAAGCCACCCTAAAGCATGTGGAATATCTCCACTCAACTGGTTACCATCCAATGCCAAATACCTTAGTTTAGCTGCGCTACCTATATCCTCCGGAATTTCTCCAGATAAAAAATTATTAGAAAGATATAGTGTTTCAAGTCCTTTGAAGTCTAAAAAGTTGGGAGGAAGATTGCCGCTAATAATATTATCTGACAAGTTTAATATTACTAATTGTTTAAGAGCACTCAACCCTATTGGTACATTCTCCAGAAAATTATCATTTAACATTAGAGTATGAAGCTGTTTCAGATTTGCTATCTCAATTGGAATATTTCCAGTTAAATTATTATTACTTAGATTCAAGGATTTTAGATGTGACATATCTCCTATTGTGGAAGGTATATTACCAGTTAGATTATTATTTGTTAGATTAATACTCTCTACACAGCCGGCAGAGTTTAACTCTACTCCATACCATGTGTCTAGAGGACTGTATAGATACCATGGGTTTGTCCAATAATTCCCTGCTGTACTATAATAAAGGTCAACTAATTTAAGTGAATCATTAGTGCGGCAATCTGTATTACACAATCCAGTACCTATTGCACACATATCCAACCACATTGGATCCCAAAAATATGAATTTTGATAACCATTCAATCTCCTTATTTTTCCGCATAAATTAAGCAGGTTATCATCAAAACAATCGGTTATTGGATTACCTTGATAACTCAACTTTGTCAATTCATATAAATCCCCTATTTCAGGTAACAAACTGGTTAATTGATTATTCGCAATTGATAAATCATATAAATTAGACAGATTTTTTATTTCTGCAGGAAGATATGTCAAGAAGTTGTTATCTACATGAAAAACCCGTAATCCAGATAAGGTCAATACTTCAGAAGGTATAGTAGTGAACGAATTACTCCCTATATCAAGAGTTAATAAATTAGATAAATCACCAATCTCAACAGGAAGACTTGTTAAGGAATTACCATATAAATAAAGCGCTTCCAAATTAGATAAACTACCAATCTCTACAGGAAGACTTGTTAAGGAATTATTATATAAATAAAGCGCTTCCAAGTTAGATAGATCACCAATCTCAACAGGAAGACTTGTTAGTGAATTATATCCTAAATCCAACGTTTCCAAATTAGATAAACTACCAATCTCAGAAGGGACACTTATGAAGTCATTACCACCTAAATCCAGCGTTCTCAAATTAGATAAGCTACCAATCTCTACAGGAAGACTTGTTAGAGCATTATTACCTAAATTCAGTGTTTTCAAATTGGGAATTTCTGTTATTTCAACAGGAAGAGTTGTCAAGTTACTATACCACAAATTTAAAGTCTCCAGATTGGACAGATTACTCATTTCAGATGGAAAAAAAGTAATTGAACTATATCCAAGATTTAAGGAATTCAAATTAGACAGATTACCAATCTCAGCAGGAAGACTGTCAATACCATCATTATATAAATATAATGAAGTCACACAGTCATTCGTAATCGTAACCCCTGACCAGGTACTCATAGGCTGTGCCAAATCCCAGCCAAGCGTATTACTCGAATTAGCGTTAAAAAGCGCCACCAGCGCAAGCGAATCTGGTATTCTACAAACAACAGGCGGAGGTGGTGGTGGAAGTGGTGGTGGTGGAGCTACTCCAAAATAGTTCAGCGCACCTGCCAGATCCAGGCGCCCGTCGCTGGCGCATTTGTCGGTCAGGGCAGGCGTTACTACTACGGAATTTAAAAGCGCAGAGCGAATTTCTGTGGCTGTTCTGTCGTGATATAAGCCCCAGAGAATAGCACAGGCACCTGATACATGCGGCGCTGACATGGAAGTACCACTGTCGTAATTATAAGTATTTGCAGGCGTACAACTTAGGATTTGTTCTCCCGGTGCGCCTATATGTACACTTGATGTACCATAATTAGAAAAACTAGCTAGATTATCATTACGATCTATAGCGGCTACTGAGATAATATTATTAGAATTGTAAGAAGCAGGATAGAAGGCGTAGACATCATTATTATTTCCATTTTCATTACCAGCACTGGCAACGAAGATATGTTCGTTTGAAGCTCCATTTTGAATTGCCTGTTCGAGTGTCGTGGACTCCTGACCACCTCCATAACTGTTGTTACTGATAGGAATATCATTGGCAACAGCATAATTTACGGCATCTATAATTGAGCCTACTTCTGCATTTCCATCTTCATCCAATACTTTCAATGCTACGAGTTGCACATCCCAGCTTACTCCGGCAATGCCAGTGGTATTATCTCCCTTAGCCCCAAGAATACCAGCTACGTGCGTTCCATGTCCAACATCATCATAAGGATTATTATCATTATTCACGAAATCCCAGCCAATGAAATCATCTGCGAAGCCATTTCCATCATTGTCTATTCCGTCTATATCGCCTGGGTCGAATATCCAGGCAAAGCCTGTCCATTCCAGTACTTTTCCATCGCCGTCGGCATCTTCGCCGAGGTTTTGCCAGATATTTTCAGCCAGGTCTGCATGTCCCCAGTCTATACCGGTATCTATAACAGCGACTTTCATCAGCGGACTACCTGTAGTTCCAGGCCAGGTATCCCAGCCTTCCGGGGCATTAATGTCAGCATCTGAAGTTCCATTCTCTTGCCCAGTGTTGTCTAGTCCCCACTGACGGTAGAAAGCTGTATCACTAGGAACAATCGTCTGGAATGTTGCTGCTTTTTCTTCCGGGCAATTATCATAATCAGCTAATCCATAATAAAAATTAGGTTCAACATACTCCACATCCGGGTGATTGCGGTATTGAGCGACGAGCTGCTGTACGGTAAGTCCCTGTGTTTCATCAATGGTCCATAGTTCTGTTTGTATGTTTTCAAAGGTTCTTAGTGGGTTTGCATTCATTTGTCCTCTTAGTGCTGCCTTGTCGGCAGAAGAGCGATTGGCTTTCATTTTAATAAAAACCTGTCCTGGTACATAGTCGATACCGGGCTGAAGTTGTCCATAGGCGTACGCACATATCATGCTGCACATCAAAAGCATGATCGTTTTGAAAAAGGTTTTCATAATAATTGTGGTTTTAATGACTGTTAAATAGTTTGTGGATAATTTTTGTGATTATTCATTTCCATAAATATATGAATTAACACCAATTATACACAATCGTGTGTAGAACAAATTGCACAGTTTCATTAAGTTTTGCTCAGTTGTCCACCCCCTTCGCCCCCTCAAAAGCAGGGGTGATTGATTCTAAAAAAGTCCTGAAAGGACGTGATATGTCAGGATGGGACGTAGTCCTATTTCCTGTTTCAACTCTGTATTCCCAAGCCCTGAAAGGGCGAAATAGCTTTATACCGCCCTTTCAGGGCTTGAATGACACGCTTTTGAAAACGATGGAATACTTCCATCGCTGACATATATCGTCCCTTCAGGACTTGCACGAACAGAACCAATCACCCCTGCCTCCAAAGGGGGACAAAAAGACGTCAATTTCTCCCTTTGGAGGGGGTGCAGGGGGTGGAATGCTGGAAATTTGTGATACACACTACACAATCTATAATTATAAATAAGTTTTGACAGCCTAAAATTACCAGCTTTT
>JAHDFX010000319.1 GCA_020627965.1 Saprospiraceae bacterium | reverse complement strand
CCCCAATTTTTTCTTCGAGAAAATCATAATAATCAGTCAAGTCTCTCTCCGCATCAGGATTGATTTTTCCCCTAAAGTAATCTAACTCCTGATATAAGTTTTCCAAAGTAAAGTAATTGATAATATCAAAAAGCTCGAAAATATCTGTTCTGAATTTTCTGATATACTTATCGTAAGTTTGATCCACCTTATTATCGGCCAGTGATATCGTGAATTGAAATTCTTTTTGGGGCAAAATAGCTTCTTTTATAATACTTAACCTGGAATCAGGATTACCTATTCCCAGATGAAAACGCTCCGTACTGTATACTCCCATCACATCCGAAACTGACCTCGGATTGGTATCAGACACGTGCAACAACGAATAAGCCATTCTTCTTCTTGCATTTAGCCTGCCGAACAACTTATCTTCCACTTCCTCCTGATATACACGATTAAAATTGGCCCTTTTATCAAAAAGAGCTTCTTTAAAACGAAAAAGAGCCTGTTTACCTGCTGGCTTTTCACGTAGCCATTCATACAGAATAGCCGTTTTTATAGCACCTTTAATTGTGCTGCCAGGTAGGTAAGGTGCTCCCGCATTTTTTATAATCGTCTGTAATTCTGTTACATTATCAATGCCATAAGCAGGAATACGCCCATGTTGGGATAAGGCATCAAGAGAAGAATCCAATAAATCTTCGTTTTCTATAAAATTGACTAAAAAGTCATTCTTTCGGGCATTTGCAGAATAAGTGATATTATTCACCAATTCATTCATTACCCGCTCTGGCTTATCTGCCAAAGCATTTTCCATTTTTCGGCGGTCTATGTAAATAATATCATCTCCATCCAGGACATAATCCGTAAAAGGCATTAAGACTCCACCATCCCCTACTGATACAGGTGATTGAGTGGTCAATTTTATTTTATGTACTTGATTGACTGTTCTTTTTTCCATTTTACGGGTTTTAAGGGTGAGTAGGCAGACAGAGCGCTTTGCCGTATCTGAGATAATCCTGATCTATACCTTCCGGGGCAATACTGCGTATACGTCCCTCTACCTTATTTTCAAAAATGGCACCTTCAGCTATCATTTTCACTCTTCTTAAACGCTTATCAGATGATATTGGACGCCCACCTCTGGTAATGATGTGGTAAGAACTCGCCACTTTTAAGTCCTCTTCAGTCGGATTAACCAGAGATGTAACGCGCCTTGCACTTTGAACGCGACCAGAGATATTCCGCAATAGCGAGAAGTTCCGTTTATATTAAGTTGAAAATCTTTATAATCAATAGCTGCTAATTGTCCGCAGCCTACGGTGCGTTCACCACCTATTCCTTCTTCTGGTATCCAGTTGAGTACAGTTTCTAGTAATCTATAAGCCTCTTCGTCCAGATCATGCTCCAGTAAAAAGTAGAAATGTACCCCGATTGATGCTGTACTTTGCAATTGGATATTAGTTTGATAATAAATGCTATTATCGCGGTTAGGCTTATGTACATTGACCTTTGGAAGTGAATCTTTATGATAAATTCTCGGGGGGATATTTACGTTTTCCAGTTCCGAGCTATGGATAACAAATTTATCCTGTATAAAATGACAGGTTGCTTCCCACTGGTCGGGCTTGATGCCTTCTTCCCATATCTTTTTTGATACAAAAGCTACCTTCTTAATTTTTTTAAGCTCTTTGCTCTTGGTCGTATTTTTAGCGACCCAGGTTACTGGTTTAGGCAGGAAGTAGATGTATTGCTCTCCTGTTTCCAGGCAATAAAAACCGGATGAAATACGCACTTTTGCAGCGTTTTCGGATTCAAACCAGCCTAATAGCATACTCAATTCATTCGGTTCCAGAATTCTGGCAGCCGTATTCACAATGGATGAAAACAAGGTATCAGAATGGATAAACGTCGATGTATCATCCAGTGAAGTATTCTGGTCTGGTGCTATTCGTCCGAAATGGAACTGAGCATGAGGTGGACATTTTAGTATTACAGCTTGCATAATTCGTGTAATTGCTGGAGGTTATCGGAAAAAGTCTGTATTAGGTCATCCAGTTGATCTGCTGCCTGATATTTTTGGTTCTTTTCTACTTTTCTTTGCTCAACGTTTATATTCTCAAAGCGAATACGACCGTAACCTCTTGAACCGTGTCCACCTATATAGTCATCCTGCAATAGTCCCATAGCCGTTTCTAAAGCCCAAAGGTGTTTCTGTAATCTGTTTACTTCTTCTCCTTCGTAATTGTCAGCAATATCGTCATATAGATCATAGACGATCTGGAAGTTAAACCTAGCTCCGGCAGGTACACGCTCTAATTGACGTGGATGCTTTGCTGTACCTGTTTTACGGTCAATGGTATTTTCCCACTTTATGTCGGCATATTCGCTTGCTTTTCCGAATTCTTCTTGAAAAGCCGAGTCGTCCATATAAGCGTCACGTACCAGTACTCTCGTAACCACACCATTATCATCATCACCTGAACTGCCAAAAAGCTGGATAATAAAAGGAACTTTGTCGTCTGTTGTATAATCATTCCCGAAGCGTTCTCTAAGTTCATGTGGTTTATCCTGCCTAATATCTTTTTTGGATACAGCAATGGAGTTCTCGGTCTTAGCTAACATAGAACGCAGCTTTCCTTTTAGAGAACTACCTGGTATAAATGGTATACCTTTACGGGTTTTGATAACATTCAGATCTACCCCGCCAATATCCAGTGAAGACTTGGAGCCTCCAATATGAAGTCCGGTCATTGCTTTTATAGTACCGGTTATGATAAGTTTACCTGTTAATTTTGCCATGATATATTTGGTGTTTATAAGATTCTAAATACGTACTTTTTCATAATATTTATGATAAGCAACTATGGATTCCAAAAAGTGCTGAAAGCTTTCTACCTGTTTTGAATTACCATTCTCTATATTCTTAATGAGGTCATCAAGCAATAGCATCAGTTTTTGTGCTTTAGGTTTACCTTCCTGCCTTGCAATAACATAGGCAAGTCGTGGACGTTTCAGTTTCAACTGATGTGAATTATCTACGCCTTTGATCTCACTGAAAATATTTCTCAACTGAGATGAAGTCACCCCTTGATAAGTCTCTCGCACCAATTCCTGAGTGCAGTCATTTAGCTCATTCAAATCCACACTAGCATTTTCATCCAGTATAGATAGAATCTTGCCATAAGAGTTACCGAAGTAGTTTTTGGCTTCATTCAGCAACTGTTCGGAGGTAAGTCCACGTCTTCCTTGTGCCATATTAATTTATTTTTTTCTGGTCAATAATTCCGCCCATCTGGCCGCTACCGGGATAGTCACCCAGGCATGAGCAGAGTCGGTCTTTTTAAAGTCGTAATTGGGATTTTTAGCTTCCTGATAAGCTCTTAATAGAGCCATTGAATAGGGCTTTATGATTTGATGTTCTAATATTTCTAAATTTTTCCTGTTCTTGACATTACGCAGATAATAGTACAATCTAGACACCTGCGGAGAACGCAGATTACCACCTTCTGCACGATTGAACAGACGGGCAAATCCAGGTGCGCTCTGTTGCAGTCTTTCCAGCAAAGCACGGCTTTCTCCTCCTTCTGTTACCATATGCTGTAAAGATTGGGCGGTATCATCTGCCTTATAAAAATCTTCCCAGGGCATCACATGCCCAAATACGCTAATACTATTCTTCACCTGTTCTCCTGTAGCTTTATCTATTTGCTTTTTAGCATTTTCCAATGCTTCTTCTGCCATGTTTGCAAAACGTACTACAGGAAATTTAGAACCAACAATAGTAAGAGAAGCCGAAAGTGTGATCTTCTTATTGGGAAGTTGATCTACATTTTCTTTTAAAGCGCCTACAGTATTTCTCAGTGTTTTCTCAAACTCCTCAAAAGAGCGATGCAAATCGCCGGCAAATTTAAAGACAGCATCCCAGCCACCAACGACAAAACAATCATCACCACCGGCAAAAACTACGTAGATATTGTCTTTATAGGCTTCTGTTGATATTTTATGAGTTTTATTCTCATCTATTTTCTGATATTCAAATTTTCCATCACTCCAAAGATTATACAAGAAACGATTGAAAAACCACTCCATAGCTTGAGAAGTACGCTGTAGATCATCCAGACTTTCCAACCCTCTGAATAATGTACCCAGTTCGTCAATATCTAGTTTTAATACGCCTAATTTATCTGTTCCGGTACGCTGTTTTGCTATGATACCCATCATATGGAAATCAATAATCTGCCCCTGTCGAATAAGACTGTTTTCTTCATCTTCTTGTTTCTGCTTATTCTGAATATGAATCTCATCAGCATATTTCTTGGAAGTCTTATCTGTCCATACAGGCAATTTATTGATAATGCTCCCTTTGAAATTATCTTCTTTTTTTGCCTGATTTCCAATGCTTAGTTTTTTGCAGAGAATACCAATACTTTCCTTTTTGACAACTAACTTCCTTGCATTCGGCAAATCAGCCAGTATCAGTCCCTTTTTGTCTTTGTCCTCTCTATCAACAAGCTGTGTAGTAAATGACTTCCATTGCCTATCCCTCGTCTGCCCTTCAGTATCAAATACAGTATCATAAGGCTCAAAGGCTTTAGAATAACCAAAGAATTTTTTTAGTTTTTCCTCATTTGATGCCTGATTGATCTCAAACCACGCTTTTCCAAAATTGATTAAGTAATCATCATCCAGCTTAATCTGATTGAGTACTACATAAAATTCCTCACCAGCGCAGTACTCGTTTATAATTGCCTGAATTTCAGTTATGGCATCCTTTGCATCCTGTTTGGAAAACATATAAAAAGTACCACCACCATCATAAAACCGGCTACACTGCTCATGTCCCAACTTATCATAAAAATGCTCCACACAAACACGACTCAGCGCCTGAATGAAAAACGACCGGGCTTTCAGCGTCTTAGCTGCACCTTCAGATTGCACGTTGAAAATAAACTCCTGTATCCCTGAAATATCTCCCTTGATAAAGTATGAATATCCTTCATAGGAATTGGTTTCGGTGTTCTTTAATGTTTCTAAAAGGTTGTTTTCGTATTTTGAAAAGTAGCTACTCATAGGGTTGCTTTAGTAAATAATGCTAACAAATATAGACATTTCGATTTTATCACCAAAAAATCTACGCTGCACAGGCATACTATTTTTAAAAATAACTAAAAATGGTTATACAAAATGTAAGATTTCCCAAAAACACAGCCAACAGCCT
>JAHDFX010000318.1 GCA_020627965.1 Saprospiraceae bacterium | reverse complement strand
TGCTCTTCTTGGTAGCAAAAATACTGTGTCGAAGTACTAAAAGGTACTCCCCATGAGCATTTTTACTGTGTAGAGGTATAACTTAGTACTTCGGAAGTGAAACAATGCTCCGGGCAAGTATAAAGCCTAGCTTATCAAGTACTAAAATACAGTAAAGAACCACTAAGTCGAGCCTTTAAAGAACTAAATTACCCCGGAGAAGTAACGCCCTGGACTTTGGAAGTATTAAAATATTTCGGGGAAGTACCAAGCCGTACTTTGGAGGTGCTAAGTTGTTCCAAAGAAGTACCAAGTTGAGCTTCAGCAGTGCAAAACTGTTAACATTTTCAATACAAAAAGAATATTATAGTATATTTGTCATAACATTACCAAAAGTGGGGACTTTGTTTTAGTAATGTTATAACGCCAAATTAGCGACCGCCCTTTCATTAACAATGCTTTGCATTGGGTAATAGTCTTATTGGTATGCCGATAAAAACAAAAACCCAATACGAAGTATTGTCAAGTATTCATATATCAATGAAAGAGAACCCTGTATTAGAAGAAAATCAGCTAAGAGAATTTAGCGATGTCGTGGCAACTTATCAATTTACCTGCGAAGGCGGAGGTGCTGTATCCAAATATCCAAGCCCTAAGCTTACTGTTAGGAAAGCGGGTATTCGTCTGCATTTTCTCAGGCGTGGTCTGTTTTATCAGCAAGAAGAAAGCATCAGCTTCGTCACAAAATCCGAGCAGGGCAGCCAGAATATTGCCAGTCTGCAAGGCATTCATTTCGATCAGTTCATTATAGGCAACAGATCGCTACGGACAGGTTATCTGTATATCTTCGACGATAGTAAGAAAAACCTGTGGTTTGAATACCAAATAGATGAACTGGGTCTATTATCCTCGATCTACTGGGCAGATAATAAGCATAAGGGGGTTTATAAAGATGTCAGAACCAAAACCAGGGGCAAGGAACGTTTCAAAATATTCGATCAGGGTACTGTTGTCTGGGTAGCTTTTTCGAGTGTACAATGGTCTGTTGAATACCATCAAAGCATGTTGGAAGACCTCGATAAACGGGCTAAACATATGAAAAAGGTCGTTTGTACAGGCTTTGAAAAAGGGGCTAGTACTCCTTACAGTAATGTCTATCCTTATCATGAGATCATTGCCGGTTTTACAGCAAATGAAAAGCCACAGGAAGTCTGGTTTGAGCAAAAACTCAGTCATATTGAGGCAGATGAAGAGGACTCCCTAAGACCGGATAACTTGTTGGAGGATATGTTTATAGTGCTGGATGATGCCATCGGCTGTGCAGAAGATATTTCCGCTGCACTTTCCAAAGAATATATTCGTCTGGATGCACTTGTTGAGTCTCTACAGACAGGTGAAAATCCCGATACTATCTTTGACAGAATGCTTTGTGATGAAGAAAGAGAACATCCATTCAATGAAGAAGAAAAACAACTGAATGCCCTGTTTTCTAATGCACTGACTATTTACCAGTTGTTATATAATCAGGAAGACGATAAATACCACGAGACGACAGATAAAGCCCGATTAATGAAAGTGCTGGGAGTAGCGGAGCGAAAGCAGCAAAAAAAAGTTATCGAAGCCATAAGAAATGATTTCGGGCGACTCATGAATAATGATTACTACGATGATTGTCTGGAACATTTTCTGAAGGATAAAGAACATACATGCTTTGAAGGGAAGAGCATATTAGCAAAGCATTTATCACTACTTTCCGTCAATCCATGGGATATAGACAGGTGTCTGGATTTGAAAAAAGATTATCAGCCGGAAAGTGAATATTGGATAAAGTGTTTTAATGATATTCTCTGCAATGGTGCAAAGGGGGCTATACTGGGCTACATTATAGATATTGATCTGTTCCCTGAGTCTTATTTCGACCATGTAGATACTTTTGTTATCAGCAGAAGATTTATCAGAGTACTCGAGGGGATTTTAGATGCATTTGCAAAACATGCTACCCGTGAAGGTAATTTTGAAATCATTCTTAATTATTTTAAAATTCTGCAATATAGAGGAGAAGCCTCCATACAAGTCAATAAATCAGCTCTATTTGACCACTTGATGCGCCTTAATCTTGACTTTGATATTAAAGCTAAAATCGAACAGGGTAAAGTACTGACGAATAAAACGGGGCAGCCCGGGAAGAAATATATTCGTTTGTCAACTAATAAGAATGATATTCGAGTCAAGCATATTGAAGCCAATACTGCCCGAATTACTCTGAAAGCAGAGAAAAAAGGAAATAAGGCTTCAAAGGTGATTATGCAGGTATTAAATAGCCCCCGATTCAGGGCTTTTATGATGGGACTGGAACTGGTGAATGTTTCTGTGGGGGTAGATAAGTTTAGTCGATCTAGATCGACTAAAAATCTTGTTGCAACTGTTGGTGCTGTATCACATCTTACCTCAGCAGCGGCTGATTACAGAATTGCAAAACTTGCACATAGGAAATCAGTGAGAAAAAGTTCGGAAAAAGGTAAATTGGCTACTCTTTCAAGAAAGGCTTTATGGTTGGGTTCAGCTATAAATATAACTATATCTATATGGGATGCAGTAGAAAGTTATCGCCTAAGAGATTACGATGCTGCTTTAGCCTTCGCAGCAGTCAGTGCAGTCAATGCTGTGCTTCTTGCCAATGCCGCTTTTATGTTTTATACAGGTGCAGCAGGCTTATTATTCTGGCCACTTGCTGTTTTATTTTTACTATTTTGGGGACTCCTATTTCTGGCAATATATCTCACAGACAGTCCTTTGGAATTATTTCTGAAAAATACTATTTTTAATGCACTGGAAACATATAGTCCAAATGACCAATTGGAACCATATCGGTATAGTTATGACTTATATAAAAACAGGAACAGTTTAATTTCAGAAAAATGCAAGCGTTGGAGAAATATGCTTGTCGCAATGGAAGATTTATATGATTTATTAATCAGATATAGAGTTAGGAAAGTAGATATGGGCTTCAGTGATATACCTAACAGAAGAAGGGTTGATGAAGTCATGGAGCTTCTACTATCTTCAAGCTCAGAAATGCAGATCGGATCGAAATTAATTAGTAGCTTTTCCTTCATTATAGAATGTAATAATTTTCAGTATGATACAAGCCAATTAGAATACGAATTACTCTTTTTACCCGAAGGATTGAGTAATCCATATAGACGAGAGGTTTTGGGTCACAGATATATCAAACACAGAATAATAGAAGGAATTCATCAAATGGAAATTAACTTCGATATCCCTAAGCCGATCACTGAACAAATAAAACCGTTTCAATCAGAATACCTGTTTATCAGTAGGTTGCATATCAGTAAGTCAAGTGATGAATATTGGCCAATAGAAAAAGACAAGGAACGTTACCTGGCATATCTCATTAATCCAATCAGATCAAATGATCCGATACACGAAACCACAAGTCGACAAATAGATTATCTATGGGGAAAAGAGATGTTTGTAGGGACTATACAGGAAATATATTGTAAAGCAAACTGGTTTAAATAAATAGATTATGGGATACTATGATTACATGATAAGAAGAACCCCTTATGTTATTGACAAAGAGCATATTACTAATAATGATGTGAGGTTATTACAACTTGATGATGGTGTTTATAAATTACAGCAAAGCTTTAGAGGTTGGGATATGGCACCACAGGCAGGGTTTGTCTCACTTTTAAGTTTACTTTTCTTGTTTAATATAAACGAATTAAGCGCCATGATTTGCTTTGGAATTATGAATTCGCTTGCTTTATTTCTTCTAATCTATGCTTTCCGAGTACCTCCTAGAGTATTGATCTTAGATCGCCTAAATGATGAAGTTACATTTTTAAAAAGGAACCGTAAAAAATCTATAACCTTTAAGTTTAGTGAGGGGGAAACTCGAATTGGATATCTAGAAGATTTTGATGAAATATTAACCCTTCGGGAAAAAGAAAACCGTCGAAATACAGGGATAATTGTTGAAATTATGCTGGAAGATACCTGGGCAAGATACGTCTGGTTTATGGACAAAAACCGCCCCTTACCGCCCGGCACTGCCTTCGATCCATATCGTGAAAAAGACTTTCAGCGCAGGAAAGCGGAAGGTTTTCCGCCACCTTTATATCCAAGTCTGGTGCCTACGCCTGAGGCTACACCGAAGCAGCAGAAAGAACGGGAAAAGTATTGGAAAGGTTAGTGAGGACACGGTAGATTGAAATCTAAGTAAGCGGACAGAATTAAGTTCAAAAGTATTTTTGCTTTTCCGAAATTTATACCGTCCAAAGTACAAATCAATCAATCAATCAATCAATCAATGTATCTATTTATCAGTAGGTTGCATATCAGTAAATCAAGTGATGAATATTGGCCACTAGAAAAAGACAAGGAACGTTACCTGGCATATCTCATTAATCCAATCAGATCAAATGATCCGATACACGAAACCACAAGTCGACAAATAGATTATCTATGGGGAAAAGAGATGTTTGTAGGGACTATACAGGAAATATATTGTAAAGCAAACTGGTTTAAATAAATAGATTATGGGATACTATGATTACATGATAAGAAGAACCCCTTATGTTATTGACAAAGAGCATATTACTAATAATGATGTGAGGTTATTACAACTTGATGATGGTGTTTATAAATTACAGCAAAGCTTTAGAGGTTGGGATATGGCACCACAGGCAGGGTTATTGTCCCTTTGCAGTTTAATGCTTTTAATAAAAATAACAGAGTTAAGTTTTCTACTTACATTCATAGGAATCAATTTATGTTCCTTACTACTTATGGTTTATGCTTTCCGGGTACCTCCCAGAGTATTAATCTTAGATCGCCTAAATGATGAAGTTACATTTTTAAAAAGGAACCGTAAAAAATCTATAACCTTTAAGTTTAGTGAGGGGGAAACTCGAATTGGATATCTAGAAGATTTTGATGAAATATTAACCCTTCGGGAAAAAGAAAACCGTCGAAATACAGGGATAATTGTTGAAATTATGCTGGAAGATACCTGGGCAAGATACGTCTGGTTTATGGACAAAAACCGCCCCTTACCGCCCGGCACTGCCTTCGATCCATATCGTGAAAAAGACTTTCAGCGTCGGAAAGCAGAGGGTTTCCCGCCTCCTTTATATCCAAGTCTGGTGCCTACGCCTGAGGCTACACCGGAGCAGCAGAAAGAACGGGAGAAGTACTGGAAAGGTTAGTAAAATTAGAAAA
>JAHDFX010000317.1 GCA_020627965.1 Saprospiraceae bacterium | reverse complement strand
CAAAGAACGGAATATGACCACTGCCTGGAAATATATAGCCAGCACCCTATTACTCTGGATACCAGTTGTATTTGCAGGCTTACTGGCTTTATTAACGAGGAATAATCCATCGTATTTAAGTTTTTTGATGACATTGGTTTTCTTATGCCCCGTAGTCGTCTTTTTCATGTATGTGATCGGTGAACGACATAACAGCCCTGTAGCTTAATTATTGAATATTGAAGAAAATGAAATTATGCAGATATTGAAACGTTTATATCCAAATTTTCTCAAAAAAATAGATCGTGAATTATTAATGACTTACCCGCATCTATGGCGGACAAGGATACATGATTTTGGGTGGTTTTCCTTGATATTGGGTAATATATTAGCGGTTGTTTTAGGGACTTTACTGGTCAGTAAAAGTAGTTTCCCGACCTCTGGTACACTATACCTTATTTACGGCTCATCCATCTTATCTTTAGGTTTTATCATTCTTTTCTGGGCACTCAAAGTCCGTAATTTTAAAATCAGACAAGTTACTTATAAAGACATGTTATTCAGTTGGCTGGCAGTCTGTGCCTGTCTTGTTTCGCTCGGCTTTAATGTTACTGTACTTTTATCTACGATCAATTACCATACAGCTTATTTGTATGAAGATAAAGTACTTCAGGCAGATTATGAATATCTGAGCAATTATGATAACTATTCATATAAAGAAGAATATAACGACAATGTTTACCAAATGGGTAAAGTCTCAGATCACTATATGACTCCACGACTTATAGATATTATGAATCGGCATAGTTATGTGCAAAAAAGCAAAAATCCTGTTATTTATAAAAAAGATGTCATGCAGGTTATTCGTAGGGTAGATCGTGTCAAAGACGCCAAAGTTTTTGTGTGGAGCCCTATTCTTGGAAAAGCATACGAGGATTATAGTAATCGCTCTGAATTACATAGTTTATTTCGTTTTCATTGGATGCTTATTTCTATTTTTATGCTCTTTACACCAATTTTCTTCTTCCTCATATCCAATTATGGCTTTCAAAGAGCATTAGTTTCCAGTATAATAGGAATTATCTGCTTCCTTATCACGATTTCTTCTCTGGAAGTATTGTACGATATTTTTGAATTACGAAATATCTATAGTACCAGGCATGATACTATTTTCAATATTTTCAATGTCGGGCTATTGTCTGTCGCTGCTATGATAGGACTTGTCTTAATTTTATGGAAAAATATGCGTTTTTGGGGGCAATTTGCAGGCGCACTTATGCTATTTTTACCTGTCGTGTTTTTAATACTTTTTGAAGTAGAAGACGAAGTAATTACTCATATTCCCTGGATGTTGTTGTTTGTTCCTCTTTTGACTTTTATGGCTTATAGGATGCAGAATAAGGCGAATCAGCCGCTTAAAGCATAAGAATATGTTTAGCATGTTTAATTGTCGTATCTATGTCAATCTATATAATCTGTAGTGAATAAATTTCCTTTTTTGCTATTTTCGCAGCCTATTCAATTTAATTCATCCGCTACACAGTGTAGTAGACTTTGTAGTGAGAAAAAAATAAAACATTGAAAAATATAGTCGTAATAGGTGCTGGTACGATGGGTAATGGCATAGCCCATGTATTTGCCATGAAAGGATATAAAGTCCAGTTAGTAGATATTGCCGAAGCAGCGCTGGAACGTGCTATGGCAACTATTGGTAAAAACCTCGACAGAATGGTTAGAAAAGAAAAGATCAGCGAAACTGATAAAGCCAATACATTAGCCAATATAGCCACTTCTACCAATTTAAAAACTGCTGCCAGTGATGCTGATCTTATCGTAGAAGCAGCTACCGAGAATATAGATTTAAAGCTCAAGATATTTGCTCAAATGGATGAAGTGGCGCCTGCTGGTGCTATACTTGCCACCAACACCTCCTCTATCTCCATTACAAAAATCGCAGCAGTCACTAAGCGTCCTGACAAAGTCATTGGTATGCACTTCATGAATCCTGTGCCTGTAATGAAGTTAGTAGAAGTTATTCGTGGTTATGCCACCAGTAATGAAGTGACGAAGACCATCATGGGTATGTCGAAAAAACTAGGCAAAGTACCTGTCGAAGTCAATGACTATCCCGGATTTGTTGCCAATCGTATCCTGATGCCAATGATCAACGAAGCCATTATTACCTTACACGAAGGCGTAGCTGGTGTAGAAGAAATAGATACCGTAATGAAGCTAGGCATGGCTCATCCGATGGGACCACTCCAACTCGCAGATTTTATCGGACTCGACGTATGTCTCTCCATTCTAAACGTTTTATATGATGGCTTTGGCAATTCCAAATACGCCCCTTGTCCCCTACTCGTTAATATGGTAACAGCCGGTAAGCTTGGGCGCAAATCAGGTGAAGGCTTCTATGTTTATACTCCAGGTTCCAAAGATGTAGTTATAGCAGATACTTTTAAGAAATAAGCTACTGCCAGAGAATCTTCGGATACTAAGTAAGCATTATTTAGTTTTGGTTTTACATTTGGATTTAAAATGGAAAGAAAATTATGACTGAGTAAATTTTTTCTTTAAAAAAGTAAGCTATGTCAAAAAAAGATCGGCGCACTCAGTCTGTTTCCATCGGTCGTTTCAAGGCGGGTAAATTGCAACAAGCATCAGATCGTCTGGTCACTGAAGAACCTCTGGAAATACAAATCAGATTTGGTAAGCTTAATGCCCGACAACGCAAGAGTATCGCCATCACTATGCGTACACCTGGTGATGATGAAGTACTAGCCCTCGGTTTCCTGTTTACAGAAGGTATCATTCGGCATCCTGAAGAGATATTAGACGTACGATCTGCGGGTCAACTTAGCGCCCAGGAATCCAATTATGTGATAGTAGATCTACACCCTAATATACAACCCGACCTGGAACGACTTAATCGGCATTTTTATACGACTTCCAGTTGTGGTGTTTGTGGTAAAACCTCTATTGAATCATTACAAACGGTCATTCATTACGACCGCTCTCCTACTCTACCTCATATCTCTGCTGAAAAACTTATTCAATTTCCTGACATATTGCGACAAGCACAAGAAGTTTTCGGGCATACAGGTGGTATTCATGCAGCAGGGTTATTCGACTTTGAAGGTAATTTATTGATTATAAAAGAAGATGTTGGTCGGCATAATGCACTTGACAAAGTAATTGGTACTGCCTTTCGGCAAAAGTTATTACCTCTGCATCAACACATTATATTGGTCAGTGGAAGAACGAGTTTTGAGTTAGTACAAAAGACACTGATGGCTGGTGTGCCAATATTAGCAGCAGTAGGTTCTCCATCCAGCCTGGCGGTAAAACTGGCAGATGAGTATGATATGATACTGATCGGCTTCCTTAGAGATAGTCGGTTCAATATCTATTCAGGAATAGAAAAACTAAATATCACTTCTTTGAACGGCTCTTAACCAAAAGAACTTCTTGCGTAGAGAACTCCATCCAGGCAAAATCATAGACATAGTGATACATCTTTCCCTGTTTATTAAAATAGACTCCAGTAACATATTTAAAATTGAAGCCCAACTGTGAAAGTACCAGTTTCGATATCTTAAATTTCTGTCTTTTCTCATGCTCGAATAAATTGACCAGGATATTTCTGTTTTTCAGTAATATTTTATTCACCATCAATACTTCATCAGAATATTTTTTCTTCCGTTTCTTGCTATGATAGCGGTTACTGCAGTCTTTAGAACAGAATTTTTTATCCGGTCTTCCTTTTAGGGGGCAGGTGTCAGGAGTTAGGTGTCGGGGGGCATATTATTTCCCTCACATCTCATCCCCGAATTTTTATTATATTTGAAATTTTACAGCAAACCTATTTTAAAAATGGTACGAAATTTCAAAAACCTAAAAATCTGGAACCGTTCAAGAGAATTTGTGAAAACTTTATACAATTTGACCAAAGACTTTCCGAAAGAAGAGCAATATGGAATAACATCTCAACTTAGAAGAGCAGCGATTTCCATTCCTTCAAATATTGCAGAAGGTTGTGGGAGAGGGACAGAAAAAGATTTGAATAGATTTTTAGACTATTCCATTGGTTCTTCCTGTGAATTGGAAACGCAATTATATGTAGCTTTTGATTTAGACTTTATTGATGACAAGGTCATGGAGTCAATGACAGATGAAGTCAGACAAATCAGAAAAATGATAATCGCCTACCAAAGAACACTAAAAACCTAACAAACTCCTCACTCCTGCCCCCTCACTCCTGACCCCTCATTCCTGACCACATAAAATCATATAAGCATCACTTGCGACAATTATTCTGGTTTTATAATGACAAACGTCCATCTACACTGACAATTGAGGAGATCAAAGCCTTCTTACATCATAAAATAAAAAATGAAAAAATAGCAGAACGAACTCAAAACCAAGCTATTAATGCAATTAAATATTTCTATGAAAATGTATTGCATCGGGAAAAGATGTTTATTTACCTGAAACGTCCTAAAGTACCTAAAGACCTGCCGGGATATTTGTCACCAGAGGAAGTTTGTCTTCTGATAACGTCCACTGACAACTTAAAACATAAAGCAATTTTGATGACTATTTATGCCGGCGGGTTGCGGATTTCCGAAGTCATCAACCTAAAAGTAGAAGATATACGAAGTGACCAGCACCACATCCGTATTCAGGGCGGCAAGGGGAAGAAAGACAGGACTACCCTGCTCGCTTCCAGATTATTAGTAATACTTAGGAAATATGTCAAACAATATCGCCCTTCTCACTATTTATTTGAAGGTCAGACAGGAGGGCAGTACAGTGCAAGAAGTATTCAAAATTTCATGAGTAAAGCAGTAAAAAACTCAGGCATTAGACATGCGACGCCACATACCTTACGCCATTCTTTTGCTACTCATTTGGTACAAAATGGAACAGATATTACTTATGTAAAGGATTTATTGGGGCATGGAAGTTTAAAAACGACGGAAATTTATCTTCATATTTCCCCAAAGGAGCTCAGAAATATCTCTAGTCCTTTGGATAAATTAGACATATGATGTATTTTAGAGTGTTAAATAACTTCAAAGACAGACTATCACAAAATACATCAACAAAGTCGTTAGAAGTTACTCAGAAGAAAAATATACGCCATATGGCGTTGTTAAAGGAGTTCACTTCCACCAATAAAAACGAGAAAACCAAGCGATAAAACAGAAAAACCCTTAATTTTGTTAGCGTAGTAAGGACAATAGCAAA
>JAHDFX010000316.1 GCA_020627965.1 Saprospiraceae bacterium | reverse complement strand
AATCATATTTTTTACGTCTTGCCAAAGGAATTTTATCTTCATTGTTCATATAAATGAATCCTTCTTTGGAGTATTTCCTGATAAAGGCCGGATTTACAAGATGAGATTTGTGTGGAGAATAAAAGCCATATTTTTCCAACTCTTTTTTGAACACACCAATATTGTAAGAACTCCGAATATTTGGTTTATCACTTGGATCTGTAGTAATCAACATCGTGGTACCTCCCTCTCCTTCGCATCGAATAATTTGCCCTACAGTAAGTAATTCAAAGCCATCCATTGTAGGAATAAATATAGGCTGGTCGGACATTGACCTACTTAGGTTAATACTTCCAACTATCTCATTACCAACAACTGATTCATTTAATTGAATTCGGTCAATTGCGTTTTTAATTGCTGTTTTCAAATAAGTATCACTAATAGGTTCTACGACATATCCTGCTGCACTATATTGAAATGCATCAACTGCATGAGCATTAGTATCAGAAGTAAAAATAAGCTCCGACTGGCAAGAACACCGATATGTTTCAAGCTTAGGAGATTGCTCATACAGTTGATAATCTATTATTACCAAATCGGGTTTTACGCTTAATATTAAGGTTGAAATCTCGGAGATTTTTGTTGTACTCCCATTCACCGATAACATGGAATAGGAGGCTTGAATTTTTTGTTCAAGAAGTTGTAGAAAGTCTTTTTTCTGGCTAATTAAAACTGTGCTAATCATTATTGAGGGATTTTAAGAAGTTAAAAGAAGGATTCACTTTTAAATCGAAATAAAATTAATATTTATTTTTTAAACTGCATAAAAATAAGACACTTTTAACATTTAAATAATATATCATTAAAGTTATATTTTCTGTTTAGGGTTCATTTGAATTGATTACTTACTTAAAAGCTATAAAAGCCTGAGCTTTTTAATATATTCCCCAAGCATTAAAAAAGTCACCTTATTAATTCATTAAAATTGGCAAGTATATCGCATTTCTGGTTACGAAAAACAGGTCGGGTTCTATTGTTATTCTTGACAGTGGCAGGTAGTTGTTATTATCTTTTTCATCTGGGCTATAGTGATTATCTGAAAAAATTTGATCAGCTTGAAGGTTCCTATGACATTGTAAATCTTGGCAATTCGCATGGCGCTTCTTTTGATTATACTTCACATAAAATAAATGGCAAGGGTTTCAATAAAGCATCCAATACTTTTTATTATGACTGGCAGAATTATAAGTACATCAAACCTTATATAAAACCCGGCGGGACGATTATTCTGCCTGTGTCTTATTTTGCTTTTGGTACCGATGAAAACAGGACGGATAAAGGGCTTAAAAATTCTTTTGTACACGATTTTTATTTTTATCTGCCTAAAGAATCTATTTATGATTATTCCCACAGGCGGAAGTTTAGCATTATTATTCATCGTATTAAAACCAATTTTTCCAATAATATAGGCCAGTTATTTGGAGGAAAGAATGTGTATAAGGTAGACTGGCGAACCGACCAAACCAAAAAAGAACTGGATATTCATGCTATAGGTAAAGTACAAAAACATAGGCAACATGCCATTTATGCATCTCCTGAAAAGAATGTGACTCTATTGTCTAGAATAATTGAGGATGCTGCCAAGAGTGGATTTGAAGTAATTCTAGTAACAGTTCCTTTTTATGAAGCTTATGCCAATGGTTTTGAACCTGACTGGCTAGAAGAGCATTTTTACCAGTATTTAAATCCCGTTAAAGAAAAATATCAGGTTCCACATCTAGATTACTCCAACGATCTCCGTTTTAGTACAGACCCTAGCTTTTTTCATAACTCTGACCATCTCAATTTAAAAGGTCAAACCCATTTTAGTCGGGTGTTTTTTAAGGAACTGGGAACACTCTAATTTTAGAGACTCTAAATTGTGACAAGCAAAAAAAGGAGATTTCATTATTTTTTGTTCAAAGATGAAAGGCTTCTCTTATTTGTCACATAACAACTAATGTTCATTTAATATTAAATTAATATTAGCATAAAATTGACACTTTTAAATTTCTTTTGAAAAAGATGTTCACCATTCTTACATTTAAAAAAACATAATGTTAATAACTTTTTATAGCCACTTTAAAACCGCAAAATATTGTAAACTAGGCTTTTAGATTTTTTGGCAAACAACAGTAATTCAAGTCAATTGGGTTCATGCCTGAAAAGCCTAAATATAATATATTTTCAAATTCTTAAAGCCTTATTTTTAAGTAATTTACAAAAGAAACAAAAAATACCTCGTGCTTACATTGTCATTTAAAAATTTCAAAAAAAAACTCTTACAGACTAAGGTATTATCGAACTTTTTTCTCTACTTTAGTCCTCCTTAGCAAACAAAGCATTATCAACATAACACTCTTACTTCACAGTTTTTCTGCTGATAAGAGTCTGATAGTGACAACGAACTTTTTAAAAAGTATTATGAAACAGGATAGAAGGGCCTTTATAAAAACTGCTGGTATAGGTACTTTTTTCATTGGTACTGGTGTACTTCCCCTTATGTCCTTTGCTAAGCCAGAGCTTATCAAGCTCACTATTCTACATACTAACGATGTACATAGCCGTATTGAGCCTTTTCCTATGGACGGAGGTCGTTTGCAAGGTTTGGGCGGTGCAGCTCGTCGTGCTAAGATGATCGAGAAGATCAGAAAAGAAGAAGAAAATGTCATTTTGCTGGATGCAGGTGATATTTTTCAAGGCACTCCTTACTTTAATTATTTCGGTGGTGAACTGGAGTTTAAATTGATGAGTGCAATGAAATATGATGTAGCCACTATAGGTAATCATGATTTTGACGCAGGATTGAAGGGTTTGCACCAGCAATTGCCCCATGCTAACTTTGAATTGGTCAGTTCCAACTATGATTTTTCAGATACCATGATGCATGATAAAGTAAAATCTTACAAAATCATCGAAAAAAGTGGTCTGAAAATTGGCATATTCGGATTGGGTATAGAATTATCCGGTTTGGTTCCCGCCAAGCTGTATGGAAATACTCAATATAAAGACCCTATAAAAACGGCGACTAAGGTTGCCGAGACTTTAAAGAAAGACGAACAATGTGATTATGTGATTTGCTTATCGCACTTAGGTTATCAGTATAGAGAAGATAAAACTAAGATGTGCGATGTGGTTTTGTCTCAGAACACAAAAAATATTGACCTGATTATTGGTGGTCATACACATACCTTTATGGATCAACCCGACATCCGCAGGAATATGGATGGAGAAGAAGTGTATATCACACAAGCAGGCTGGGCAGGCATTTTGTTGGGCAGACTTGATGTCTATTTTGAAAGAAACAACAAACGCAAATGCGTTATTTGTAAAAATGAAACGGTTGTTGGTAAGTAATTTATGACTGCTCTCAACAATCGTTATCTGAATCCGGGAAAACTCGCGCTATTCCTTGATTTTTCTGCCAATAATCAGAGACTTATGTCTCTAACTAAACACAGTGAAAACCATTGGAAGTCAGAACTTCCCAGTAGTTCATCACGTAAATTTATTGGAAACCTCATTTAAGAAATGATTTATGTTGAAAACGATGATTGACCATAATACCATATGGCAAAGGTGTCTTCAGACAATTCGTAAACAGATCAATGCGCAGAGTTTCAGGACATGGTTTGAACCTATTCAGCCGGTGGCTGTCAATGATAATGTATTGACGATACTAGTGCCGAATAAGTTCTTCTATGAATGGCTGGAAGAGAACTATGTATCGCTTCTACGCAGCGCACTTCGGCAAGAATTGGGGGAAAAAGCGCAACTGGAATATCAGATCAAGATGAACAAAACGGGCATGGCTCAAAAAGCACAGCGCCCAACTTCTGTTAGTCCAGATGATAATAGAATAACTGTACAGAAAGAAGCGATCAAGAATCCTTTTGTTATTCCAGGTATTAAAAAGCTTAAAATTGCTTCTCAGCTTATCCCTGGCTATACTTTCGAGAATTATATAGAAGGTGACTGTAATCGCCTGGCTCGTTCTGCAGGCGTGGCTGTTGCCAAAAAACCTGGCGGAACTGCTTTCAATCCTTTATTTATCTTTGGTAAAGTGGGGCTGGGCAAAACACATTTGGCTCACGCTATAGGGAATGAGATAAAAATGAAATTTCCCAATAAGACAGCCTTATATGTTTCTTCAGAAAAATTCACGAATCAGTTTATCGAATCCCTGAAAAACAATGCAGTTAATGATTTTGTCAATTTCTATCAGCTTATAGATATACTTATCATTGATGACATTCAGTTTTTGGCAAATAAACAGAAAACACAGGATATTTTCTTCCATATTTTCAACCAGTTGCACCAAAACGGCAAACAACTGGTACTGACTTCTGATCGTCCACCAAAAGACCTGGATGGTATGGAAGAGCGTTTGATCTCTCGTTTCAAATGGGGTTTGTCTGCCGATTTACAGGCGCCCGATTTTGAAACCCGTCGTGCAATTGTAGAAAGCAAAATATCGGATGAAGGGCTGCAACTACCTGTGGATGTAGTGGAATTTATTGCTTATAATATCAAAAGTAATATTCGTGAACTGGAAGGTGTGATGGTGTCTCTAGTGGCTCAGTCTTCCCTGAATCGTCGGGAGGTAGATATAGAGTTGGCCAAAGAGGTGATAAAGAATTTTGTTTCCGAAATATCTAAAGAGATCACCGTCGAATTTATCCAGAAGATGGTCGCAGAGCATTATGATCTGAATGTAGAGAAACTAAAAGGAAAGACACGTAAGCGTTCCATTGTTATAGCACGTCAATTGTCTATGTATCTGGCGAAGAACATGACCAACAAATCACTAAAAGTAATTGGTGATAATTTCGGCGGACGAGACCATAGTACTGTGATCTACTCCTGTAAGGCTGTCGGTGACCTGCTGGATACGGATGATATTTTCAAGAACGCCGTGCAGGAACTGGAGAAGAAAATCAAAATGAGTGTTTATGATTAAAATGTTGGCTTCGGCTTCGCTCAGCCAACTGCAAGCTGGCATTTTATAGAGAACAGCAATGAATTTATAGAAGGTTAAATACTCATAGTTTACTGAATGAAGTGGAAGTGAACTATTTTTATCTGTTTTTCGTTTAAAAAATTGTCAAAAAATTATTTGATATTTACACAAAGTTATTAACTTTGCTGCCCATTCGGAGGGATGGGTGAGTGGCTGAAACCACCGGTTTGCTAAATCGACGTGCTTGGAAACAGGTACCGCGGGTTCGAA
>JAHDFX010000056.1 GCA_020627965.1 Saprospiraceae bacterium | reverse complement strand
ACCTCCTGCAATAGCAAAACCGAATTTCACCATCCACCAATAGATAGCTCCAAAGACACCTTCTCTTCTTTTTCCAGAATTTGATTCATCCAGATCACATACATCCGCAGTCATAGACATCATTAGTGTAAACAAGCTGCCTATACCAAAGGAGAAAAAGGGCAAAGCGAAGATGAACATATAGGGTTTGCCGGGTATAAACAAAAACCAAAGCAAGATATAACCTATGATAGATATTCCTTGAGATAGGAGAAAGGCTCGTTTTTTTCCCATTTTTTTAGACATCCAGGTAACGATGGGTATCACGACAAAGGTGGTGACCAAAGCACCGACACTTCCAAAAAGCGTAGGCCATATGCCTGCTGCTCCAGCATCCCCACCAAAGAGGTGATAGACTATGATAAAAAACGAAAATGCTGCAATCGTATTAAAAGCATTGAATATCAAAAATGTAGAAATACACAGCCTTCTGAAAGATACTATTTTAAAGGCTTCTACAAATCCTCTAAAAATCTCCATTAAGCCGCCGCCTGCATTAGATAGAGTAACGGGCATAAGACTTTCATCATCTTTAGTGGATTTACTCGGAATAAAAATGGCGGGTATCATAGCCAAAATCATACAGACTATACCTACCCATATGGATAAATTCCTGGTGGCTTCGTCTGCGGTATTAAACCAGCTTTTATCATACATGATTACCCAAAACCAAGGTGCAATCACCCAAGCCCATTGACCAATCCATTGAGCAATAGCCATGATATTCGTGCGCTCATGAAAGTCATCACTCATTTCGTAGCCCATAGCGACATAAGGCACGCTAAATATGGTTAAGCCTAAATAGAACACGAATGACCACAGCAGGAAATAGGTAAAATTATAATCCACTGTATTCGTTCGATAAATTTGCCACATCATGATAAAAGCAACTCCAAGCATGATCGCCCCTATAAATACATATTGGCGGCGTCTTCCCCACACCGATCTGGTGTTGTCAGAAATAAACCCCATGATGGGATCAGTAATAGAATCGAAGACCCTCGGAAGAAAGAATAATATTCCCCACATCCATCCTGGGAATCCCAGGTCCTGTACCAGGACTACCATAAATATCCCTAATACAGCCGGGAACATTTGATTGGCTAACATGCCTAAACCAAAGGCAATTTTCTGCACCATAGGTACAGGTTGTGATGTTGGATTACTCATGTGATTGTTGTTTTTAGTTTTAAATAACTATAGTTTGAATAGCCTGGGCACTTATTTTTACAGAAGTAGATTTATTTTCTAATGCAATATTAAAATCCACAGCTTTCATGCTTGGATTAAAAACTATCACAGCAATAGAACCATCAAGATTTTTAACTGCCGTTACCTGAAGTACATCACTTGAATGTTCCCAGCCAATTCTAACAGCTCCTGGTCTGATATATTTACTAAAATGGGATAAGGTGTAATAAATAGGCGTAAAATAGACTTCATCCTTTTCCTGATCTACAATTACTGGCGCTACACACCAATTCTTAAACCAATTCGGACCTCCCTGTCGATCGAGCACCATATTCCAGTCTACCCAACCATCTACCCAATTATTAAAACTGCCTATAATGTCTCTTGCATATCTATATACCGGAACATATTTCGGATGGTATTTTTTACGCTCTTCTGGTGCCCAGTCAAACCCCCAATCGGTGGCTTCTTTTGACCAATACCAGGCATCGTCCTGCCAATGAGGCACCTCTGAATCGACGCAAGCCTCTGATTGGATTAGGTGTTTTTTGGGGGCTTTTTCATGTGCATATTGCAAAGCATCTGGAAATACGTCATAAGTGCTGGCGTACCAGTGTATAGCCGTTCCTGCAAAATATTTACTACTGGCTTCGTCCTTGTACATGGCATCTACCCATTCGTTCAGGTGGTCTCTATTTTGGTCGTAGCCCAATATCTTAACATCCCCTTTCCCATCTGCTTCTAGCTTTGGTCCCAGGTGATTGGCAACAAAATTCGTATGCTCTTCTGCAGTATAATGCATACTTTCCCAGTTGTTTCCATTTCCTAAAGGCTCATTTTCAACTGTAATTGCCCAGATATCAATCCCTTCAGCTTTATAAGCATCCAAATATTTGGAAAAGAACAAAGCCCAGGTATCATAATATTCCGGCAATAAATGCCCTCCGACATACTTATTATTATCCTTCATCCAGGGCGGTGCTGTCCAGGGAGAAGCCATGATCTTGAACCCTTCTTTAGAGATAGCCATCGCCTCTTTAATCATCGGGATGATATCGTCTTCATCTTCAGCTATGCTAAAATTTTTAAGGTCTTTATCCCCTTCTACTGGAGCATAAGAATAGTTTTTCAATGAAAAATCACAGGAATTGATATGTGTTCGGGTTAATGAATATTTGGCTCCACTTTCACCAAAGTAAGCTTCTAAGATTTTTTTTCTATTTTCTTTACCCAATTCATTCAATAAGTAGGCAGAGGATTCTGTAAAAGAACCACCAAGTCCAGTAATCGTTTGAAAGGTTTCAGCAGGGAGTATATTGACAACAGTAGTATTTTCCGACTTCTCAATTTTTTCAAGTTTTTTGAGTTTGTTCCCACTGGCAGAAGTCTCAAAGACTTCAATGACTAATGCTTCCTCCTTGCATGAGCTGATCATGATGGCGATACATATTAATGATAAAAAAAGGTTCGAGTATTTCATGTGCAATTTATTTAAATATGCTCTAATTCCGGAAGTTCTTAGTTTACCCCAACTGCCTTTTTTATTTCGGGCAACTCTACTTCTTTTATTAATGATTTTTTATTGCCATTATAGGTTTTTACAATCTTATTTCCGCCTCGGGTCAATCCATCCAAAACTCCTTGATCTACTAAATCCCATATAGCATATTTGGCTTTCCCGTCTACTGTGAATAATCCAAAATGGTTTTCAGATCCGCCTGGATTTTGAGCATCTTTCCAAGGCTCATCGAAAGCTTCGAAATAAAAACAAGCAATTCCATTTTTATTCGTCCAATCACGCATCAGTTGGTGATACAAGCCTTGTTTATATTCATCCGTTGCTTTACTGCCATTGAGTCCATAAAAGCCATTTGAACTACTCGCCCAGCCGGATTCACCGATATGGATAGGCTTATCCGGAGCCACATTTTTAATGTAAGTGGAAGTTTGCTTGTATTGAGCCTTTGCGTAAGCAACCGATCGTTCTATGATTTTGTCAAGTTGCTCTGTTTTGGTCAATTCATTCTCGCTTTCATCCAGCCCCCAAAAGCTAGGATTGTAGTGCGTGTCGTGCATTGGGTAGGTATGCAAGGATACATAATCCACAGCCTTGATTAATTCATTCAGGTCTTCAGTATGATAAATGTTATCTCCGCCGCCCCATGAAGCAAAATTATCGGAGCTCGTTATCCAGAGGTCCTTATCTAATTTCCCTTCACGTTTTAAATTTTGTAAATGGTTCACCCATTTCAATATGACACCTGGCTGCACATAATAGGCAGCTGCCCATTTGACCATTGCTTCATTCCCGACTGCAATGATCTTGACGATATCCGGGTAGGTATTAGCCATATCAATAGACCGTTGAATTTCACCAGCGTTTGCATCTTCGCTCTCCGCATCGTGATTCGGATGTGGCGTCCATGCATTTTCACAATCTATCCATGCCCCAAGCATAACATACATCTCGAATTCGGGATTTTCTGTTTTCAATTCTCGTATGGCTTCTAATACTGTTGATGCATGTTTCAACTTGGTATTATAGGTACGTAGTACCCTGACCCCCATAGCATACAGGATACGCATATCTTCCTTAATTTCTTCAACTGTTGGTTGAATATCACGGGAATTCTTACGATAGCCTCCATAAGAAATAGCTATATATGCTGGATTTCCTAAAATTTCTTTTGCCGTCACCTCTTTTCGATTTTGATTGTTCTCCTGTTTAGTTTGATTACCCTGACAAGAAAAGCAGAGTAATATAACTAAGCCCATAATAATCTTTTGAAAACTGTTTCTCATATTCTATCTGGATTTTATTTCAAAAAACCCTGTTTTAGTTGTACTATAATTCGATCAACTGTCCCTTTTCTTTCGAAGACTTGATCGCTTAATTTTTTATCCAAATGTAAGTCATCAAAATGACGGGCCTGTTCATTTGTATCTAATACCGTAACTTGGTTTTGATCCGATAATTGATAAATAATAGGAACCTGGCAATACGTAAAGCAAAGCGCCCCCTGTTCTACCTCAATCTGCCTTGTTGTGCCTTGTACATCAATATACTCAATGACGCTGGACTTTTTCAGAAATTCACTTTTTCTCAATAAGCAAGGGTTGAACAATAATTTGCCTTCACGAATAAAAACCCCTAGTTCCCCATAACGACTTAAGATGTCTTCCTTGACCTGCCCTGTCATGCCAGGCTGCTGCGCCCCTTTGCCTCCGGGAGTATGGGAATATGGATCGGTAGGAAATGCTCCATATAAAGAAGGAGATTTATGCACTCCTATGCCTTCATTTATTTCATAATAATGTTCTAATAAGCCACCAATCGTAACCGCATCTTCCTTATTGGCAATGGCTTTTAGGCAACATTCCTGCACAGCCAATTGTAATTTGGAGACCATATGCCAATAAATAGAACCCAGTCCTTCATAACCATAAAAAGTGCCCGATCTTCCGGTAAATTCTTTGTGGTTAAACACTAACTCAAAAACCTCTAATACCTGTTCTTTTTCTAAGTCTACTAAGGCTTTGTATCTTGTATCCAGGCTCTCCAATGCAGCTTTCAGGTCATTAGCATTTTTAAACAATCCATTGAAATGATAGCCTCCGTTCATATCTTGATTAATGATCGCTAAAGAATCGTCTTCTAATAATTTAGTCAATAATTTTGATGTCTTTACAGACTTGGCAGGAATGATATTTCTCGCCATAAACCCCTTCAATTCCTTGTTGGGATAAAGCAAATAACTGTACTGATCATCCCTAAATAACTGGCTATTTTTTAGACTATTAAGGACTTCCAGCGATTCTTTAGCAGATAAATACCCAGAACTAAGCACAGCTACTTGCCCTTCTAACATTTCACTCAGACGAGCTATCAACACCCCTCCATTATCAATAGACATGAGGTTGTAGGCATGATACAATTTATCTGATCGCTGATTGTCATTGATGGTATGCTCTGAGTAGTGAATACTTAGGTCAATAAATCCCTGTAAGTCTTTCAGGGATAGTATCGCTTTTTTACCAGAAAAAGACCTTGAATAGACCTGATGGCGAAATTTACTTCCTGCCTCTCCCAGCCCACTTAATATTTGTCCGCGTTCTATATCGGATAATTTTCCGGATAGGAGCTCCTTGTTTCTCTCCAAAATGGTTTGGATATCTTTGAAGAAATTATACAATTCTTCTGACAGGTTAAAGTTGGTTAATTCCGTCTGCGCTAATAATTGCTTAAGAAAAACCAGAAACCTTCTGGTGTAATAAAGCGTCACCATAGAGACTCCATTGCCCACTAGAGCATTATTCGCATCATTCCATTCCGGGCGTTGGGTATTCATCCAAATGCCACCTTCTGGAATAAAATTGGAAATCTTTGACAGCAATGTTGCCAATAGCTTCTCTATAAAACTGACTCTATGTATTGTTCCCCCTTTATCCTTCAACAAAGTTCCGTCTGCCCCTGTAGTAGATATTTCCTCCTGTATAGCATGATCTAATTTTGCATCAAATTCAATGGTATCCTTTGGGTTGGCAAGAATATCGGCAAAGGATTTTATTTTATATGGAACATTGGCATAAACAAAAATTTCCTGTTCCAAATAGCTTTGTAAGGTTTTGGGAGCGTAGTCTTCAAAAAACTCTAAGAATTTCAATAAATAAATGACCTGATGATCTCCCCAATACCCAATATAAGACCAGGGATTGTCCGGCTCGATAACTTCCCAATCGAATCCGCTTTTTGTTACCCGATAAGGATTATACCCTTCAAAAGTAGAGGCGTTTAAAAACTTGAGTACCATACTCTCAATAAAAGCAGGATAAGCATGTACTAAGGCTTCCCAATTCTGAAAGATATCTCTCCAGTTTCCTTCGTAGTCCAATATCTTTGATCCATCTACTTCACTTCTAGTGTTGATCGTGAATTTATTCCAGGGTCGGCTGGGATCACCATGCCTACGGCTAAAGCTTAAGGGTAAGTATTCCAGACACAGTCGCCTTAGATCGGGATCTTGTGTTTGATCGATTTCTGTTTTTAATTCAAAAAAAGAAAAACGCTTGGGTAAAGCATCGACAAAAGTTGTATTGTTTTGGTAGACGGCTCGATTGGCTTTAGACAGGTATTCAGTAAAATCCCATTTTTCAATTTGGTAATTTTTATCAAAAACCCCTCCTCGCATAATGTTAAAGAGCGTATTTGAATAGTGTCGGACATCTCTAAATTGATCGGAAGAGTATTGTAATCCATCGGAAGAGGCAACTAGCTCTATTAATTGCTGAGTTCCGGCCTGAATATCTTGTTCTACCTGTTCTTTTAATTTTGTCTTGTTTTTTGCCATTTCCGACAGCTCCACGACGGCAGCGTGGTTCTTATTGACATCTGCGCAAATTAACCATTCTTTCTTTCCCTGGGCCGGCAAGGTAATGTCCGCGTGGATCAAATAAGCCCCTTTTTCGGCTTTAACGTCTATTTCTTCTTGAAGTTCTTGTTTTTTTCGGAAGTTTTTTAATTGTCGCGAAGACAAAAGATGAGTAGGGTTGTCTAGTCCCAGGCTCCAGGCGATTGATGCTTTTAAAGATTCGCTAGGTTCTGCCTTATCCACAATAATGGCACTGAGTGCAAAAACTCCAATACCCGTCTCTTGAATAAGTTCGCTTCTTTTGTAAGCATCCACTAAATTACTCGACTGATTTTGCAGATCGCTCCCCACTCCAGCAGGAATAATATTTTGGATACCATCCACCAAAGAAATATGAATTTCCGTATCCGTATCATTGATCAGTTCTGATTGGCGTACAAAACCAAAACGATCGCTTGAGTTCCATTGATATCTGAACGTCAAACCCAGATCGTGATTGATCTCTTCAAATAATACCTTATTACCGTAAATGCTTTTATACAGATGTCGACTAATCTGGTACATTCCTTCCTGTCGGATAGAAAAGGGTTCCCATAGTAGAGGATGGTCGCCATTTTTATCCACTAAAAAAATGGATTTACTACCTGTAACTTCGGCAGATTCTGTGATCTTATCATCTGTATAGTAGGGAAATAACGAATATTCCGCATTCTTTCTTCCTGCACTTAAGCCTCCATTACTAGATATGAACATCCAGTGGTTAGAGTCACTAACAATGCTCATAAAAAAGGGACGCAATTCATCTACATGAGTAATTTTATAAAATCGCTCACCTGCAATACTTAGTCGCTCTATCTCTGTAGTTTTTATCGTGTTACTGCTCATTCTAATCAAATAATTTCTTTCAGAAGCTATAAAATTTTAACAAAATTCGTTCACAGTGTACTTAGTACACTATGTGCTAAGTTACGAATAAGAACAACTTGAAAAAATCCAAAGGAGAAAAGATATAAACTAAGAACCGCTGTAGACTCTTACATAATCTACTAGCATCGTTTGTGGGAAAACTGTATTTGCATTTGGTGAGCCAACAAAATTGCCGCCTACCGCCAGGTTCATAATGATATAAAAAGGATGATCGAATACCCATTCTCCATTGACATCTTCAGGTGTTATCTGATTGTATAACACATCATCTACATAATAATTGATATACTCTGGGCCCCATTCTATTCCGAATACATGAAATCCGGTGTCAAATCGGTCGTTCACCAAATTATAAGACTTTCCTACTGATTCACCTGCAGAATAGCCTGGTCCGTGAACACTACCTATAAGTACTGTTGGGTCCTGTCCTCTATATTCCATGATGTCTATTTCGCCACATTGTGGCCAGCCATCCTGATCAATATTATTACCTAAAAGCCAAAAAGCTGGCCAAAGCCCCTGCCCCCAAGGTAATTGGATTCTTGCTTCAAAACGTCCATACTGTTGTTCCAGTTTACCACTTGAATTGATTCGTCCAGAAGTATATTCTGAGCCCATATAAGATTCTTTATGGGCAATAATGTGCAGCATGCCATCTTCGACTTTAACATTTTCAGTACGGTCTGTGTAGTATTGTAATTCATTATTTCCCCAGCCATCGCCTGAAATTGCATTACCTATTCCCAGGTCATAATTCCAGGAAGCCGCATCAATCGTACTGGCATCAAATTCATCTTGAAAGACAAGATTCGTAAAGGTGGTTACGGTTTGTGTTTCGTCTTTATCGCAGCCTCCAAAAAACATCAATAGTGCTACTAAAAGAAAGAGGTTGTTACAATTACTTTTTATATTATGATATGATAGTTGCATGCTATTTTTTTTTAAGTACTCTGTTATTCATTCCCCTCCCGAACCCCAAGGGAGAGACTCTCGAGCGAGAATCTCCCCTTGGAGAGGGTGTAGAGGGAGGAAAACATTATTCACAAAAACAATTTTCGAATAAAGTCTACTGTTGGGTAACATCATCTATATAATAGATGGCTCCCACGCTGACCGGGTCTTGATTACTCGGATCAAAATCAGGGAACAAAGAAAATCTCGGATAAGTGTCCGCAGTGTTCACCTGACTGGTAAAATCAAAGGTCAAGGTCACCCATTCATTAGCCGTAGCGATTGTTTGGAAAACCTCATAAGCAGGCGCTGCTCCACCTTCCAATTGGAAGCGAACAGTAATACCAGCATTTGGCGACCATATTTTAACGGTAAACACTGTGCCATTCGCCAGATCGATCAAAGGCGTCGTTGTGAGTGCCTCATCAAAGACAACTCCTGAGTACCAAGCTGATCCAACTACTTTATTGAATTCCAAAATTTGACTAGATGTGTTTGTTCCACCAACTGAATTATTAATTACAGCAGCTGTTGCTCCATTATCAAATGGGATCATTGGATTAAAACCATCCTCAAAATCCAATGGAAGACTAGGTTCTCCTGTGCTGGAAGTTTTATAGAAATATAGATTATCCAGGTAAATATCACCATTTCCATCAAATTTGAACTGTATGATATCCGTCAGGTCTACTGGTGAAAAATCACCCAAAGGAATATCCACACTTGCCCAGCCCGAGGTGGGTACAGTGAGTGGTTGGAGGACTTCCGTTGTATTGCCGCTGATCAGGAATACATTGAGAGCAGTAGAATTATCTGTCCAATAGTCAATGTGTAAAAAGTCCATTCCAGAAACATCCTGAGGGCTGCCAATTTGTAAGCCTTGATAATTCAAGCCTTCATAGAATAAGGTATTATTACTAGAAATTGGAACTTCTGTAACTATTGTTGCTTGTCCCCAATTTGGATTATAGTCGGAGCCGGCTACATCGGTATACGCATCGCTATAAATGGAGATTACATCTGTTGCAGCTTGTGTTGGTGTTGGTGCAGGCATAGTAGGACCGCTGCCGCTAGGGATGGTGTAAAAGAAGATATTATCCAGATATATATCGCCATTCCCGTCAAACTTCAATTGGATTACATCCATCAGGTCTACCGGAGAGAAACTACTCAAAGGAATATCGATACTTCCCCAGCCGGAAGTAGGTACACTAAGGGGCTGGAGGACTTCGGTCGCATTTCCACTGATCAAATACACATTGAGGGCAGAAGAATTATCCGTCCAATAATCAATGTGAATGAAATCCATTCCAGAAACATCCTGTGGACTACCAATCTGCAAGCCTTGATAATTTAAGCCTTCGTACAACAAGGTATTATCACCATCAACCGATACTTCTGACACCATTGTTACTTGTCCCCAATTTGGATTATAATCCGAACCAGGAACATTGGTGTAAACATCACTATAAATAGAAATCACATTAGCTGCATCTTGCATTGGAGTTGGGGCAGCTGTGGCTGGTCCTCCACTCCCTGGGACGACATAAAAGAAGATATTATCTAAATAGATATCACCATTCCCATCAAATTTTAGCTGGATTACATCCGTAATATCTACCGGAGAGAAACTACTCAAAGGAATGTCTATGCTTCCCCAACCAGAAGTAGGTACACTAAGAGATTGGAGGACTTCGGTCGTATTTCCACTGATCAAATACACATTGAGGGCAGAAGAATTATCTGTCCAATAATCAATGTGAATGAAATCCATTCCAGAAACATCCTGTGGACTACCAATCTGCAAGCCTTGATAATTTAAGCCTTCGTACAACAAGGTATTATCACCATCAACCGATACTTCTGACACCATTGTTACTTGTCCCCAATTTGGATTATAATCCGAACCAGGAACATTGGTGTAAGCATCGCTATAAATAGAGATCACATTAGCTGCATCTTGCATTGGAATGGGGGCAGCTGTTGTAGGACCGCCACCAGTACTCGTTTCTTTGTAAAAGAAAATATTATCTATGTAAATATCACCATCGCCATCAAACTTCAACTGTATGACATCAGCCAAATCTACTGGCGAAAAATCACCTAATGGAATATCTACACTTGCCCAGCCTGAAGTTGGGACTGTAAGTGGGCTGGCAACCTCTGTTGAATTACCACTAATCAAATATGCATTAAGCGCCGAGGAATTTGATGTCCAATAATCAAGGTGCAAATAATCCATTCCGGAAACATCCTGAGCACTTCCAATTTCCAGTCCTTGATAATTCAAACCTTCATAAAGTAGTGTACTATTTCCATCAATAGGAACTTCCGTAACGACAGTGGCTTGTCCCCAATTTGGATTATAATCCGAACCTGCCACATTGTTGTATGCATCGCTATAAATGGAGATCACATCGGCTGCATCCTGTGTGGGGGTTGGTGCAGGTGTAGTAGGGATCATTGGTCCTGAACTACCATCGCTATAAAAATAAATATTATCTATGAAAACGCTTGATACCGTAGCATCGGAAACGAAAACGATCTGTGCCAGATTAGCCGTATTGGCAAGTCCTGCCAAATCTAACATAGGGATATCAAGACTGTACCATTCTCCATTCACTAAATTGGCATCGCTGAGCGTGATCTCACCAGAGGTATCATCTACCGTACCTACTGTGTTATCCGGGCCAGCATCCACGACTCTTATCGTCAAGAAATCTCCGGCATCAATATCTTCTCTTGCTTGCACATCCACATGAAAATGCGTCATGGCTGATGCATTGACTGTAGGAACATCTACGGCAAATTGAATCCCTACAAAATTCAGATCTGTGTAGGAAAGAATATTATCACCATTGATATTCGTATCATCTCCACCAAATGTGGTTTGGAAGGGCTCCCAAAATCCATTGTAATAATCCACAGGCACATTGGTGTAAGCATCACTAAAAATAGAAATTACATTGGCTTCATCTTGTGTAGGTGTGGGTGCTCCCGTAAAGTCTCCAGCTACCTCGATTGTCAATTGACCATCCGCTTCTACTCCGTTTAAGCTCGCAGTAATCACTGCTGTTCCCATGCTCACGGCAGTTGTTACGCCATTTTCGTCTACAGTAACTACATTTGGATCAGAAGATGAAAATTCAAAATAAGCGGGTGCAACATTAAGTGTTTGATCGGTACCATCCCCTAAATTGAAAGTTTGTTGTAGTCCTCCTACGGTATTGGTGATGCCTATAAATGTTTGAATCGTGAGGTCTTCTCCTTCCGATATAGCAGGTCTTGGTTGTGCGATGGTTCCTAAGCTTTTAAACTCTAATTCGTCTATCCAGAAAGAATATCCATTGCCATCTTCTGGGCCTTCTGCATACCAGAATAAACCTTTTTCCTCTGTTAATTTGGACGGATCGGGAATGGCGATGACATATTGTTGCCAATTCGTTGTTAATTCCAGTCCGCTTAGAGAAACCTGGTATTTATTTTCATCAAAGTCCTGTCCGAAACCTATATCATTGATTGTGGCTGCGGTAGTAGATTTTGCCCAAAAGGTAAGCGCATCAAACTCTGAAAGATCACGTTTGCCATTATCCGGAAAAATAGCTCCTGCGTAAGCCCCATCAGGATTTCCAACATTAGGGACGTCAAATCGCATAGAAGCGGTTCCTTCATATTTGGTTTCTTCATCTACAGAAAACGCTTCAAAATAGGAATCAGCAAAAGGTAAATATTCCAATCCGGCACTAAATCCGTCGATAAAAACTTCCCCATTTTTAGGAAAGGTAGCAATGACTGCATCGTCGGAGATTTCTCTTTTGCTACAGCTATTTAAAAGTAATAGAAGAGCTGTCAGGCAGAGAATACTCGATGTTATAGTTTTATTTATTTTCATGATGATGTCTATTTTCCTATGTTGATGTGAATGTATGTTCTGATTTCCCATTCTGATCCATTATCATATCCGACTGGACTAGTAACAGGTTCAGTGGCAAATTCAGGTGTTTGAGTGGGCAAATAGCGTGGTGAATATTGATCCAGAGATCTCCAGGTTCCTCGAACGCCCATTTGAGTACCTGGTAAAATGAACCAATCCGGCTTACCTAAAGTAGTAGATAGATCCAATGTTAACTGGAGTGGATACGTCAGGTTAAAATCACGATGATAATCGAAAGGTCCCCAGTCATTAATATGTACCTGTGAGGTCAGTTTTAGTTTTTTATAAATAGCTCTTAAATCCATGGTGTAGCGTTCTATAAGTCTTGCATCACTACCATTAGATTGTGCATTACCGATCAGGAAATTGGCAATGATTCCAAAGTCGGAATTGATCTTGGATACCATTCTGATATTAGATTCCCACAGGTCCTGAGCAGGTGCTGATTGAGGAAAAGCAAAAGAAGTTCTGTTGCCTAAGAAACCAATTGCTGCATCTTGCGTAGTAGGCAAATGTCGATAGATAAAACCTGCACTTACGGCAAATTTGGCATCTTCAGCACGATCACTGTCCCAATCGTACATCCAGGTTCCAGGAGTAGGATCGAAAGTCAGCAGTAGTTCACCAGCGATAGTTTCTCTATTCGACCTTACCGCAAATGGGTCTGCCTGAATATTCCTCAAACGTCCGGGGCCCTGAATATCTGCCGGGATGGGATCGACCAGTGGTTTTTGCCATAAGAAGTTGGGAGCCACTTGTATATTTCCAAAAGAATAGGTAAATCCTGTTAGAACGTTTGTTTGGTTGCCACTTCCGCTGTCTTTGAGTCTCCAGCCTGTAAAGGTTCGGGTATAATCCCCACCTCCATTGGCGACTAAGCCCATGGTAGCTCCTTGCGCATACCAATTGAACGCTCCTTGCGAAAATTGAATTTTCGCTTTCGCTCCCCAATTATCTGTAGCCTTGATCTCATCTTCATAGATGATGTATTCATCTTGTGTATCATCTATGATTTGAAAGGTTCTGCCATTCAGCGGCTGACCGCCCCAAATACCGCCCACTTCTAGTTGTATCGGACCTATTTCTCTTTCCACATGAAGCGTAGCGCGACGGGTTTTAGGCATTGGAATGGCAAGGGAACTCACTGTTATCGCTGCATCATCAATATCTTCATGAAATACACCTGTTATCTTAAAATGTTCTATTTCTCGGCTATATTTCAAGAGTAAAGCTGGGTTGGCACCCCACCATAATTGAGGGCCAAAAGCAGCCTTCAATCCTTTAAAGGCTTTTTTTCCATCTATTTCGATCCCAAGTACTTCTCCATTATAGATATCCAAATTAGGCCCATAATTTGCTTCTGGATACAAACCAAAAAAGTCTCCTTCATAGCCCCAGTGATAATGTCCTGTTCTGTAAAAGCCTCGCAAATCAAATTCCTTGGCATTCCATTCAAATTCAGCATCATAGACTCTTAGATTACCAGCTCTGCTATTTTCAGGGAGGGTACGTACCCTATTTTCATAAAAAATTTCATTGATCGGGTTATCGGCTACATTCCCAAGTATGTTGAAATTAACATTCGCCCTCATATTGGAATTGGGGCGGGCTTCCACCCCTACAAAAAAGGACTGCATATGATCAAAACCCAGCTGATCAGGATAAGCATCTGGATTGTCGGGATCGGCTTCTTTTGGTGTTGTGATCAGGGTTCCTCCTGTATTGAAGGTCGTAAACTCTGCCCTGAAGTTGCTCATACTTATTTTCTCATTACCTTTCAAAGCCGCTTTATCTCCTCTTGCCCGAAGTACGCAATCCACAATTTGGATATTATCAAAATAGCTATTGATGGAGGCTGCTGAAACACCTTCAGCATAAGGATCATATTCGTGGGCTTCTTTTAAAGCATAATAAGCAGCTCTGGGATAAAGCAAGTACAAACCTCGTTCATCTGTAGGCCCCTTTGCACAGATCCCAAACCACTCTTCATTCATATTGTTTTGTCCATCCTTGAAATCTTTTCCATAACCACCATTTGCCCAGGAAGCATTATTGTCATGAACATCTGCATTTTTTCTATCATCAAAACCATATTTCCACCATCCATCACTAAACTGGAAGGTAAAACCACCAATAGAATTTCCTGCCTTACCAGCTCCAGCAGCATTTTCATAAATTTCTCTCCAGTTGCCGACCATATAATAGGCCTGTGAAGCCTGATCTTCTGCATTATTAATAGCACTGTAGGCATCTGCTCCAAACTCTGTAAACATGATTGGTTTATTAAGTTTGTTTTTCACCACTTGAAACATATCACCAAATGAAACGCCTCTATAGGTGTTGGTTCCGTAAATATCTACATCCTTACATTCGTCAGCAATAATATCAATGAATAAGACATCTCCATTACACAGGGCAACTGGTCGGTTAGGGTCTGCTTGCTTCATTTTTATTGCTGCATCGTTCATCAGTTTATACATGGGCCTTCCACGTTTTTCTCCGATAAAAGCTATTTTATCTCCATCATCGGGAAAATCTTCTGTTTCGGAACCTGCCCAAAACAGTCCGTAATTATTCTCATTTCCAAGCAAGTACATTAATAAACCAGGCGTTCCTTTGTACTCTGCCACCAATTCATCTATCTCATTCATAAGAAATTTCTGAGTGGCTGGATTGGCATAGTCCGTCACTGGCACCCAAACCCCATCCATCAGCAAACCATATCTGCCGAAAGAATGATTGAGCATGGTGTAAATACCATATTGTTCATAAATGTATTGAATCCATCTACGTGGCACTCCTGTGTATTGCCTGATCACATTTACATTCATGTTTTTCAGCAGAGACATCTCAGCATCCAATCCGGCTTTGATCAGATCATCTGATTTCTTCCAGAAGTTAGCATTTACTGTATTTGTTCCGATAGGGATGTAATCCCAATTCATCCCATTAATCATGAAGGGTTGACCATCTACGAGTAAGGTCGTTTCTCCATTATCATTGGATACGGTAATTTTCTGGCTGTTTTGAGCCACTAATGTTCCGCAAACAAAAAGGGTAAAGAGTAATAGGGTTTTTTGAAGATGGGTGTAAAGTAGGGGAATAAAATTCGATCGAAGTTTGTTGGTAATAAACATATTCAACTCTTTTATAAGTTTCTCGTGTGATATGCTATAAATGTATTACGTAAATTTGATATGCAGAAAAAAAACACCTCATCAAATTTTTCATCAAATTTTAAAAACACTACATCAAAAGATTATATTGCAACTCATAAACAATTGATAATTAAATACTGTTAAAGGTATTTAAACTTTCACATTATGTTTTTTTATTACTACAATAAGTCATTATGGATTTGTCTTTTATTAGCCCTTTCCGTTCATATAAAATTGAATGCACGGGGTAAATATCCTATTCAAAATTTCCCTCCATCTAGTTATAAAGGCGGTATTCAGAACATTGATTTTGCCCAAAATAGAGCCATGACACTTTTTGTAGCAAACAATTTAGGTGTACTATCTTATAATGGGAAAGAATGGAGTCTTCATGCCTTTGAACTTGGTAAAAAGAAACGTTCCCTGGCATTTGACGAAACCACTAACAGGCTCTATGTAGGTCTTCAGGGGGAATTTGGTTATTTAAACGATGATTGGAATTATGTTTCATTAATTGATCTAATTCCTGAAGACGCCCAGGATTTTGATGAAGTCTGGGATGTCTTTTGTTCAGATTCAAAAATATACTTCTGTACATTCCAGCATATCTATATTTTCGATGGAAAATCAATTAGCCTTGTTAGTCATGAAGAAGGTCTTCTCCGAACTTTTTGGCTAGATAATAAACTACTTACTCAAAATAATAAAAAAGAACTTTTAGAATTACGGGGAGATCAGTTGATAAAACTAAATATAAACCTTGAAGAACAAGATATTATTTCCGGACTCATTACTCATAATGATGAATTGTATGTCGTCAACCAATCTGGTAAAATACAGGGAACTGGTCTGAATTACGGCAAAAATACGCTAACTGCTTTAAGCGCTTCTCTGAAAGATACTTATATCAATCATGTATTGCAACTTTCTGATGCCCGGCTAGTTATCTCCACCCAAACCTCCGGATTGTTTTTGTATGACCTAAACAGTCAGCTTATAGAACAAATAAGTATAAATGATGGCCTACTTTCTAATGCCTGTTTACGAAGTTTTCAGGATTTTACAGGCAATCTTTGGGTAGGTATGCAAAATGGAATTGCCTTAATCGATGTCAACTCGCCAATGCGATTTGTCAGTAAAGACCTTAAAATACAAGGTAGTGGTTATGAGGCTTATGAAACAGAAGCAGGTAACTATTTTACTACTTCCAATGGCATATATTACAAGGATAAAAAATCAAAGCAAAGTATATTGTTACCGGGCACTGAGGGTCCAGCCTATAGCATACAAAATATAGCTGGTAAAATCTATGCTGGTCATCATAATGGACTCTTTTTGTTACAGAAAAATAAAGTTAAACAGATCATAAAAACAGCAGGAATCTGGGAGGTCAAATTATTAAAAATGCATCCAAAATATGCTATAGGAGGAACTTATTCAGGTATCTATCTTTTTAAGCTCGACAAGAACAATGAATTAGAGCCACTTCACAAGATCATGGGTTTTAATGAATCAAGTAGGTTTTTTGAGGAAGATAAAAAGGGAAAAATATGGGTGAGTCAATTTTACAAAGGTTTATTTGAATTAACCTTATCAGATGATTTAAAAAAAATCGAAACTAAAAAAATTCTCGGTGATAGTGGAGCACCAGTTCAAGAACAAATTCTGTTAAGCCGGATAGATAATGAGTTATATTTTGCGACTGGAGAAGGCATCTACAAGCTTGACCAAAATACTCATAAAATTATACCAGCAGAACTATTTCAAAAAGATGTTGGTGTACAGCCTGTATACCTCTTAAAACAAGACAACAAGAAAAATATTTATATTTATGCAGAGAATATGTGTGGTATTTACAAGCAGGTAAGTCCTAATAATTACGTTTTCACTTCGTCTTCGCTCTATCAGTTTAGGTACCATTTTAATAATGACCTACTCCATACTTCCACCCATATTGCAAATGGAATCATGATTAATGCTAACGAGGGCTTTATTCACTACACTCCGGAAAAGGAAAATCGACTAAACATCGACAAGCCACTGGTCACCAGCCAAATTTATAGTGTAGTTAAAGACAGTATATTGTATGAACGATCAATTTTCGATCAGGCTTCAAAGCATATCGCCCCTTTAACAATTTCACATAAAGATAAAGTTATCCAGTTTTTTATTGAATCTTTCCAGTTTAATGATGCCAACAATCAGTTGTTTCAATATTATCTAGAAGGATTTGATGAAGTATATGGAAACTGGACTTCTACAACCCTAAAAGAATATACTAACTTAAAAGAGGGAGATTATTCATTCAAAGTCAGAACAAGAAATTCGGTTGGAGACCTAATTGAAAGTTCCCCTATTCAGTTCAGTATAACAGCGCCTTTTTACCGAAGCAATATGGCAAAAATCTGCTATTTACTCTTGCTTTTATTATTGCTATTTGGGTTGTTTCGATACCAAAAAAATGTTTACGTGCAGCAAACCCATAAGCTGGAAAGACAAAAGCAACAACAACTTCATGCTATTGAAAATCAAAACGAATTAAAACTTTTACAACTTAAAGAAGAAAAAATGCAATCGGAATTGGTTCATTTGAATAAAATGCTGGCAGCCTCTACCATGAACCTTGTCGTTAAAAATGAATTTATCAATAGTATTAAAAACAAACTCAAAGAAGTTCTCAATCTTCAAACACATAATGCCACTACCAAACAAGCTTTAATGCAAATAGAAAAAGAAATAGGCACCAGGCTGGTGCGTCAGGAAGATTGGCAGCAATTTGAACACCACTTTAATCAGGTTCACGGTGATTTTTTGAGCAGAATCAGATCCGAATTTAAAGACCTTTCCCCTAACGATCAAAAACTATGTGCTTTTTTAAGGCTAAATCTAAATACAAAAGAAATATCCAACATTATGAGTGTCTCTCAAAGAGGTGTTGAAATTGCCAGATATCGCCTACGAAAAAAACTAAACCTAAATAAAGGACAAAATCTATCTAAATTTATTTTGGACTATTAGAGCCTGTCTTTCATCGTAGTTTATACACACGTATAATATTATCGTTTGGATTGGCTTTGTTCTGTGCAGGTCGATAAGACAATGCATCTGTTCCCCAGGCATAACGAATATCTCCCCTTTGCACCATATCCACTACCCCATCAAGTACATAATTATCTCTCAGGAATTGTTCTGCCCAGGTAAATATTCCTTTTTCTGCACCCGTCTGCGATAGCCAGGAAATCTTGTGATTCAGAAAGACAATATACTTTGGGCGAGCCTGCGTAACATCATTGATAAGTTCCTGCTGCCATTGAGCATGTTTTTCACTACCACTTACTAAATGTGAATAATAACAATGACGTGAAGGTGCACGACGATCAGCATAAAAATGAATTTGAGGTTCAGAGCCCATTACAGCTATCTGATCACCTTCCTGCGTGTTTTTACGGATATATTCTCCTACCTCACGCGCTTCTGGAAATGGATTAAAGCCATAAACATCACGTAAAACACTAGTGTGGTCAGGGTTGAAATAATATTTACTGTTACCTGCGATATTGGCAACACAAAGAACAGCCAATATACCACTTAGGGCTACTGTTGCCAGAGAACTGCTAATATTAAGTCGTTCTGCCAATTTTTGTAAACCATAAAATGCTCCACCAACAGCTAATGCCCAGCCTGGCAAAAAGTGCAACCAATAATGCCCGTAAAAACGCATTCCAGGCCATACTGATAAAAAACATAGTACAGCTAATAAAACCACAAATACTGTCGTTTTCTTTTCATTTTTAGCCAGAAAAACTAACAACAAACCCAGTATAGCCATAATCCAGAAAGGCATATACCCATCGCTCACTTTTCCCAAATTTGTTTTCAAAAACCCTATACCGACATCCCAGGGTATAGCAGAGGAGTAAGCTCTTGGATACTCAAATGTAAAATACCAGAAATCACTAAAAGCACCCTGCATTGCCATAATCGCACAGAGCAGGCCATATAAACCAAAAACACCAGCAGAATACAATAAACCATTTCTAATGATTGGTTTGATCTGCTCTTTAATATTGCCACTTAACAAGTGATGCAGCACAATATACAAACCACCAAATAAGATAAAAAACACCCCATTTTGCTTAATGCTAAAAGTCAGACACATCACCACTCCAGCCAAAATAAACCACCAGGCTTTTTGTTTTTCCAAGGCCGTAGAAACCAGCAAAGCGCCAGCGATCAGGAAGAAAGCTACAAGATGTTCGGACTGGCAAGTAAAACCAGACAAGCCAGGCGCAAGAGACATTAATCCAAAAGCAGCCGCAGTAGCAATACCGCCCAATTGGCCGAACAAGCGTTTACCTAAGAGGTATAACATGAAAATACTCGTCATATTAACCAGTAAAAACCCAATGTGTAAGCCCTTTACCGAAGCCCCAAAAATTGCAATCAAAAAAGCATAGGCGTAGTAAATACCTGGTAATTTCATCGTATAAAAATCCTTGTACGGAACCTTTCCGTCTAGTAGCAATTGCCCCATATAACTGTAGGTGCCTTCATCACGTTCAAAGGAAATATCCAGAAAATTACTCCGAATAATGATCGCCATTAAGAGAATAACACCCAAGGCTCCCCAGGCAATATACTTACTGTCAATTCCCAGGTCAAAATTTTTCGATTTGGCAGGAATAGATTTTTTGCTTGATACCTGCTTTTTTACTTTAGTCTTTTTTGATTTCTTGCTCATAGTGGTAAAATATGGTCTTGTCAACTTGCGTTGTGTAATAATAAAACTAAATTTGAGGAATGAAAAATATAAGACTAAAATACTTTGTATTTGTTTGAGTTAAAGAAAATCATTGGTCGGCTAGACAATGTAAAAAGCTTACAGGCTTTTCAGATCATGCGCTTTGGGGCAGTTATTCTAACTAATATCTTGTTGGCTAAAAGTATCTTATCTATTGACGATATAGGTATCTACGAAACATTGATTTTTCTTGGAACAGGTATTAGTTTTTTTTGGGTATCCGGCTTATTAAAAGGCATGCTGACCAGTTATCCAAAACTGAATGAACAAGAAAAACAAGAATTTTTCTTTAATGTTTTTCTCGTTTTTCTTGGCATGAGCTTACTGGTAACCTCTGTTTTTTATTGCTTTGAACAGAGCATTATCAATGGATTGACTAATCATAAATATCTTCCTTTTTATAACTTACTTTGTTTATATGTACTATTGAATACACCTACTTTTTTAGTGGAGTATATTTATCTGCTGACTAATCAACCTAGGCAAATTGTTAGTTTTGGAATATATGCTTTTGGAATGTATGTCCTCGTTGTTATTCTGCCTGTTTTATTCGGCTTTGGTGTAAAAGGAGCTTTGCTTGGATTAATTACATTAGCTATTACTAAACTAGGCTGGACAATTGTTTTACTGACTCAATACGCTCGTTTTCGATTCAACTGGACTATCCTTCGCCCTTATCTTTGGTTGTCTTTTCCTCTCGTGCTGAATATACTGGTAGCAGGTGGCGCAGAGTATATTGATGGCATTATTATACACCGTTTTTTTGATAGTGAGACTTTTGCCATATTTCGTTATGGAGCCAGAGAACTTCCGCTTGCTTTAGCCCTGACAACTGCTTTTAGCACTGCTATGATACCTGTTGTTGCTGAAGACTTGAAGACAGGATTACAATCTATAAAAGAACAGTCTGCTACCTTTGTGCGATGGTTATTTATCATTTCTATTGCCTTGATGCTTTTAGCTCCAATTCTTTTCCCCATCGTTTTCAACCCTGATTTTAAAGGTAGTGCGCTGATTTTCAACATCTACTTATTGCTTCTTTGCAGTCGTGTACTTTTTCCTCAGACTATCCTTATCGGACAAGAAAAGACCGGTATTATACTTTGGGTGGCTCTTATTGAGTTATGTATAAATGTAGGTGTAAGTCTGATACTTGTACAAACAATGGGATTAGCAGGTGTAGCCTGGGCAACTGTCATTGCTTTTGCCGCAGAGAAAATCATGATGATCAGCTATAATTATTTCAAACTGAACATTCCGCTTTCTGCTTATTTAAATATAAAAATGTACAGCATTTACTCCCTGCTGCTCATCGCTAGTTTTTTTCTATCTTTGCGACTGTTTTAACCGTAACCCAATACGAAGTATTGTCAAAATGAAAGTACTGTCCATAGTCATTCCCTGTTATAATGAAGAGGCAACTATTGAGGCTATTTTGCAAAAAATAGAAGAGGTAGAACTCAGTATAGATAAGCAAATTGTCATTATAGATGATGGCTCAAAAGACAGTACACCACAACTCTTACAAAAGTATCAAGACCGTCATACCCTTATCCTAAATCCAGAAAACAGAGGAAAAGGCTTTGCTTTAAGAACAGGCTTTGAACAGGCTACGGGCGATATTATCATCGTTCAGGATGCTGATCTGGAATACCATCCTGATGATTATCAAAAACTTATACAACCTATTTTGGACGGAGATTATGAGGTTGTTTATGGTTCTCGTATCCTAAACAAAAGCAATAAACGCCACTCCGCACTCCGCTTTTACTGGGGCGGGCTTTTAGTTACTTTCATGACCAACCTGATCTATGGCTCAAAATTGACCGATCAGCCGACTTGTTACAAGGTTTTTAAAAGAGAAACATTAATGAGTATTCCGCTCGAATGTGAAGGTTTTGAGTTTTGTTCAGAAGTAACTGCCAAAATTTTAAAACGTAAAATCCCTATTCTGGAATTGCCCATCAAATACTCGCCCCGAAAGATCGAGGAAGGCAAGAAAATTCGCTGGACGGATGGACTGATAGCAGTCAGAACCTTGCTAAAATATCGTTTCGGCAAACATTGAAATTAATACTACTCCTCAACGCTCCATACTCAACACCTCATTTACAAATACCTTGACATGATCTAAAGGCGTATCAGGATAAACACCGTGTCCGAGATTGACAATGTATTGTTGTTGACCAAAACCAGCAACCATTTCCTGTGTAGCAGCTCGTATAACATCAGGCTCCGAATAAAGCAGGCAGGGATCAAGATTGCCTTGTAGTGTCTTAGAAGAACCGACTTTACTACGAGCAATTTCTGGTGTTGTATTCCAATCAATGCCCACCACATTGCAATCTAGTTTTCCTACGGATTCTAGTGCAAACCAGGCATTTTTAGCAAATACAGTTACAGGTACTTCCGTAATAGCTTCGCAAATTTGTCGGATATAATACAGAGAAAATGTTTCATACTGTTCGGGTCCTAGAATACCAGCCCAGGAATCGAATATCTGTACCAGATCGGCACCAGCTTTGATCTGCCTTTTCAGATATTCAATAGTTGTATCTGTTATTTTTTGCAGCAAAACCTTTGAGGCTACGGGTTGTCGATACAGGAAACGGCGGGCTTTAGAAAAAGTCTTACTACCTGAGCCTTCCAGCATATAAGCCATGATTGTCCACGGAGCTCCGGAGAAACCAATAAGCGGCACTCGCCCATTTAGTTCTTTCTTTGTGAGCTGAAGGGCTTTATATACATAGTCCAACTGTACTGCTGCTTCTTCACCCGATAATAAATTCTCTACATCACTTCCTTCCTGAATTGTCATTGGAAACATAGGTCCCTTGCCAGGAATCATTTCATAGGTCAGCCCCATTACCTCTGGCACAACAAGTATGTCCGAGAAAATAATAGCAGCATCAACATTCAGTTCATCTATTGGCTGAATAGTCACTTCACAGGCTAGTTCTGGTGTTTCTACCAATTCTTTAAAACCTGATAATTTGCCTCTTAGGGCTTTATACTGTGGCAAAATTCGTCCTGCCTGGCGCATCAGCCAAACGGGAGGTCGCTCAACTTGCTCTCCTCGGGCTGCGCGAAGTAATAAATCGTTCATAGGTCGCAAAAATAACTAAATAAAATTCTTTTTTGAGTACTTTTGGGGCCGATGAATTATAAAGCAACATATCTGGCTAAAACTTTTTTTGGTCTGGAGGACATTCTAGTCGAAGAACTCCAAAATTTAGGCGCCCGGAAAGTCACTCCTGGCAAACGAGCTGTCAGTTTTGAAGGTGACAAAACATTGCTGTACAAAGCTAATTTACACCTTCGTACAGCACTCAGAATACTTGTTCCCGTCCACCAATTCACGGCTAAAAATGAACACCAGCTTTACAAGAATGTTCAATCTCTCAACTGGTCTAAATTTATAAATAAACGAGATACCTTTGCTATTGACTCGACTGTACACTCAGGTTATTTCAAACATTCAAAATATATTGCCTTAAAAACTAAGGATGCTATTGTAGATCAGTTTCGGAAACATTATAATATGCGCCCGTCTATAGATGTCATTAATCCAACTGTTAGACTACACCTGCACATACGGGAAGATATGTGTAGTATCTCGCTCGACAGTTCGGGAGATTCTTTGCATAAGCGTGGCTACAGGACAGCTACTAATCGTGCGCCTATCAACGAAGTACTGGCTGCCGGAATGATTATGCTGAGTGGCTGGCGTGGCGATGCTCCTTTCCTTGATCTGATGTGTGGTTCGGGTACTATTCCCTGCGAAGCCGCCCTTCTAGCTCAAAATGTAGCTCCAGGAACTTTTCGGGAAAAGTTTGGGTTCTTTAGCTGGAAAGATTACGACAAAAAACTATGGCAGGAGGTAAAGGAAGAAGCAAAAACACTAGAAGTGCCACTTGAATGTCCGATCATGGCAACGGATGTTTCTCAGAAAACCATAGAAATTGCCAGGGGGAATCTTGCCCATCCCGCTTTTGAAGACATCAGAATGTCGAGAAAAGACTTTTTTGAATACACTCCCAAATATGAAACTGGTTTGCTATTAATAAATCCGCCTTATGGCGAACGGTTTGTTCAGCAAAATATAACTGATTTTTATGGCAATATTGGCGATAAGCTAAAGCAAAACTACAATGGCTACACAGCCTGGATTATTAGTTCTAACAAAACAGCCATGAAAAGTATTGGGCTTCGCCCATCAAAAAGACTGACTTTGTACAATGGATCTCTTGAATGTAAATTTCATCGCTTTGATCTGTATTCAGGTTCCAAGAAAAACAAAAAATAAAGTCTGAGGAACTCAAAAAAGCGTATCTTGTGGGCTATAATTTACTAATTAAACAAAATAGAACAATGCGTTTAAAAAACATTTTACTGGTTGCTCTGGCTTTCATGAGTATAACCACTTTTACAGGTTGTATTAATATTGTAGAAGAAATTTTCCTGAAAAAAAATGGCTCTGGCAAATATACTATGCAGATGGACATGAGTGGACTGCTGGAAATGGCTCAAATGATGAGTGCTATGGGTGGAGAAGACGCTGAAGAAGGAGAAGGCGATCCTTTTGCTGAATTGGGAGAAAAAATGGATTCCACTTTCTATTTCAAAGATGCCGACTCGGATTTCAAAAAGCAATTTGCAGACAATCCTGACATTTTGGACAGACTGAACTTCAACATGAAATTGGATAAGGATGAAAATGAGTTTCTTATGAACTTCAACCTGAATTTTAAAAACATGGACGATATAGAATATTTCTATAACAACATGGATAAAATTATGGCAATTCTGGATGACGGAGAAGAAGAAGGTGAAGACATGCTAGGTGGCATGGGTGGCGGTGGTCTAGACGGCTTATTTAGTGGTATGGGCAGTGGCGGCAGCGATGCAACACAACGTCCTTATGATTACAAAAAATGTACATTGACTCGTCACGATACCAGCCAGGAAGACGCCGAAAGTATGGAGGAAGAACTGGACGAAGAAGAACTTCAGATGATGAAAATGATGTTCGGTAATGCCAACTACACAACTATTTATCATCTTCCGGGCAAAGTGAAAAAAATGACTAATGCTGATGCCCAATTAAGTGATGATAAAAAAACAGTGACTTTAGAAGGAAGCCTGATAGATTATATGGAGGGTAAACTAAAGCTTGATAATACGATCAAGTTTGGTAAGTAATCCATTACTTAGTGTGAAAAAATAAAAAACGGAAAGTAGTAAAAACTACTTTCCGTTTTTACCTTTTATACATGATAATTTATGAGGTTACTTCACTTTCGGTAATCATTTTCCTGGCTAATTCAATAATTGCAGGATTTTCAATTTTAACAACTCCGCCACTTGGTCCGGGCTGAACGTGTAGATCAACTACTTCCCCACCTTCTTCATATTTCTTAGCTCCAAAATAATTGCGAACCGTCTGCTCTGGAATATCTAGTTGTCCGGCAATTTTGGATATACTACCTGTAGGAAGGTTGTGCTTAATTTTTCTTAACTCTTCAAATGTTATCAGCATAATGGTAAAAATTGAATGAATAATATAAGTTATCGAAAACATGAGGCATTATATGTTCAAAAAGAAGAAATATAAAATATAATACCGCCTTATGACTTAAATGTAAAACAAAATACACAATTCCCAAAATTAAGCGAATAAAAAATTACTTTACCTAATGTTAATCTTATGAACAAGAACATAAAAAGTCTTGCAGAGCGAGATCAGGCGGTTATCTGGCATCCTTTCACACAAATGAAAACGGCTTCTCCCCCTATACCATTTGTACGAGGTGAGGCTGCGCTCCTTTTTGATGAAAACGATGAAGCTTATATTGATGCTATTGCCTCCTGGTGGATGAATACCCACGGGCATGCACATCCACATATCGCAGAATGTCTTTCTAAGCAGGCAATGCAACTGGAGCATGCCATTTTCGCAGATTTCACCCATCCACCTGCCATAGAACTGGCAGAACGCCTTATTGATAAATTACCTGATAATCAAGCTAGAGTATTTTTTTCTGACAATGGTTCTACGAGTGTAGAAGTTGGCTTAAAAATGTGTTTTCAGTACTGGTATAATAGTGGGCAAAAACGCACAAAAATCATTGCATTGGAAGGCGCTTATCATGGTGATACATTTGGTGCGATGTCGGTAGGCGCACGCAATGCATTTTCTGCTCCTTTTGCCCCCTTTCTTTTTGATGTAAGTTTTATTCCGGCGCCACTTCCTGGACAAGAAAAGGATAGTATAGAAGCATTAAAAAAAGAGCTGAAAACAGGCAATGTTGCAGGACTCATCGTCGAGCCTTTAGTACAAGGAGCTGGAGGCATGCTCATGTACAGAAAAGAGGCTTTAGAACAATTATATACTGCCTGTAAAGAACATAAAGCACTTATTATTGCTGACGAGGTTATGGTCGGATTTGGTCGGACAGGTCGATTTTTTGCCAGTGAGCATATGAAAACCAAGCCCGACATCATGTGTTTATCAAAAGGCTTGACTGGTGGTACTATGGCATTTGGAGTTACGACCTGTACTGCTCAAATATTTGATGCTTTTTATTCTGACGATAAAATGAAAACCTTGTTTCACGGACATTCTTGTACGGGAAATCCATTGGCTTGCTCAGTAGCATTGGCAAGTCTTGATCTTTTTGAACAACAGGCTACCTGGGATAATATTGCCCGGATCGAGCAAAGACATCATTCATTTGCAGATGAATTAATGGAGCATGACCTGGTAGAGAACCTAAGGCGTTGTGGCGTTATTTTGGCCTTTGATATTGCTACAGGCAATGATACTTCTTATTTCAATAATGTTCGCGATAAAATATGGGAGTTTGTCATTGAGCGTAAGGTTATTTTACGCCCTTTAGGGAATACCGTTTACATACTTCCTCCTTACTGTATTACAGATGAACAACTAGATAAAGTTTATCAGGTTATCAGGGAGTTACTCGCTTTTTTTCAGGGGCAGAATCCAGTCTGAATGTTTGAAAGCCTTGATCTCTAATTCTGCCAGGTCAGTATCAGGATCAACTAATGCCTGCATAGGATGGGTACGCATAAAAGCAACATTAAAATCGGCTACAACCGAAGGATTGGGGATGCCTTGTTTGATTGCCTGTGCTTTTATTTTCTGTGCTACCTGAGGAATGACATCAGGGTAATAGAGCAAATTAGTATATTGTTTTGGCGTCAGCATTTTGCCGACTTCAATAGGGTATTTTTCGCCAGTTTCTCCGTTTTTTACAAAGAAATTCATAGTGCCTTCTTTAGCCATGATTTTCATTCGCCAGGCAAAGCGCTGTCCTTCACCTGTCCAGTCTACCTTTCCGGGATATAGAAGATGACGGAACGGAAACACTAAGTGAAAAACCAAATAGGCTCCTATCATCCAGACTAACCATTGTGGAGTATTGTGAGATTCAGGAACGTTTTGCTGCTTGACTTCTTTGACTGTGCTACTCCCCTTCTTCTTTTTTCTGCTTTTCTTCGTTGGTTTATCCGGAAAATATTTTTTCCTCCATTTTTCAGGTGTATTCGGTGCTAAGAATAGCATTATCGTTGACAAGATCATAAATGGGAATATCCCAATTTCACCAATATTCCAAAACATCCAGAAATTCAACACATTAAAGGCTACTAATGCAATAATTGCTATAAGCCGAGTACGTTTCCACCATAAAGCAAATCCGACCAATAAATCCAAAAAAAAGCCGCCATAACTGAAGAAAGCTGCCACTGCCGCACTATTCAAAAATGACAGACCCGAAACCTCTGCTTTGCGTTCAAGAATAAAGTGCATAGGCTGGAATTCCATCAGCCAATAGGGATTAATTTTATTGATACCTGCCACAAAAAACACGATGACCATTTGCGCTTTTAGAATAAATACTTGCCAATTCGGAATGCTTTTAATTGTATTTTTCTTCCCTAAAACACCCCAGGCATCTGCCTGCACAAAAAGCATCAGAAAACATATTAGACTGAACAGATAATAATGATTATTGAAATATCCCATATCCAGTAACCATAGATAAGTAAATGTCAGCAAAAACACTGACATAGCCACCTTATAAAACCGTCCGATAGTAATAAATACCGTAGCTATCAGCATTATCCACATCAGCACATTCATACCGATTTCGGGCATAGGCTCAAGAAACTGAAAGAAATGATATTTGAAATGGATGATGGGTTTGGTAATATTTTTTTCAACGAATCCTGTAGCTATGAAATAGGCCGTCTGCAGAAACATGACAGCTCCGAAAAGAATACGAAAAATGCCTAGTGTAGAGGGGTGTACTGGTTTGGATAAATAAGCCTTGAAGCGATTCATATCAATAGATTAATGGAACCAGCTAGGTCCTTTAAGCGTTTCGGTTATAAACCGGCCAAACAAATCAAAATTCAAAAAGCCTGTATAAAAAATCCCCCATATAGCACCCGTGAAATGTGCCATATGCCCTATATTATCACCACCACGTTTATCCATATACCAGGAATACCACAAATATCCTATACCTGCTAATATCTGTGGGATAGGAATTAAGGCATATAAATACAAATTTTCCCAGGGGGCGAAGAAAATAATAGCAAAAACAACTGCCGAAACTCCTCCAGAAGCCCCTAATGCTCTATAGTGTGGAGCATTTTGATACCGTATAAAGCTTGGGATTGAAGAAACTACAATTCCTCCAAAATATAAACCCAAATAAGCCATAATACTCCATGTTTCCCCGATAAAAGTAGGATAGTACCTGCTCTCAAGAATATTACCAAAAGACCAAAGAACAAACATATTAACACCAAGGTGTATCCAGTCGGCATGGATAAAGCCGGAAGTCAAAAAACGAAAATACTCTCCTTGCCCTTTCACCGTTACTGGATGAAAGATCAGGCGATTTCGTTTGTAGGAATCCTGAAATGCCTGATAAGAAATCAGGCAGGTTAGCACAACGATAATATTCGTAATAGTAAAGTAATCGGTATTCATGTACTAATGATGATAAGGTTCGTTTTTTAAAATAGTCATTGCCCGGTACAATTGCTCTGTAAAAAACAACCTAACCATCTGATGAGAAAAGGTCATTTTAGATAATGCTATTTTTGTATCGGCTCGTTCATAGACTTTGGAAGAAAAGCCATAGGCGCCCCCGATTAAGAAAACCACTCTCTGCCTTGACTGTCCGAGTAGTTTTTCCATATACCCTGCAAACTCTCTTGAAGTAAACTCTTTTCCTTTCTCATCAAGCAAGATCAAGTAATCTCCAGCATTGAGTCGCTTTAGAATTACTTCTCCTTCTTTGTTTTTAATTTCATCAAAGGATAGATTTTTCGTTTTTTTTAATGCAGGAATGATCTCTATATTGAAGGAGAGGTAGTGCTTAAGTCGATTTTTATATATCGCCACTCCTTCCTCTACATAATCTTGGCTCGTTTTCCCTATGAACCATAATTCAGTTTTCATATTAAATCCATCACCTTCTTTGCAATTTCGACAGAAAAAGGCTTTTCATAAAACCCTTTCACCGATTTATAGGTCAACGCTTTTGTATAATCTCTTTCCATTACCGAAGCACTTAAAAAGAAAATAATCACATCCTCGTCAGGGCACATTTTCTCATAAAGTTCAACAAACTCGAAGCCTGATAATTCTGGCATATTTACATCAACAAATATACACTTTGGCAAGTCTTGCTCACTTTCTTTAATGGCTTTTAAGTTATCTAATGCCTTTTGAGGGCTTAAGAAAAATGATGGTTCTATTGATAACTCTTCAATTTCTATAATAGCTTTAGTCAGACTATTATTCATGCTGTTGTCATCAACAAACATAATATGATGGGAATGCATTTTGTTTTGTTTTGTTTTGGATAAGATTCGCTAAAGTTAAGAACTTATTTAAACATTTAAAGCATATTGAGTACAGGTTTTCAATGGAGTAGCATTAATTTAAGTGTTGGTTTTATCAATACTCCGTATTGATATTGAGAATGCTCCGCATTCGTTTAAGACCTAAT
>JAHDFX010000315.1 GCA_020627965.1 Saprospiraceae bacterium | reverse complement strand
TGAGTGTGATCCAGAAAGGGCTTAGGTCCGAAAATTCCTGATGCATTCACCAGGTAATCCAGGTTTGGTAATTGAGCAATCGTATTTTGTAATTCTCTGACCTGAGCTTTGTCAGTTATGTCTACTTTATGCTTTACCAAATTATCTGCATCAGCTATTTTTTGTGGACTACGCCCTACAATATGAACAGTAGCCCCCTGCTTAATAAGTTCTTCTGTAGTTGCTTTTCCAATACCGCTAGTACCTCCAATAACTAATGCCGTTTTTGAATTAAATTTTGACATAATATTCATTTTTAATACAGACAAGTCTGTATTTTGTTTGCTAAGACAAAATTAATTATCTTTTAAACCTTCGTTTCGCTTTAATCTTATAGGTCTGAACCGTTCTATTTTTATCTGTAATGCTTATTGTATAATGCCCTTTTTTAAGCACTAATGGCGTTTCATCATTAGCATCTATAAGTTCTATAATATCTAATGGAACTGAGTTTTTCTCTCCTACCTCACGCGCTTCTACGAGTACGGGATATTGGTCAGGTTTTATTTTTTGTTTCTTAATTTCAACAAATCGATTGCCCTCAAGTTTGACCAGCCAATCCGGACGATTTTTAATGTATTTAGTTCGTGGATGATAGAGCAGTATATCAAAGTGAGATTGCTCATCAACTCCATTAAACACCTCGCCTTTATCATTGACTAATACACTCATTTCCTCTGCATCTATCATTTGATAATATGGACTTTCTTCTTTCAGCACTTTTTCAGACAGGACATCTTGATAAATAGTCAGTGGATCTATGCCTGTACGATTTTTTAAATGATGAGCCATATAATTCCCTTTCTTTCCTCCTCTTAAGTGTTTGGTATAATCGCTTTCAATGGCATGATACCAGCCACAATGAATAACTACTTTGCCGTCAGGATGTGCATTCATGAATTTTTCAATATTCATCGCTTGTCTTAAGTCTCTTTCTATGTCCTTATTTGTTCGTTCATATCCAAAAATCATAAAGCCTAAATCCAGTGCTTTTCTGACTAAATTTCCCATTTGTGGTTCACGCACATATCCGCCCGTCAAACGACTGTTTATTGGATAGCCTCTCTCCATCAGCAAAGTGTCCATTAGGTATTTTGTACTATCAGTGATGCTTGGCATAATGGCTTCCATGCCTAAATATCTAAAGCCATTTTCGTAAAGCATTTCCAATAATTCTGCTGTAAATACTCGATGTTGAGGTTTCTGATGTGCTTCGCTAATAATGACAATTTGCTCATTTTGAAGTCTTTCCGCCAGATATTCTTTTGCTGGTATTGGTCTATATTTTGTAAACCGAATACTGTCTTCATAAGTCATTGTATCCAGTCCCCAATTCAGGTGCGATTCGTATTTTTCGAGTGCTTTGGAATAATTACCAATATAGGTATAATCATAGGCCGCAGAAGAAAAACGTAATTTGCCTTCTGCCAATTCTTTTTCTATTTCGGCACTGAATTTCCTTTCAAAATATTCTGCTTTCTTTTGCTGAGCAAGTAGCATTGAACAAGTCAAAACGAGTAATATGAGTGTGGTGGTTATTTGTTTCATTTTTTATAATTAGCATTTTCATGGCCATCCAATGCATTCTCTACCGGATATTCATTGGCAATTTCAGGAACACTAAATTTTAAGCGATCAAAATGGAATAGAGAATAGAGCAGCTAGGAATAGTCCGTGAATGGCTCTGTTTTTTTCAGGTGTATAGTTCATTGTTGTTGTGATTTTTAACGTTTGTTTTGTGTGTAAACTAAAAACCACAAAGTAAGCAAAAAAATATATTTAACTAAGGATCAGCTCATTAAACTTAGCAATCGACATATATGAAAAACACCTCAATTGGCATATATACCCAATTGAGGTGATAAATTAATCGCTAATTCAGACGTTCTAAAGCTCCAAAGGAAGCTCCGTCAGTCGCTTTCCAGTAAGGCGACGCACAGCATTTCCAATAGCCGCTGCAATTGGTCCCAAAGGCGGCTCCCCTACCGGGCCAGCAAAATCAGCTCCTTCTACTAATACTGTTTCTATCTCTTTTGGCGAATCTTTCATTAATGCCATTTTATACGGACCATAGATGATCGGGAATAACTTATTATCCTTTAAATCCATTTTTTCAAACATAGAAGCACTGATTCCCATACAAATACAACCTTCTACCTGAGCTCTTACCTGATCTGGATTTACAGCAATACCGCAATCGAGTGCCGCAACAACTTTGTGTACTTTGATTCGACCGTTCTCAATAGACACCTCAGCTATTTGAGCACAAGGTGAACCAGCATCAATGGAAGCTGCAAAGCCCATTGCTTTATTGCCAGAAGGCTTGTCGGTATAGCCTGCTTTATCGGCACAGGCTTTGATAACGTTTCTAATTCTAGTGCCAAATGCCCCATCATCCACCAAATGGTCTAGTCTGAAATCTACTGGATTTTTGCCTGCTTTGATAGCCATTTCATCTATAAAACTCTCAATAGCAAAAGTATTCGCCAACAGGCCAAGGCTACGCCAAAAACTAGTTGCAAATGGCAAATCGACATGATAATAAGTCGCCCTGTGATTTTCTATGCCTTTATACATAATGGCTCCACCTCTTATAGCGCCTACATCTGCTCCTAATACGGGTTTTATAGCGCCTGGGAGCAAGGCAGAATTAAAAGCCACATCTCCACTAGCAAAATTATGTTCCAGTGCAACCATTTTACCCTCAGGCGATAATTTACCACGTACAATGTGATGAGTTGGCGGGCGGAAGGTATCGTTTTGAAACTCCTGTTTTCTATCGAAAAAACATTTTACTGGCTTGCCTACTGCCTTAGACATTTTGGCTGCCTGAATAGCATTAGGCGTATGTAATTTACGCCCAAATCCACCGCCAAGATACATGGGTATTAGGTTGACACCTTCTGCCTTAAGTCCAAGTGCTTTAGCTACCTCTTTCTGGGTAATGCTTATTACCTGAGTAGACATTTTAATTGTTACTTTCCCGTCTTTGTAATATGCCAAAGCACCATTCGGCTCTATCTGTGCATGCGCGCCAATGGGGCTTTTAAATTCCAATTCCATGACCTCCCCTTCCCCATCGACATCTTTTACGGCTTTTCCTTCTTTTTGAATAACGGTCTTGTTACCATTCCCAACTTGTATTGCTTCTTCTATATCGCTTAGATTCCAGGTTTTATCAACGTTATAATCGAACTTGATTTTTTTCCTGGCATTATTAGCCTCAGTATATGATTTGGCTACCACACCAACGAAATCGCTGTCATTTATAATTTTGACAACACCAGGCATTTTTTCTGCCTCGCTAGTATCAAAATTAGACATTGTAGCGCCAATTAATCTGGAGCGTACGACTGAGCCGTAAAGCATATCTTCCATTTCTGCATCCATTCCGAAGATAGGTGCTCCTATGACTTTATCGCGTAAATCTATTCTAGGAACTGGTTTGCCGATATATTTATAATCTTTTCGATCTTTCAGTGGCGGTACATCAGGCACTTCCCAATCTGTTACCCCTTCTACAACTTCACCATAAGTCATGGATTTGCCTCCTCCTGAAATAACACCATTGGCGATAGTCAATGCAGAAATAGCTATGCCTAGTTTTTCAGCCGCTTTTGCTTTTAACATTTCACGCATCGTAGCTGCCATTTCACGCATCGGCTTCCATAAACTTGCAATAGACATACTTCCACCTGTACTCATTCCATCGATATTTCCAGTATCGGTTGCTGCATGAACGACTTTAATTCTATCTATATCAACTTCTAATTCCTCGGCTGCCATTTGCGCCAAGCCAGTAAAAGTTCCTTGTCCCATTTCTACTTTAGAACAATGAAGGATGATTTCGTTTTCAGGACTTACCTGAAACCACAGCATAGGCTGTTTGGTATCCCCCATATAAGCAGGTACAGTAGTTTCTGCCATTTCAAATATCGTCCGTCTCCACATATGACGAGTAAGGTGTACTCCACCAATCATCAAACCAATACCAACTCCTGAAAATTTGAGAAACTTTCTCCTTCTCATGCCTTTCTTTTTTGTCTTCTTTTCTGTCATGATTCAGTTTTTTGAATTAAGTATTGGTGTTTTTAAGTTCAGCAGCACGGTGTATTGCCTTGCGCATACGATAATAAGTGGCACAACGACAAATGTTGACGATATTATTATCAATATCTTCATCAGTAGGATTAGGAATTTTTTCCAACATCGCTGCTGTAGCCATCATAAAACCCGGCTGACAATAACCACACTGAGGCACGATTTCTTCTATCCAGGCTTGCTGAACCGGATGCATATTGTCGCCTTCCGATAAGCCTTCAATAGTCGTTATTTCTTTGCCTTCGGCAAATTTTACAGCATAGGAACAGGAACGAACAGCTTCTCCATTTACATGGATCGTACAGGCTCCACAGGCAGCTTTACCACAACCAAATTTAGTTCCTTTTAAACTGAGCATATCTCTAATTACCCAGAGTAATGGTGTTTGCCCATCTACATCTACCGATTGGGCTTCTCCGTTTATATTGAATGATATTTTCATGTTCTACCTATTTTATTTTTCAGGAATGACGGCACCTGCCTCAGCCCATTCTTTTACAGCTTTAATATAATTTTCTTTAGATACTGGCGGTTTTTCCCTTGGTGTTCCTTCAGCATCTACTCCTGGTTCCCATGCCCACAACACCAGTTCGTGTTCCGTCAGGTGTTCAACGATCTCATCAAGGCTTCTTCCTCCATTATTTTTCTTATTTAACATAGATTTAGCGATCTCTACACGACTTAGTCCCTCCCAAGCCATAGAAAGCGGTGCCAGACTCCATTCAGGCGCTCCAGGTACGCCAGAAAGATCATTATTTTCATGTTGATGACAAGTCTCACAACGCAAAGCTGCAACTCCATGATTATCCGTACCTCGTTGTACATCAAAATTATGCAAATGGCTATCTTCTCCCTGATGTGGACGGTCTCCGGCGGGATGGCAATTAACACAACGTTTATGTGTCAGTACCTGCATCATCAAATCAAAGGGCTCACTAGATTCTTCTGTATCTTCTGATGCTTCCATAGAATTAGCACTCTTGTTGTTTTCATGTCCAAAAACCAGTGATATGGTAATAGTCATAAAAACAATAGCACTAAACGCAATTAAAATCTTCTTCATGTTGATAAATTTGTTCCAAACATTCTTTTTACTTCCCTTTAAATTACTATTTAAGTTCATATTTACAATACA
>JAHDFX010000314.1:1349-5285 GCA_020627965.1 Saprospiraceae bacterium | reverse complement strand
GATGAAAAACGATCTTGGAAGCAACCCTCTGATTAAAAATCGTGCTAAACTTCAACTGGTCCTGATAGCTATCACGGAGAATTGAGTTCAGAATGACGTTATCTTTTTGGGGATTCAAGGATTTGTGTCCTCTATTTTCGTTATTAATGATAATACTCTATATTTGAACATTCATCCAATCAACTGCTTAACCGATGTCAAAACAAAAAATACATATTCACCACAGATAGCGCAGATTTACACAGATTACAACACAGACACTATATCAATCTGTGGTAAATAATTTATTCTAACTTCGTTATTCGTCTGTTAGACATTCAATATTCCCATATCATAACTACTCCAATACCGAACCAGCAGAGCTAGTAGTAGCATCACTCACATCAGCAGCAGTAGAGTCAGCAGCAGTCTTAGGATAAGCAATACCATCAAGTATTTGCGAAATAGAATCTTTCAAATGCCCAAAATCAGGCTTAAACCTTTCAGGCATAGGCTCTGGTGGAGGAAACTTCAGGCGACGGTGATTCACCTGCCTGCCATCTTTCCAGAAACGGAAGCAAACATGCGGACCAGTTGCCATACCCGTACTACCCACATAACCAATAGTTTGCCCTTGCTTCACTTTCTTACCTACACGAATGCCTTTAGCAAAACCATTCATATGCAAATATTGCGTAGAATAACGATTATTATGGCGGATTTTGACGTACTTACCATTGCCTCTGGTGTAACTGGCTTTGGAAACCGTACCATCTCCAACTGCTATGATCGGAGTACCACGAGGGGCAGCATAATCTGTGCCCAGGTGAGCCTTACGACGCTTTTTAATAGGGTGCCAGCGCATACCATAACCGGATGATATACGGGAATACTTAACTGGGGCACGAAGGAAAGCCCGTTTCATAGATTCGGCATCGCCATCGTAATAACCAACAAACTTTTCTTCATTAGGCTCATAATAGAAAGCCTGAGTTACATCATTATAATGACGGAATTCTCCACCATGTATACGTCCTACACCTACTTTTTCTCCTTCTATATATTGTTCATCAAAAAAGACTTTGAAACGGTCGCCTTTTTGTACATGGTGAAAATCAATCACCCAGCCGAAAACATCTTCCATATTGGCTGCCAGCTCCATCGACAGATCATTGTCCATCATCGTATTCCAAAGTGAGGTTTCAATAACACCACTGGCTACCCGTGTTTTTACCTCCTTCTCACGCTCTTCCTTAATGACATTCGTTGTATCACGCAGGTCATAAACGACATAAAAAAACGGACTTGGATCATAAATGAAATATTCGGCAGTGGGGATGGAATCACGATTCAGTAAGACAAAATACTTTTTGCCTACCCGTAAATTCCGAACATCAAAAGTCTTTTTAGCTTTGCGGGAGAGTTTATCTATTTGAACATAAGGCACATTATGTTCATCCAGAATATCGCCGAGAAATTCATTTTTCCCGATTTTTCCTTCGATCATATCCAGCGAATCAACAACAATTCCATAACAGACTTCTGGTCCTAAAGGAAGATCCGCCAGACGATCTTTTGGAGATTCAGGCTTATTATTAAGGAATAGATACAGACTTGCTGCAATAGAGGTAAGCACCAATAATACAACGCCCAAAACGAGGGCTACTCTTTTTTTGTTTAATGCCACGTTATCGAGGATTTGATTTCTTTCAAGCCGTGTTTGAAACACGTTTTCACAATGAGCCGAACAAATATAATCAAAACAACGGGTTTAGCGAAAAGCTATATGTATTTTAGTGTCGCCTTAACATATCACGACGTCTCTTATGTACTCTTCGCCCAATTCTTCATTTAGTAATTTGACAATTTTATCCTTTCCATAGGTTAATTCCTGCCTGAGTGATGAAGATGAAATACGTAAGTACAAAACCTGACGACGTAAACTGATCTCTGTGGTATATCCGGCGATGGTTGGCCCCATCAATTCCGGCCAAAGACTTGAGACCTTTGCCTGAAATACTTTCGGCTTAACATTTTTGCTATTTACAAAGCGTTGTAAAGCATCTTTAAGCGTTTCGTCGTTATTTTCCCGCATAGAGTTGATGTATTGTCTGAAAAGGGATGCGAATATACAAAATAAAAGACGATATTTGAAATGATATAAATATGTTGGGATATATAAAACAATACTCCGTATTGATATTGAGAATGCTCCGCATTCGTTTAAGACCTAATGTCATTTGACTGATAAAAGCAAAAACCAATACGGAGTATTGTAAAATAGACTTTAGAAAAGAATTAGAATTAAATCGAATTTAATCCTTTGAAATAAGTAACAGAGTCAATATATTTCGTCAAATAATTGGTATATTAAGTTGATTAAGTGTTTAGATAGTGTTTATCTAGCACCTAATAGCTCAATACACTCAATAACTTAGTTAATCATAAATAGTAAGATATGCCCATTAGAATGGAAGAAGATCCCAGGTATAAGGATCAGAATCAAAATGATAACAATCCACCTCAAGACCCTCGTCGCCCTAGAAACACAGGTGGAGGCGGAGGTTTAGGCTCCTTTCTCCCTATGATTCTTATGTTCGTCATGAGAAAGCCTAAATTATTACTACCTATACTTGCCATTGGTGCATTTTTATACTTTAGTGGTATACTCAATCTCGGCGGAGGCGGAGGCTTCAATGATGGCGGCAATACAGTAGTCGATGATGGCGGAGGTACCATTGTATCGCCTTTTAGCCTTGGAGGTATCCTGGATGAAAAGGTTTATGACAAGTCGGCCGTATATGCTGCTTTGGCTGATAATACCAAAAATCCTTTGCCAGAGTCAGTTACTTTAGAAAAATATGCACCTAAAAGACTGAATCAGGGCAGACAGGGTTCGTGTGTAGGCTGGTCTAGTGCTTATGCTGCACAAACCATTCAGTATGCAATGGCTACAGGATTAGAGCCCGATAAAATTCAGTTCAGTCCTTCTTATTTGTACAATCAAATTGCTTTGAGAGGTTGTCAGGGAACTTATATTCACGAAGCCGTGAAAAAGTTGAAGACAACTGGTGGTCTGCCTATGGAATATTTTCCATACAATGAGCGCAGTTGTACTGACCAGCCTAGTCGTAGCCATATTCAGGAAGGCTCAAAATATACGATCAAAGGGCATACCCGTCTTAGTATGGATCATGATCGTTATAAGACCGACTTATTGGCTGTCAAACAACATCTTGCAGCCGGATCACCAGTTATTATTGGTATGCAGGTAGGAGGAACCTTCATGGAACGTATGCGTGGACGTGAAGTATGGAAACCTACTCAAAGTGATTATCAGATGAGAGGCTTTGGAGGTCATGCTATGTGTGTTATTGGTTATGATGACTACAAAGATGGCGGTGCTTTCCAAATTATGAATAGCTGGGGACCTGAATGGGGGCAAAATGGTATCGGCTGGGTACGCTATAAAGATTTTGAATTCTTCAATAAGGAAGCTTATGGCTTACATCCAATGGGTAATGCCGAAGACGAAAAGCGTAATGAAAGCAGATTTGCTGCTGGCTTTGGCCTAATAGACCAGTCTACAGGTAAAAATATTAGCCTTTCTAAAAAATCGGAAGGCGTATTTGGTACTACTCGCCCAATCCGTAAAGGAGATAAATTTAAAGTAGAAGTTGGAAATACTGTTGAATGTTATGTCTATATTTTTGGACAAGAGACGGATGGTTCCAGTTATGTGCTATTCCCATATACAGCAAAACATTCTCCATATTGTGGTATCAAAGGAACACGTATTTTTCCACGTGATTTCAACATGGTAGCTGACAATATTGGCAACAAAGATTACATTGCCGTAATGGTCACCAAAAAACCTATTAATTATAAGGCTATGAACGACCAGATCAATCGTGCATCAGGCAGTAATTATATAGAAAAAGTAGCTCGTGCGGCTGG
>JAHDFX010000314.1:0-1249 GCA_020627965.1 Saprospiraceae bacterium | reverse complement strand
ATAATTTCTATTTGACTAAAATTCGGGATGACTTATGTTCTTACAGAGCATTCCTGCTTAATTCGTGTCAAAGCACTTTGAATAAGCTCCTTTTTATTACAAAGAGAAACACGAACATACCTACTCCCATTCCGACCAAAAATAAAGCCTGGTGTTATAAATACACCTGTATTGTGTAAAATGCCGTCCAGCCAATTTTCTATGTCTTCTATATGTTCAGGGGCTTTCGCCCAAACAAACATTCCCGACTGATTGGGTGCTATCTGACAGTCCATTGCCTGAAGCAATTCCAGCACAATAGCCTTTCTTTCAAGGTATTGAACATTCAGTTTGTCAAACCAGGATTGATCTGTGTCTAAGACCGCCGTTGCAGCCAGTTGTATTGGTCTGAACATGCCTGAGCCGATATTACTACTTACTTGTCGGGCAGCAGATAAATATTCAGGCGCACCAGATAACATACCAACTCGCCAACCTGCCATATTATAACTTTTGCTCAGAGAAGTCAGTTCTACAGCTATTTGTTTTGCTTTTGGATGATTGAGAATACTTATCGGCTTATCATTGAGTATAAAACAGTAAGGATTATCGTGGCAGATCAAAATATTATTACGAAGTCCGAATTCGATTAATTCTGCAAAAAAAGCTTCTGTAGCGCTGGCGCCTGTTGGCATATGCGGATAATTCACCCACATCATTTTTGCTTTTTTAGGTAGGTTTTTTTCCAATTCTTCCAAGTCAGGTAACCAGTCATTCTCTGCTTTCAAATCGTAGGGAAGAATAGTCGCACCAGCTAATTTGGCACAGTTGGTATAAGCCGGATAACCGGGGTCAGGAACCAAAACAACATCATCTTTATCAAGGTAAGCCATGGATAAATGAAAAATACCTTCTTTGGAACCAATTAGCGGTAATATCTCATTTTCAGGGTTTAAACAGACTTTGAAGTGACGAGCATACCACTTGGCGATTGCTTCCCTTAGTTCTGGTATCCCCTGATAACTCTGATATTGATGTGCGCCTGCTTCGGTGGCTTTATGTCTAAGTGTATCAATGGCTTCTTTTGGTGGGGCTAAGTCAGGACTTCCGATACCCAGGTTGATAATATCGAGTCCATTTTTTTTCAATTGAGCAACTTCTCGCAATTTTTTGGAAAAATAATATTCTCCAAACCTATTAAGTCTATTGGCTTTTTTTATCATTAGAATCCATTTTCATAAAGCCCCATAATCGTAAATTCTGAGCTTAG
>JAHDFX010000313.1 GCA_020627965.1 Saprospiraceae bacterium | reverse complement strand
GCTATACAATGCAAGTTTGTACAGAACAAATTTAAAAGATGCAGGACGGGGCAAAATGGATTTAAGACTTTGTAATTTAGATAATGCTAATCTAACTGATGTAAATTTAGATAATGTACAAGTTGGCAAAAATGACTGGTTCGAACATATAGAAAAGCGCAATGTGATAGGGGTTGAAGAAATTAAATATAATTTTTATTTATCTCATGAAGACTCGATTTTGGTTATACGAAAAAAATAATTAACCTGCCATGCGCTCTAAAACCTCCAAAAAGCCATCGAGTTAGGCTATGACGACATAAAATGGCTGGAAACAGACGATAGCATGGATGGGTTGCGTAAGGAAAAAGAATTTATTCAACTCATCAGGCAGTTGAAGAAAAAGAACTGAATAACGAATCAACGAATAACGAATATCGGATAACGAATCAACGAATAACGAATCAACGAATCAACGAATAACGAATCAACGAATAACGAATCAACGAATAACGAATCAACGAATAACGAAATAGCTACTTCGACATTCAATCTTTTGCGGATCTGCAATTCAAATATTAAACCTTTCTCACCCAAAACTGTCTAACTAGTTTAAGCTATTTTCATGTTTTTCATTGAAACCGTTAAAAATGATAATTTCGTACTGGTCAATGACACAAAAAACTACCTTTGCACTATGAAACATAACACAATAATACATGTAATCTTTGCTATACTAACCCTGTTAAGCAGCTTTGAAGTATACGCCCAATACCCAGGCGGAGGAAGACCGGGAGGCGGACCAGGCGGCGAACGCCCTCAAATTGAAATAAAAGGAAAAATACTGGATGCTAATACAGGCAATCCATTGGAATTTGCTAATGTAGCCATATTTAGCAAGCGAGATTCCAGCGTTTTGGCAGGTGGACTGACGGATGCCGAAGGAAATTTTAACATTAAATCTCGTCCGGGCAAACTGTATGCTATCGTGGAATTTATGGGTTATGAAAGATTTGTTATTGATCCTGTACCGATAGACAGAGAGAAAATGATGGCAGGAGACAGAACGGTGAATTTGGGTGAAGTCAGGCTTGGAGACAGCGGAGTAGACTTGGCAGAGGTAGAAGTCCGGGCAGAAAAAAGTGAAACCCAATTCTCATTGGACAAGCGTGTTTTTAACGTCGGTAAAGACCTGGCTAACAGGGGAGGAACAGCCGAAGATATTCTGGATAATGTACCTTCTGTAACCGTAGATGTAGAAGGGCAGGTAAGCCTGCGTGGAAGTCAAGGTGTTCGAGTACTGGTAGACGGTAAACCTTCAGGCATGGCAGCTTCTGACAATTTGCGTCAGATTCCTGCTAATATGATCGACAAGATAGAGGTGATTACCAATCCTTCGGCACGTTATGAAGCAGAGGGAATGGCTGGTATTATCAATATCATTTTGAAAAAAGATGACCGTAGTGGCTTTAATGGTTCTTTCGATGTAACTGGTGGTTTTCCGGCGATAGCGGGTGTAGGCGCCAATCTGAATTATCGCAAAGGCAAGATCAACTGGTTCCTGAATTATGGTTTCAATTACAGAAGAGGACCCGGAGGTGGTAATTTGTATCAGGAAATAGCACAGGAGGATTCACTGGGACAACCTTTACCTTTATTTGTTTCTGAGCAGGTACGTGATATGTGTAGAGGTGGTTTTAGAAATAATATCCGTGCAGGTATTGATTATCACTTAAGTGAAAAAGAAGTGTTAACAGGCGCCTTTTTATACCGTATATCTGATGAAGATAATTTTACTACACTGACTTACGATGATTATCTGGTCTCGGCTTCGCCGGAAAATTTGATCCATCAGAGTATTCGTACTGATGATGAAATAGAGGAGGAAAGCGGTTTACAATACAGTCTGAATTACCGTAAAGAGTTTTCCAATAGAAATCATTTTCTCAACCTGACCGCTCAATATGAAGACGAGTTGGAAAAAGAAAGTTCTATTCTCGATCAGGATTCATTGACTTCAGAAGGCTTGCGTTTTGATGAACTTAATCAGCGTTCAGCCAATGAGGAAGGGCAGCGCAGATGGCAATTTCAGGCTGATTTCAACCGGGCATTCAATCGTGACCATAAATACGAGATCGGATTCAGGAGTTCTCTGCGTAATATAGCAAACAGTTATTTAGTAGAAGAGGAGGCAAGTGATGGAACCTGGTTCAACCTGAGCAATCTGAGCAATGATTTTAATTATGATGAATATATTCATGCGGCTTATGTGCAATATGGCAATAAATTCAACAAATTCAGCTTTTTAGCTGGTTTGCGAGGCGAATATTCTATTGTCAATACTGAACTGGTGCAAACGAATGAAGTCAATGACAGAGATTATTTCAATCTGTTTCCAAGTCTGTTTTTAAGCTATGAAATAACAGAAGGAAATTCTATTCAAACCAGTTATAGCCGAAGAGTAAGACGTCCACGCTTCTTTGACCTGAACCCATTTTTCACCTATAGTGATAATAGAAATTTCTTTAGTGGTAATCCAAACCTTGATCCTGAATTTACGGATTCCTATGAAATTAATTATTTAAAAATCTGGGATAAAGCGACCTTGTCTTCAGGTGTGTTTTATCGTCATTCAACCGGGGTGATCGAAAGAATTCGCCAATTACTGGATGATGATACATTTATCACTCAGCCTGAAAACCTGTCTACCAGAGACGACGTAGGATTGGAGTTCAATATAGCTTATAGTGGTTTAAAATGGCTGCGTTTTAATACTGACCTGAATTTCTTCCGTTCAGTAACAGAAGGAACGATCAATGAAGGGCTAGTCAATGAACAAAACTTTGATGCAGAAACCTTAACCTGGACTGCCCGCAATACAGCCCGTTTTTCTTTCTGGAATTCTGACCTGCAATTAAGAATGAATTATCGGGCACCACGTCAGGGAGCACAAAGCTATTATAAGTCTATCACGAGTCTTGACGTAGGTTGGAGCAAGGATTTTTTGAAGTCTAAAAACCTGAGCCTCACGCTAAGTGTACGAGATGTATTTAATAGTAGAAAACGCCGTTATGAAACGATTGATGACGACTTTTATAATGTTGGTGAATTTCAATGGCGTGCCAGAATGGGCTCTGTAACTGCCAGTTATCGTATCAATCAGAAAAAGAAACGTGGTCGCCCAGGTGGAGGTTATCAAGGCGGTGGCGATATGGACGGCGGGTTTTAGGAGATAACTGATGTGGCGATGGCCTGCACAAAAAGTGTTTGACGGAGGAGTTTTTTTGTGCGAGATTTTTTTGGTTCGTTTTTTTATCGACTAAAAAAAATGAACATCCCCAGACAAAAGCATTAATTTGTAAAATATTAAAGTTTCTGTTTTTTTGATAAGATGTTGATTATTAGGTTTTTGTGTTAAAAAGTTGATGCAAAGAAAACTCGAATTTACATCGTGAAAATTCGGGATGTCTCATGTTTGTTATTCTGCGGTTCTATTATTCCAGGAATTACTTTTTGATAATAGGAACAGCCTTAACGCCATCAGGAGTTGTGACTTCAAGATAATAGACACCTGCCGGATGATTAAGCTCAAGATCAATTTTATCGGCCTGCTCATAGAATGATGAATGTAGTGTTCTGCCTTTAATATCTTTAATAGCAATTTTTATATCAGTTAATACCGCTTCAAAAGCAATCGAGAATTGCCCGTCTGTGGGATTTGGATAAACGACATAGGAGAACTCCGTCTCGTAGTTGTCTGTATTTACTGTGCCTTCTGTTAGCTTGAGAATAAATGTGTTGTATCCGATCCCGCTAGACGTTAATTCTTGTACATTTATAGATGGATCAAAATCTACAGTTCCTTTAAACATGCCAGTGGTATATACATTATTATTAGCATCAGTGGAAATTGAATGACTTTTTTCGATCAGTGGACTTCCGATTTGTCCTAACCACAAAAAATTACCATCTGCATCCAGTTTATGGATAAATATGTCTGTTTCTCCAATAGAAGTCAATTCTTGTCCAGTTATACCTGGCGTAAAATCCGCTGTTCCTTCAAAGAAACCAGTTGTATAAATATTTCCGTCCGTGTCGACCTTGATTTCCTCGACAGAGAAATCATAACCTACAATTTGCTTTACCCAAAGAAAATCGCCATTCATGTCTAGCTTTTGAATGAAGATATCAGTTCCTGTAGGATTATCTAATATCTCTACTCCCGGACCAGGATCAAAATCTACTTCAAAACCAAATCTCCCTGCTACATATATGTTCCCATTTTCATCTGTAGTTAAAGCTGTTCCTTCTTCAACCCAAAAATAAGGACCACCGATTTGATGCACCCAGGAAAAATTACCATCATAATCTAATGCCAGGATAAAAATATCATGTCCTCCTATGGCTGTTAAATTAGTTGTTCCGCTTCCCGGATCGAAGTCGCCCGAAAACTCGAACCCGCCAGTAAGATAAACGTTACCATCATGTGTTTCTATTGAATTTACATAGTTAATACCTTTGTCGATTAATGGTCCTGATACTGCATCTTCTGTTTTTATGCTTTTTGCCCATTGGAAGAGTCCATCCGTATCTAATTTTAGAATAAACATTGAATAATCCCCATCCATAATATATGTTTCGTTCGGGGAAGGATCGAAGTCTATGTTTTTATCAAATGTACCTGTTATGAAGACATTGCCTTCCTCATTGACGCTTATAGCATTTGCGTAGACGTCGGCGGGATCATATGGATCGCCTATATCAATATTTTTTGACCATACCGTAGTACCATTGGCATCTATTTTTACAACATAGAATCCGGCAAATTGTGTTTGCATCAGGAGGTAGGTGTTATTGTTATTATCTGTGTCAATGGAGACTTCAAATGCAGGATATACAAAATATGATACATTGACCCATAGAACATCACCATTCGGGGCTTGTTTTAAAACAAAGTAATCGCTGAAATCACTAAAGTATTCATCTCCTGATATGTTTGGAGTAAAATCTACAGTATCTGAAAATCTACCGCCTACAATAATATTACCGTCAGTATCAGTAGCAATGGAGTAACCTATACTTCCACCTGGCCCGTCAATTTTTTTTACCTAATCAAGGTTCACGTCTTGTGCATAGCCCGTTAGTATAAAGCAGGCAAATAAAATGCTTGTATAAAACTGTTTCATAATTGATTTTTAAAACTTTTATCAATTCTCTCAAACATTTACAAACCTAAAAACAATTTTTCACATAATTTTTTACAAAAATTGATATAAATAGACTTTATTCTGAAATAGTTTGGATGAAAGAGGAAATAAAGATTTTTTCGT
>JAHDFX010000312.1 GCA_020627965.1 Saprospiraceae bacterium | reverse complement strand
ATGGAATTCATTGAGCTTTACAATCCAGATTCCAAAGCCTGGGACTTAACTAAATATACTTTTGACGCTGGCTTCTGTTTTGAATTTCCTAGTGGAACCACTATTGCTCCTGGAGAATACATTATCATAGCTGCCGATGCTTCGCAATATGCTGGCAATGGCTATCAGGTTTTCCAATGGAATGATAGTAAACTAGATAATGATGGTGAAAACTTGGTCTTGCTCAATCCAACACAAATGATCCTTGATTCGGTCAGATATAATGACGGTATGCCCTGGGCTTTACTGGCAGATGGCTTTGGCCCTTCTTTAGAATTAAATTATCCGCTTCCGACAGACAATATCGATCCAGCCAACTGGCATGCTTCGGCTCCGGCAGGAGGCACTCCAGGCGCACAAAACTCAACACCCTGTACCAGTTCAACACAGGAAATCGTCATCAACGAAATTAATTACAACTCTAATGCATCTCCAAATCCCGGTGACTGGATAGAGCTGTATAATCCTGGCACAAGTAGTGTAGACCTCTCTGGCTGGAGTTTTTATGATAGTGAAAATACTTTCCATATACCAGCCGGTACGGTCTTAGAGCCAGATCAGTTTTTGGTGGTAGTAGAAGATGTCAGCCTATTTTCAGGTATTTTTCCTCATTTAAATAATGGAATAGATTACATCGGCGATTTTGCTTTTAATCTCAGTGGTGGCGGTGAACGAGTCAGCCTTTTTGATAATAATAAATGCCTCTCCGATGAGTTGACTTACGATGATGACATGCCCTGGGACACTATACCTGACGGTAATGGGCCAACCCTATCACTCATCACCCCTGAAATCGATAATTTACTAAGTAATTCCTGGGAGGCTTCTTCCAATATCAACTCCAATTTCGGAACGCCCGCAAGACCTAACACCCCTTGCCCGGAGAACATTATCATACTGCCTCAAACCATCTGCGCAGGCTTTCCTGTCACGATCACTATCGACAGCATTTATCCCAGAATAGAAGCCAATTGGTTTATTCAAGGCGCTACACCAGCCAGCTTAAATGCACGTACAGTAAATGCACTATGGAACAACCCAGGAACTTATAACATTCAATTGGTCTCCAATTATTTTGAATGTACTAAAATTTATAATCAGCAAATTAATGTTGTTTCTTGCAACGACCAACCCATTGCTCTCGATGATGGATTCACAACGACACTTGATGAAGCCTTAAATGATCTGGTTGATCTGAATGACAGCGATCCCAATGGAGATAACCTGATCTGGAATACGGCTCCAATAACAGCTCCTAATAACGGCACACTAAGTATCAATTCTGATGGGACATTCACCTACACCCCTGACCCCGGATTTCTTGGCAACGACAGTTTTGAATATGAAGTTTGTGATGATGCAAGCATCAATATCTTTCATCCTTACACATTTAGAGGACAAGTCAATTCAGGTGCCGACGATGTAGAAGAACTTGCCGCTGATGGCTCCATTAATACCAGTAGCGGAGACCTCGATATGATGGATGATAATGGAGAACTTTTTAATGCTGTCGCAATCAGAATGACTAATATCAATATCCCTCAAAATGCAAATATCATCAATGCTTATCTCCAATTTGTGGCGGATGAAAGCAATAACCAGCGGACTTCTTTAACCATCAGTGCGGAGGCTACAGGAGATGCCGCGCCGATACCTGTTAGCCCATTTGCGATAAGCAATAAAATAAAAACGACTGCCACTGCCAACTGGTCAAATATCCCTGCATGGACAGCTACCAACACCTATACCAGTGATGATATTAGACCTGTGATAAAAGAGATTACCAGCAGGGCAGACTGGCAAAGCGGCAATGCCATCACTTTCATCATTGAAGGCGCAGGAACCCGCACACCTGAAACCTATGAAGGCGGAGCTTCAGTAGCCCCTAAGCTTATTGTCAATTATGAACTTCCTGGCAATCCAGTTGATGTTTCGCTCTGCAATCAGGCTAGTGTTGATATAGTCGTGGAAAGAGGCTGTATTGAACTCAATATCTCAGCTTTCCTCGAAGGTTCTTTTAATGCCCTTACGGGCGAAATGCATACCGACCTCAACACCCTCCGAGGACTCCTGCCTGGGCAAACACCTATTAGTAATTTTGCCATGCCTACTCCAGCCGGACAGCCTTATAATATAGCTCCCTGGACTTATTCAGGCACAGAAGGCATCAACTGGACAGGTGCCAATTATAATGATGATATGGTTGACTGGGTATTGGTCTCTACACGTACAGGCATTGGCAAAAATACAGAAGTCGGCAGGGCAGCCGGAATACTGCTCAAAAATGGAAGTATAAGCTTCCTGGAAAGCTGTGCCCTTGAAAATTATGGGCTGGACTCCGTCTATATTGTCATAGAACACAGAAACCATATGGGCATTATGTCATCACAAAAGGCAGAAATACTGAATAAAGCCCTGACCTGGGATTTCAAAATTTCAGACAGTTACAAAGACGCCACCAGCTTCGGGCAAAAAGAAATAATGCCGGGTACCTGGGCAATGTTTGCTGCTGATGGAGACCAGTCAGATTTCCCTAGTTTTGATATAAAAGGAACTGATAAAACTTTGTGGCTGGGTAATAATGGTATTTTCCAGCAATATATGATGCCTGATTTCAATCTGGATGGCGATATCAATGGAGCAGATAAAGCACTCTGGTTTGAGAATAATGGTCTGTCGTCGCGAGTGCCTAAATAATAAAAATATTTAACATGACAACCTTTATTTATTTTCCACGTCTAGTATAAAAGATTGCTATTCAAAAAAGCAATAAAAACAACAACCAAGTTTTAAATCCAAAAAACATTTCTAGGTCCTCTTCAACAACTATATCTACCCATTAAGGAATTGATAGTACTATTTCTATCAAAGCCTTCACTTTTTTATAAAAACTTTGACTAACCAATAACTGGATCTCTAATGAGGTGCAATGGATAGATGATAAGCTAATTGAAATGAGTATAATTTTGAACAATGAAAATGATTCTACAAAACAATAACATTTCCTGGATGTATTTAAAATCATATATAACCTCACTGGCTCTGTGTATAACATTACAGGGATTTGCACAGTCAGACTATGAACATATCGGTTCAGGAAATCATGCCGGTGTTGAGGTAAATAGCAGTGATACTGCAAGCCTTGACAAGGACTTATACAGTTTAACAGGGGAGCAGTTATTTCCCGATTTAGCAGCTTCTTCAAGGTTTTTGGCGCAAGCTACACTAGGGCATAATTGGGAAGATGTAGAATATCTACAATCCATTGGTGTACAAAATTGGCTGGATGAACAGATTAATATGCCAATAAACACGACATATTTTGATAAAACCAATGAAGTCTTTCACTATTTCTATGACAGCCTGCAAAGCATAATGCCCAATCCTGATAATGCAGGCAATTTTAAGTATGCATTCTATGACAAGCTTTTTGATGAAGATGATGCACTAAGGCAAAAAGTCGCCTTCGCCCTCAACCAAATAGTTGTCACTTCTTCTGAAGGACTTAATATTGGCTCTGGTAATGCCTATCACTACGACAAATTATATACAAATGCTTTTGGCAATTACAGGGATATTCTATACGAGGTATCGAAAAGCTATATTATGTCCATATACTTGACATTTCGCGACAATAAACAAGCTGATTATGCCTTAAAAACCTTTCCTGATGAAAATTATGCAAGAGAGATCATGCAATTATTTTCAATCGGTGTCTGGGAACTCAATAATGACGGAACTCTAAAACTAGACGCTGAAGGTAAGACAATCCCAACTTACGACAATTATGATATTGAGCAATTAGCGAAGGTCTTTACCGGATTTAGAGCCGGACCTATGCTTGACACTACTTATTTCTCAGCAAATACAAGCATATACGCTTACTATCGTGATATAGCCTATGAAGAATCCTGGCATGACAAAACACAAAAAACGTTAGTCAATGATACGGTATTAACACCAGGAAGAACCGCTGAAGAGGATTTGAATGATGCCATTGATGCCTTATTTTACCATCCTAATGTCGCCCCTTTTATTGCCTTCAGGATGATCCAGCAATTGGTAAAATCCAACCCTTCCCCGGCATATGTAAATCGGGTAGCAATGACATTCAATAATAACGGAAAAGGAGTTCGTGGAGATATGGGAGCCGTCGTAAAATCTATTTTGCTCGACCCGGAAGCACGCGATTGTGATCTAAGTATTCAAAACAATACTGTCGGAAAATTAATCCAACCTCTAGAAAGAATAACTAAACTTAGTCTCGCATTTGATTTGGATACACCTAGCGGAAGAAAATATTTTTACGACGGGGCTTTAAGGAGCTACTTATTACAAGGTTTTTATAGTGCTCCCTCTGTCTTCAATTTCTTTCTACCTGATTATGCTGAATCTGATATTGTTCGACCAGCCGGACTCGTGTCGCCCGAATTTGAAATTTTAAACACCAATACATCCATCAATTATATCAACATAGTTGAAAATTGGATAAAAAACTATCCCTTCAATTCTGTTACCATACTTAACATCTACAGCTACCCTACCGGAAATTGGGAAGATCAGGCATATTTAGATTTCTCTGACGAAATATTAATCTATGAAACACAGGGTATCAATGCTTTGATGGACAGGTTGGATATTTTACTATGCTATGGAAATTTGACCCAACAAACCAGAGATAAAATTTCAAATACGATTGCTCAATATACCGCTCAGGTAGCAAATTACTCCCCGGAAGATGCAGTCAAAGATGTCATTTTCTTTATCATGATATCTGATTTTTTAATACTGAAATAATATTATTCCTCATGCATAAAAGATATAAAAACAGAAGAGATTTTCTAAAACAAGTTGGTGTAGGCTGTGCCGGTATGTATGCAACTACATTTTTGTCGGGTCTAACCAATCTTGGATTAATAAATGCTGCATCTGCGGCAAATCGCCCCATCACACAGGCTAATGATAATTATAAAGCTTTAGTAGCGGTATTTTTGCATGGAGGTAATGATTCATACAACATGCTCATTCCACGTGGGCAGGATGAATATCAGGATTATGCAGATGCGAGAACAGTTGCTGCAATTCCACAGAATGAAATACTTCCTATCAACCCCTTGAATCCAGATGGTAAAGAATATGGGGTACACCCAAACCTGTCCGGCGTCCAACAATTATTTGAAAGTGGTAAGGCTTCATTTGTAGCTAATGTCGGTACACTCAATCACCCAACAACATTAAGCTCGTATAATTTAGGCTTAAATTTACCACGTGGATTGTCTTCTCATTC
>JAHDFX010000311.1 GCA_020627965.1 Saprospiraceae bacterium | reverse complement strand
CCAGGTACATTATGTTTATCCATAAAAGCTTTGATCGTCTTATCAATGTGCTTAATGTCGCTGCTTTTCCAGGCACCTGTGCTTTCCCAAATGGCAGCATATCTCGATGAACTTCCATTTGAATATCCGCTTACCCATTTTGGGCGATAGCTTTGGTAGGTCATATTATCAAATTCAGCCTGATAATTTTTGGAAGACAGCCCATGTTTGGCTCTCCATCTATTACCTGATTTCTTCTCCCAAATAGCCGCATAATAGGCTTTACTACCTACATTATAACCGCTAACCAAAGTCAAACGATAGCCTTTTCTGGTGTATTCATTGAATTTGCTTTGATATTGTGAGCCTGTCATGCCATGATGAGCTTTCCAGGCGCCACCAGATTTTTTTCCCAAATGGCGGCATAATAAGCTTTACCATTGACTTCATAGCCATCTACCAGCACAAGACGATAACCTTTTCCTGTCCATTTATTGAATTCTTGCTGATATTTGGAACCTGACATGCCATGTCGGGCTACCCATGCACCGGAGTTATTGGTACTCAATGCCATTAAAGGTTTGGCTGTAGTGATTTTAGCACTTTTTACGGAAACTTGTGCATAGCTAAATGTAAAGCTCCACATAATGCAACACATAATGCTTAAGATTTTCTGATATGTTTTCATTTTAAATTGTTTTTTAGTTATTTATTATTAAGTGAGGGGGCAGAATTGAGGGGTCAGGAGTCAGGTTTTACACGATTGATTATCAGCTATTTAACCTTAATTAAAGTGTCGCTTAGTTACGTCCACCCACTTACTAAGAACACAAAGTGAGTATAGCGCAGAGCACACTAAGCGAAAAGCTCCTTTGCTACATAAATCTCATGCCAATAAATTAATCTCGAACACAACTGCAGTGTAGTCCGCCGTCATCATCGTAGCATACAGGACTAGCATTATCACTACATACATGGTATGCCATATCAATACAATCCCAAAGACCGGAACAGATACATACATCTGTATTGCATTTGAACTCCTGGCTACCGTCGCCACCTGGGTTAGCGAATACATTATTACTCCATGCCTCCGAACCTGCTTTTTTGGTTTTTACACTAAGTATTTTCCCTGTTCTGCTTTTTACAATTTCGACAGAGGTGTTTCTATCCAGTTTTTGTACGTTTTTACCAACTCTTAAGGCTAATTTGTTGAAATGAATAGTTGTAGCACCTGATGTAATAACTAGAGATTGATTAGTTGAGTTAGGATTGGCAAACGTAGCGGTTGTCGTTGGCTGTGCATATAGACCATTAATAAACAGGAATAATATAGCTGCCAATAAAGTCATTATTTTTTTTGATAAATTCATTTTTCTTTGATTTAATTTTGATTAAATATTTGCACCCGAATACATTTACAAAATTACAAATATGACTAAAGCCCCGCTGACCAGCAAAAAAATAAATTAAAAAGAATAAATGAATAATTTAGACTTTAAAAGCATGATAACCATAATCTTAAGTTAAACGATTTTTAAAAAAGTAACACACATTTTGAAAAAATCAAATATTTTTTGTTTTTTAAGAAAGCAAACACAGGCAATGTTAATTTAAATATTTGATAATCAGAAAAGTAGATAATTTTAAATTTAAAAAAGTATGGCAAGTATACCTGCATGTTATGAATTGATCCAATCTCTTGATAAAGCTGAGAAAATTCATTTCAAGCGATATATTTCTCATGAATCAGGAAAAGGAGACACCGTATATTTGAAGCTTTTTAGTGAGCTGGATAAAATGGCAAATTATGATGAGGGGAAATTGAAAAGAAAGTTCAAAGAAGAAAAATTCGTGAAGCATTTATCGGTCTCCCTTAATTATCTGTACGGTCTATTATTGAATAGTTTGGTAAATTTTCATGCTAAAAAAGATGATCGCCTAAAAGCCGAGCAAATGCTTGGAGAGATAAGGGTTTTATTCAAAAAACGTCTTTTTACTCAATGTACCAAGCAGGTAAAACGCGCCCGAAAATTTATGGAAGAACGCGAATATGGTTTTTATCTGTATTTACTGGGTTCTTTTGAGTATAATTTGACGGTACTCCAAATGCAAAAAAATGAATTAGAACAATTAAGTACCATTAACGGAGAAAGAGCTATTCATTTATCTCGCCTGCAAAGCGAGCTTGCTGTTTTTGACCTAAACAATCGGATGGCAAAATATATGCGTGAAAAAGAACTCAACCCTAATAAGATATTTCTCAAAGAAACCGACGATTTTGAACTACAATTGAGAGATTTACGAACTCATCTAAATGAAGGAAGTACAGTATTTAAGTTGTTTTACCTGAATGCAGAACAACGGCTATATTACCTTATCGACCAACCGATTAAGTCGCTCCAGGCTTCTCATAAATACCTCAAAGTACGCCGAAATTTACCTAAAGTCTTACAATATAGCCTCGATGCTGATCTGACGACACTAAAAAACCACACGGTTAAAGCTGTTGAATTGTGCTTTTTTGATGAAGCAGAATATTGGTTACCAGAATTTGACGTGATCCGTGCGGAGAAAAAGAGCCTGGCACACAGATGCGATCTACTAAAAAGGTATCTGGAATTTCGCATTTTACTATATCGTGGAAAAACAGAAGACTTAGAAAAACATATACTGGCATTACTTCCAGATTTGGATCATTTATTAGCAAATAATGTAGCTTATTACCATATTTGGATGTATGAAAGTCTGGCTTTATATTATTTTTTAAAGACAGATATGCAGGAATGTCTGGTATGGATAGATCGTGTTTTTGAACAAAAAAATGTAGATCAATCTGTTCGTCAACGCCTGGTCAATATGCGTATGATGGAAATTATGGCACATTTCAACCTTGAAAATTATCAACTTGTTAAAAGTCTTTGTCGGTCTTTTGAGCGTTCAGTCAAAAAAATACAAAGTATTGAAAATGAATTTATTCAAGAATTGGAATGGGTAAGAAAAATGAAACGTCTGGAAAATTATTTCTTGCCACGACAAATGAAAGATTTTATAGTCTCCTTATTACCTGAAGGCTATTTCTCTATTCCGCCCAATTATCGTTTGGTCTTGATTAGTGCCTGGGCATTGGCTCACAAGAACAATATTTCGTTGTATGAATCGTGGCTGCAACATTCGGCAAACATCCTGAAAAAGATGAAAATCGAGGCGGGGATGGATAGCCTTGGTTTTATGAAATCAAAATAAAGGAATCACAGTAGAACGTTTTACTTCTTCTAATACAAAAGTGCTTCTAATTTGAGAAACATTCGGTAAAGCGGCCAGTTTGCCAGACGAAAATTGATGATAAGCCTGCAAGTCTTTTACAATGACTTTCAATAAAAAATCATTGGCACCGCCCATCAAATAACATTCTATTACTTCTGGAATATCTCCAATTGCCTTTTTAAAAGTTTCTATCCCTTCCAATTTCTGGCTTTCAAGCGAAACGGAACAAAAGACAACCATTGATTTTTCAATCTTGGAAGAATCTAAGATGGCAACATATTTTTTAATGATTCCTTCACGCACATACCTTTTTATCCGTTCGTATATGGGAGTTTTGGTCAGATTTAGCCGAGTTCCCAGTTCTTTTATGTTAATGTCCGAATCTTTTTGCAGCAATTCTAACAATCGTTTATCTGTAGCATCCAATTTTACCATAGGAAATTTTCCTTTTCATGAGGAATTAAAACCGCAAACAGCCAATATATTCCTACAAATTTATCTATTTAAGGAATTATCACTGCCTAGCAGCCACAATATAGACTTTTATTCCTATACGGTTTAACTTTGTACCATTATTTAGAACGATAAGGTCTTAAAAAATAGTAATATGAAATCAGCAATTCACCCGGAAAGTTTAATGATGACTTATGGCTATAAACCTGAGCTATCTGAAGGTGCCGTAAAGCCTCCAATATTTCAAACTTCTACTTTTGTGTTTAAAACAGCAGAAGAAGGTAAAGCATTTTTTGAGATTGCTTATGGTTTGAGGGCAAAAAAGAAAAATGAAGAACTAGGACTTATTTATAGTCGAATCAATAATCCTAACCTCGAAATTTTGGAAGACCGGCTCTGCCTTTGGGATAAAGCAGAAAAATGTGCCGTTTTTGAAAGTGGTATGTCTGCAATTAGTACTGTCCTTCTGGAATTTTTAAAGCCAGGCAATTTATTACTTTATAGCTTACCTGTGTATGGCGGAACAGATCATTTCATTAATCATTTCTTAAAAAATATAGGTGTAGAATCTATTGGTTTCCGACCTGACCAAAGTAAAGAAGAGATCATAAAAATGGTCGAAGATTCTGGTAAAGCTCATAAATTATCTCTTGTATATATTGAGACACCAGCCAATCCGACCAATGAGCTGATTGACATCGAAATGTGCAGAGAGATTGCCGATTATTTTGAAACACCCGAACAATCTGTTCACCTTGCTACAGACAATACCTACATGGGACCACTCTGGTCTCACCCACTTCAATTAGGAGCAGATCTGGTTATTTATTCAGCAACTAAGTATATAGGCGGGCATAGTGATCTGATCGCAGGCGCTGTTTTGGGCAACACAGAAGTTATCGGAAGAGTTAAGACATTAAGAACCTTCCTTGGAAATATGGCAAGTCCACATACTTGTTGGCTCTTGTTAAGAAGTTTGGAGACATTGAAAGTAAGGATGGAACAACAAGCTAAAAATGCACAGGAAATTGCTCATTTTCTGACACAGCATCCTAATATTTCAAAGGTACATTATCTGGGTTGCCTGGATAAGTCATCAAAGAGCTATGAGGTTTATAAAAGGCAATACACCTCTCCTGGTGCTATGATCGCATTTGAAATAAAAGGAGGAGAAAAAGAAGCATTTCAATTTCTGAATCAGTTAAAGTTAATAAAACTAGCTGTTAGTCTGGGCAGTACCGAAAGCCTGATTCAACATCCTGCAACCATGACACATACCGGTTTATGTCCAGATTTGAAGGCAAAAATTGGAATTACTTCAGGGCTTATTCGTTTATCGGTTGGTGTCGAAAATTATGAAGATTTGATCTCTGACATAAATAATGCACTCAACAAAATAAACACACCAAAAAATGTATTAGCCACACCAGTCTAACTTAGAATCGTTGCTCTTTTGCTCTTTCGAGCAGCAACGTTGCTCTTCTGTGCAGCAATTTTGCTCTTTCGAGCAGCAATGTTGTTCTTCTGTGCAGCAACGTTGCTCTTCCGAGCAGCAACGTTGCTCTTCTGAGCAGCAATGTTGTTCTTCTGTGCAGCAACGTTGCTCTTTCTGCATCGTCCTGAAAAAACTTTACAGTTAGAAAATAAGGACTGAAATAGATTTA
>JAHDFX010000055.1 GCA_020627965.1 Saprospiraceae bacterium | reverse complement strand
TAGCGAAAGCTATAGTGGTAAGCATAACCCGAAGGTCGTAGGTTCAAGTCCTGCCTCCGCAACAACAGTCGTAGGTTCATTCCGATAACTATCGGAATCCTCCGCAACTAAGTAAAAAGCACCTGTCAGTTTTGGCAGGTGCTTTTTTTGTCATTTACCTTTTATTATTGAACATCTTCATTTGTATATTATGTTGGCAATTATAAATGATCCTTGATAAATGATCCAGAACTCACCATTTACATCCATAAAAACCAACAAAACAATGCCTGACACATATTCCATAAGCAGTATAAGCGAAACATATACCGATAAAGACTGGCAAGAATATTTTAGAATAAGGACTTACTGTGCCGAGCAGAAAGGGCAACCCTTATTTTTCTCCTCCTGGATGGAACTAAAGGAAAGAACACTAGCCTGGCTGAATGAAGGTATAGGTGTTTATACCATATCTGATACCAATGGATCTGCTGGTATTTTCTCTTTTAAAATTCATTTAAAAGATGATGCAAAAAGAAGGTATGTATATTTCAGGGATGGACTTATAAAAGACTTTGATCCTGAGCTTTTTGATGCTGTATACAAGACCTTTCAGGAATATGATGTGCTTTCAAATGCGCTGGTCATCAAATCCGTTAATGGCCAATACGATGATTTTCTTGAAAAGACGCTTCAGGCAAAAATAGCAGATAGCAGAGAGTTATTTGAACTGGATATAGCTGAGGCCAAAACAGATCTCATTGAACAATGGTATAATGACTATTCAGAAAAATTCAAGCAGTATACACTACAACATTATGAAGATATTCCTGATGAATTACTGGAAGAATACTGCAAGGTTTTCAACCAATTTATAGGCGATATGCCAAATGATTCTCTGATTAATGATTTTCAGATCAACCCCGCCACGATAAAAGCAAGACAGGTTCAGAATAGAAAACAAGACTTGTGTTCTTGCAGATATTTGGTATTTGATGGCTCTCAATTAATTGCCAAAACAAATGTCTCCATTCATAAAAGACATCCTGAAACAATGTATCAATATATGACAGGGGTATTGGAAGAATACAGAGGGAGAGGGATCGGAACATGGCTAAAAGCAGCTATGTTTATAAAATTGACTGAAGATTTCCCAAAATTGAAAACCATCAAAACGCAGATACATTCCAAAAACATTGGTTCCAAACAGCTAAATCTGCAAATGGGCTACAAAAACACTGGACTAGAAAAAGAATATTTAATTCCAAGACATTGAATCATTATAAAAGTTGAAAATGGCTTAGAGATTAGTTTTGAAGGGAACAAAACATTCTGGATGCTTTCAAATAAATCCTATATTTACCAAAAATCAAAAACATGCTACAAAGAATCTACTTACTTATTTTCATTCTTGGGATGATTGCCTGCGGAAATCCGGCTCAAAACAATAAAGACATGAGCGATTTTAGTGAGGACAAAAAATTTCAGGATGCTCATGAATCGCCTGAAGATATATTGCCCGACCTGAAAGGTAAAATGATGAGCTACCCTACTGAAGACGGGCAAAAAGCCAATGCTTATTTTGTCGAATCCAAAACACCTTCCAATAAATTTCTCTTTGTTATTCATGAATGGTGGGGCTTGAACAACCACATCCGTCAGGAAGCTGATCGCTATGCCGATACACTTGATGGTGTTAATGTTATCGCACTGGATATGTATGATGGCAATGTAGCCGACAACCCTGATGATGCTTCCCGTTTTATGAAAGAAGTCAAGGAAGAGCGAGCGCTAGCTATTGTCAATGGTGCGTTTACGCTTGCTGGTAAAAATGCCGAAATCGGTACTATAGGCTGGTGTTTTGGCGGTGGCTGGTCTTTGAAAACCAGTATCATGGCAGAAGACAGAGCAAAAGCCTGTGTAATATACTATGGCATGCCTGTCAAAAAAGCTAAAGAAATTGCTCCTTTGAAAACGGATGTACTTGGTATTTTTGCCACGGAAGATAAATGGATTAATGAAGAAGTAGCCGATGATTTTAAAGCATTGATGAAAGCCACCAAGAAGAAATTATTCTTACATTCTTTTGAGGCTGATCATGCTTTTGCCAACCCAAGTAGCCCACGTTATCAGGAAAAAGCAGCTACAGAGGCGAATGAAATTGTATTGAAGTATTTGAAGGAAAGGTTATGATTTTTCACGTTCCTAATCCCAGTCACTCGTGGGATTAGGAACGTGAAAATATTATTATTCTTCCGCTTTGGCAGAAGGTATATCACAGCCAAGGATATAGGCATCCATTGATGCTCCAGCCTCAACCGAGAATCCATTGGTCAGGTGAATTAAAGCACCCGCACTATATTCTACCTCAGCATTTCCTGTAATGGTTGCTGAAGAAATAATGCTATTTAGTACTTCTTCTAAGCTAGTACCAGCATTTTGCACATTAGAAAGTACCAGGTCTACAGGGCATGGCACTGCGGGAGCAGAAGTACATACTTCTATTGCCCAGGCTTGCACAGCTCCACCATCTTCAGGATATACATCTCCTACATTTAATGTCCAGGTTCCATTGGGGTCTTCCCCATTAAAGTCAGCTAATGAGCCATTAGGCTGATAAAACTGACCGTCAACAGGTGGACAGGGCAAATTACTATTTGCGGCAGCATCGTCAAACTTTACATCAAAATTATTTTCATTACCACATACCTGAGACCACAGGCTTACATCCGTTCCGGTCGGACTCACAAGATTTACAACCATATCATTTATCCAGGTATGCGTACCCGACAACTCAACTATATTTATATCAGTGATAGCATCCAATCCCGATATAGTAAGGGTAGAGGAAACTGTTGTAACCTGATCCGCAGGAATATTCAGTGGTATATCTGTGCTGCTGAATACCTGACAAAGCGCCGTCTGAAAGCTAAATACCTGGGAATATGGGCCGCCTCCACAATTATTAGAAGCTCGAACTCTCCAGTAATAATTCGTGCCAGAACTAAGTCCTGTTGCAGTGTATGAATTAGTTGTCAGCCCCGTCTGATTGACAACTGGACTACTAAAATCCGGGTTATCATCCAATTGAAAATCGTATGTAACCCCACTTCCCAGTGAAGCTACCCATTCAAATACTTCACTCAGCGAAACTCCTGTAGTCTGGTTGGGCGGTGTACTCAATACCACTGGAGCAGGTGCAGTCACTTCAAGTGTGACTGACAGCGTCTTTGTGCCTGTTGTACTATTCCCAACTACATCAAAATTATAGGATCCTGTGCCTATGCTTCCTGATAAAGTCAATGTAGAAGAACTTCCCGGATTCACAGGATTTGGACTAAATGTCCCGGAAAGCCCAGCAGGCAGACTGGCAAGAGATAGATTGACCGGATCGGAAAAGCCTAATATGGAGGATACATTAATGCTGTAGGTACTTCCGGCTGAATTACATGAACTCAAGGTGGCGGGTACGGCTTCCAGAGCATAATCAGGATTAGCACTGACCACTATGGTAAAATTATTATTGGAAACATCATAGAAAACATTGTCAGAACAGACCACTTTCACTCTGGCAGTTGTTGTTGCTGTATTGGGTACTAATATACTTTGATTCCCGTCATTTGGTGTATTTGTTGCCAATGTAACAGGGTAAGTCAAGCCGCCATCAGTAGATAATAATATATCAACATTGGCACAACTTACGGGGGCATTATCGGTTCCTGCTACATCCCAGCTTACTGTGGTGTTTGAATTCCCATTCCAGGTAATACCTGTAGCATCAGGGTTCTGAACCAGGAAAGGCCCTGAATCGCCATCCACATTAATGGTGGATTCTTCATAAACAGAACAACCGCCACCATCGGCATTATCTCTTACGGTTACCCTAAAATTAAATACCCTGTCTACAGTAGCCAATACTTCCCAGGTGGGGCTATTGCCAGCTAATACATCCGGTAGATTTGGGAAATAGCGGGTCGGGCTGGTCACAGGCGGATTGGAACGAAAATTAGGGCCATCAGTAGAAGTAGAGACTGGTGATTGCGTAGAAATTTCTCTGTCCATTTGTTCCCAGCAATACGATAATGTATTCCCATCTACATCACTTGCATCAGCAGTCAACTCAAAAGGAGTCGCACCGGGAATAGTTAAGCCTGTTGGTACATTATTTATAGTTGGTGGCGTATTGGCAAGCGGCGTCAGTGTTGGGCAGGAAGTACTTAGAATTTCTGCACTCATTTCCTGTAAACTAATCACATGAAAATGATCGTCGCTATTCGATTGTATATTAGGCGGACAAATACCGGCATAAGCCATTATGGTACTTCCACTACCAGGCTCATATGCGGTGCTATTGCTCCGATTTCCGCCACAGGAATTATTAAAGGTATGATTACAACCAAACTGATGCCCCAGTTCGTGAGCTACATAATCAATATCAAAAGGATCTCCAACAGGTGACCCGCTTCCTGTCACCCCTCTCGCTTTACTTCCTGAACAAATCACACCTAGTCCTGCTAAACCTCCGCTATTGGTACCAAAAACGTGACCGACATCATAATTACCACTACCGATATTATTATCAATATCTGTTTGTACTTCATTAATCATGGAACCTGGGTTGCCATTTGTATAAGGGTCGCTATTTGCATCTGTATAAATAATGACATCATTATTGGCGACAAGCTCCATAAAAACAGCCATATCTCTCATGTATACGCCGTTCACTCTATTCATTGTCGTAACCTGTGCTGCCAATGCCTGCGCTACAGTACCGCCATGAAAAGTGGTATACTCCCCCGTTGCCGCAACTGCAAACCTATAGGTTCTCATAGTACAATCTCCAAGTAGGACTTCTGCCATTCTTCCATCAGGTTCAAATTTGCTTATATCCACAGGCTCTCCTACTACATCACACACAAAGTTTTTGGGGCTTGCCGGGCGGAAATCTCTTTTTCTGTAAACGATATAATAGCCTTTCTCTCCGAAAAAATAAGGATCGATATAAACAGTCCCAAATTCCTCCGTAAAGATCATAGCATGAAACCCGGCAGGCGTAAGATCGAACCGGACTGTATTTGCCGGATTATCAACATCAAAGCCCGAATAGGTTTGTATTTCGGGGTATCGGGCTGCCAGCCCCGGAGCCATCACCGGAGAATTAATGATCTGAAAGTTTTTCATTCTACCATCTGGCATAGGCATAGAAAAAAAGACCTCTTCCGATGAAGCTGCTCTTGTATTTTGCAGCGGTGCAGTGGCCAGAACTGGCGCTAACTGCTCTTCATTCAACGTGTAAGTTTTAAACTCATCAGGAACGATATAGCGAGTTCCTTTCTCTGGTATTCTTGAGGTTTCAATAGTTTGCCACAAGGACTGAGCGTCTATGTTTTGAGCAAAAGCACAAATCAATAGAGTCAGCAAAGTAATTTTTAAATTATTCATCATTCAGAAGGTTTAGTGTATTAAGTAAAGCTGAAAAGCAAAAAGGTAAAAAATATAAATATCTGTTAGATTAATATTTTATATATTATAAAGAAGCTATAATTTAATGAGATTTCAAAGTGTCCTGTGTCCTTTTTTAGTGACATATTATGAGCTATAAATAAAATGTCTCTGTTAGTTTTTTATATATTTCAGTATATACTCCATTTTCTTTTCTGATAATCAAATTTTTAGTTATATGTTTTATTTTGCATCTGAAAGAAAAAGCCAGTAAAAGCCGATCTGCTTTCTTGGAAGCTTTTGGACAAACAATGGTCTTTTCACACAGAAAAAAACCTTCATCTTTGGCAAGCTCGATAAATTGCAAGCCCTCTTCGAGGGGCAAAATCAGGCAAAACAGTCCTTCTGGGCTTAATAGCTTTTTAGCACAGTTCAATAAGTCTGTATAAGGCAGTTTATCGGTATGTCGGGCAGTATTTCGGCGTAAGCCAGTATTAAAAAAAGGCGGATTACTGACAATTAGGTCATAAGACTGGTCAGCATATTGGGCGTAAGCCTGAATAGTATCCTGGATGACCTGAATACGTTCTGAAAACGGTGAAATACTGACATTTTTCCGGGCTTGGCGGGCAGAGGAGATATGAGTTTCTACAGCATGGAGATATAGTTTTGGAAAGCGTTGTGCCAACATCAGGGCTATCAGTCCGCAGCCAGTACCGATGTCGAGGGCAAAGCGACAATTTTGTGCATTTGCCCAGGCGCCGACCAAAATACCATCCGTACCGACTTTCATCAGGCATTGGTCGTGATGAAGGGTAAATTGTTTGAATCTGAAACTCATTTACACTATTCTTAATTATTATAGCCATTACAAAAATAGACAGGCTTTTACTATTTTAGCAGCTTTTGTGGTCGAATGTTTGTCAAATAGAAGCTTTTTATGTCGTCCGTAATTTATATCCATTTAAAGACTTTTTTTAAGATTATCTACCTGAACTGTTTCAAGTATTTCAGTTTCAGGCAATTAATCGCTACGCTACTATTTGTGCTAGCCTTTCTCATTATTGTTCCTCTCCTGCTTATCTTTCGTTTACTGGATGAAATGCTATTTTTTGGCTATCGCAAAACGGATATTAGTCAGCCAGTTTTTATTGTCAGCAATCCCCGTAGCGGGACGACCTACATGCATCGCTTACTTTGTTTAGACGAAGAGCGTTATGTATATATGTTGCTTTATCACACCATTATTTCTTCTATTACATTTTACAAAATAGTCAAAGGAATTTCATGGATAGATCGACGTATTGGCAGGCCGTTTCGCCGCTTTTTTGACTGGATAGATAGTTGGTTTTTTAAAGGCTGGCAAGACATCCATCCTACAGGTTTTAATCAAAGTGAAGAAGATGAAGGTATTTATATTTTTCCTTTATTGAGCATTGCTATTTGTCTGATATGCCCGTATATGCAGCATTTTAAATACCTGACACTGGTAGATGAAATGCCCGAACGGCAGCGGCAAAGAATACGCAATTATTATCGTAGTTCGATGAAACGTTTTATGTATGCAGAAGGGAAAGGAAAGACTTTATTATCTAAAAATGTGATCACGACCGGACGGTTAAATACAATACTGGATATTTTCCCGGATGCCCGTATTGTCTATCTGATTCGAGATCCCAAAAAAGCAGTTCCATCGTTTATCAGTATGTTTAGTGCCACCTGGAAAATCATAGCACCAAAACTACCAGAACAAGGTCCCGAATTTCGTGCCTTAGGACAAATTGCCATTGATTTTTACACTTATTTTCATCAGGAAAAAGGACGCTTCAAGCCTGAAAACTTCTTAATTGTTCCTTATGCTGATTTGGTTGCCGATCCTCTGCAAAGCGTCAAAAATGTTTATGCTCATTTTGGTATGAACTTATCCCCAACATTTGAGCAAAACCTTATAAAAGAAACGAATAAAACCCGGAAATACCGAAGCAAACACAGTTACTCGCTAGAGCAATACGGCTTCTCTGAAGCTGAGATCGAAGAAAAACTGGGCAAAGTAATGACAGAATATGGCGTATAGTAGACTTTATTCACCCCTTCTTAGTAGCAAAACAAATTCGCTATTTCTGATATTTGCTGAAAGTTGTAGAGTATCCTTATAGTCTTCCGGCATGATATTAAATACCGTCTCAGGCGTATTCAGTGTTTTGATTGTTTCCCCTTCTACAGCTACTTTTATAGTATAAGGTAGCTTAGACTGTATAGGGAAGTTACTTTCCATCTGGTCGTCATTAAAACGAAAAAACACCCCTTCGAGCGTAGGAATATCTTTACCATCACGTTCGGCAGAATACAATTCCCATTTCCCTTGAATATCTTGTTTGTGATCTTTTTTAGGTTCTCCTGCACAAGCAGCGATCAAGCCTATTAGCAATAGTAGCCCTGAAATCTTTTTCATTATTCTATTTATTTGGAGAGGTTATTTTTTGGTACGTTCTAAGACCATTCTGGCCAAAACACCTTTTTTATCCTTTGCCAATACTGCTATCTGCCCACTCCCTATATCTTCAAGTGTGGCCTGTTTATCGGGCATATTAGGATAAATAAGTTGGTCGCCCTCTATTCGGTACCTCTCTTCACGGTTTCTTAGTGAGTTTTTAATGCGCCCTTCAGCTGTAAACTCAATAGTTGCTCCTTTGTAACGTTCCATAGGAAGCTCCTTGCCGCCTAGTGTATAACTAACTATTTTCCATTCATGCAATATTTTTTCTGCCATAGGAATAGTATCTGTTGATGTACTAAAATCCGGTAATACCGAAGCAGTAGTGGCAGCGGGTGAATTGGTGTTTTTCTGCTGGTTTGCTGTTTTATCCTGTGTACAGGAAAACATAAAACCTGCCAGCATACTTATTACAATAATGTATTTAAAAAGTTCCATAATTATACTTATTTGGCATGATTCTTAACAAATGTAAGAAACACTTTTGATAATGTTCCCTGTACTGGCTTCCATTCAAAAAAAATTAACAACAAATGACATGTTTTCAAAGAACAAGTCTTACATTATGGGTAATATTGCAGCATTAACTAAACAACATTTACAATTCTATAATTATGAAAAAAATCACTCAACTAACACTTGCCTGCTTAGCAGTAATCCTGCTGGTGGCGAGTTGTATTCCTACTGGCAACGAAGACAGTAAGGGCAATTATGGTACAAAAGATGATAAATGTATTGATCAAAGTAAAATTAACACAGACGCCTTTTGTCCTGAAATTTATATGCCAGTTTGTGGTTGCGATGGTAAGACCTATCCAAATGAATGTCGTGCTATTAATGCAGGTCTAACATCCTGGGAAAAAGGCAGATGCGAAAGCGACCAGGAGGAGCAATGTATTGAGGAAAGTCGTATCCGCCCTGATATGCCATGTACGCGTGAATACAAGCCAGTTTGTGGTTGTGATGGTAAAACTTATAGCAATTCATGCGAAGCTAAAAAAGCCGGACTCAACACTTGGGAGCAAGGTAAATGTGAGACTTCAGCCTGTATAGACCGCAATAAAATAAATCCAACGCCTTGCCGGGCGCCGATCAAACCAGTTTGTGGCTGTGATGGAAAAACTTACGATAATTCATGCACTGCCGAACGTGCAGGTGTCACCAAATGGAAAGAAGGAAAATGCAGAACGAATGGAGACACTTCTGACTGTATTGACGAAAGTAAAATAGACCCAACGGCTGCTTGTGTCAAAATTTATAAGCCCGTCTGTGGCTGTGATGGTAATACTTATGATAATGAATGTTATGCCACACGTGCAGGAGTCACCAAATGGGAACAGGGCAAATGCCGTTAGTAAATATGAGACATCCCGAATTTTAAGTAAGTGTTCGACTAATGTAGGGCACATGTAAACACAAAGTCGCAAGGCGAATTTCTCCTTTCAAAGGGTAGATTTTGGATATTAAATCGCCTTGCGACTATACCCTACCTTAGTCGAACACCTCTGAATTTTTAATTACTGACGCAGAAAATCTTCGCCAAGACGAACTAAGCCGCCAGTAAGAAGATCTATGCCATTGTATTCAATTTTTAATGAATCGTCTGTAACACTGATTAAGTCCAGATCATCAGATAAACCAAAACTGATAAGTTCATCATTTTCTAATGCCCAGGTATCTTCTATGGACTCATCTTCTGTTCCATCACTTTCAAAACTGGTAATGGTTGCTGTACTATCTTCTCTGAACTCCAATACACGATAACCATCCATATTAAGCGTAATTCCATCTTCTCTTAATTCAATAGTTTGCCAAATTCCAATAAGCAATTCTTCTGGCGGAGTAACTGGAGCTGTCTCATCATCTTTACAACTGTAAATGGTTATTGTTCCGATAGTAAGCGCTAGCAACAAAATAGTTTGGAAATGTTTCATAGTATAATTTACTAATTAGTAATGAGTTTATTGAATAATTATAAATGTACTACAATTATAAATACTGGTCAAGTTTGAAAACACTACATCACCTAAAACGTTTTCAAATGGCACTTTAGTATTGACAATACTTCGTATTGTATTAAATTTATTGGATGGTCTGAAATTTGCTATTGAAGTAATGTGATTAAAACCTTATCTTGAAAACTGTCGTTAAACTTGTGTTAAACCACAATCAAGTTATTAACAGATACAACTATTTTGCAAAATCAACGTATCTTTATTAACTGAATGTTAATAATCATCCAAATATCATAAATTTATGAAAAAGGGGCTACTCTTATTTTTACTTTCTATTACTGTTTTGTTAGGTATCTGGGCATTTCAGATCAAAGGTAATGGAGAAAAAGACGAAGTACTAATTCAATCCATTCTCAATGGGATGCAACATTTGCATTATGCACCACTAGAGATCGACGATGCTTATTCAGAGCGTGTATATGATCTTTACCTGGACGATATTGACGGTTCAAAGCGCTTTTTCACTGTTGATGATATTGCTCAAATGGCTCCATATAAAGATAAAATCGATAATGAAGTCAGTGCCAGTGAATTTGAATTCTTCAATCTGTCCGTTAGTTTATTAAAAAAACGTACTGCTCTGATTGAACAATACTATAAAGAAATATTGGCAGAACCTTTTGACTTCACCAAAGATGAAATGATCGAATTTGATGAGGAGGAACTTGATGTTGCCAAAGATGAAGCAGAATTGAAAGACCGTTGGCGTAAGGTACTCAAATACCGTACAATGGTTGATATTACAAATAACCTTGAAAAACAGGAAGAAGCAAAGAAAAAAGCTGAATCAGGAGAAGAAGAGGAGAAAGAAGAAAAAAAGGAAGATGATAAAGATATACTGAGCATGAGTTTTGAGGAATTGGAGGAAGATGCCCGCAAGGAACAACTAAAAGTCCACGATCGTTGGTTCAAAAGATTATCTGAGCAGGAACATCGTGATTATATAGCAACTTACCTCAATGCAGTAACTTCTGCATTTGATCCACATACCAATTATTTTGCACCTGCCGATAAAGAAACTTTCGATATCAGCATTTCCGGACGCTTAGAAGGTATTGGTGCCCAATTACGTGAAGAAGACGGCGACATTAAAGTGATTCGCATCGTGCCTGGTAGTGCATCATGGAGACAAAAAGAACTCGAAGCCAATGATGTTATTCTGAAAGTAGCGCAGGGAGAGGAAGACCCCGTAGATGTCGTAGGCATGCGCCTAGATGATGCCGTCAAACTCATTCGTGGTAAAAAAGGAACAGAAGTTCGCCTGACTGTAAAGAAATTGGATGGTAATACTACAGTCATTCCTATCATTCGTGATATTGTAATTCTGGAAGAGTCTTATGCTAAATCCAGTGTTATAGAAAGCGATAAAATAAATGGGAAAGTCGGACTTATCTATCTGCCTAAATTTTATGCTGATTTCACCAAAACAGGTGGACGGAACTGTGCTGAAGATATTCGTAAAGAACTGGAAGGACTGAAAAGCGAGCAAGTTTCAGGAATTATTCTTGACCTTAGAAATAATGGAGGTGGCTCTCTGAATGAAGTAGTCGATATGTCTGGTTTGTTTATTGAAAAAGGACCTATCGTTCAGGTGAAAGGCAAAGATGACGATCCAAGAGTACTAAAAGATAAAAACCCTAAGGTGACTTATGATGGTCCGCTTGTAGTGATGGTCAATTCGGGTAGTGCTTCAGCTTCTGAGATATTGGCAGCGGCTTTACAAGATTATGAACGTGCGATTATTATTGGAGGTAATTCCACTTTTGGCAAGGGTACAGTACAGCGTTTTATCAACCTTGACAGGACTCTACCTGCCACTTTATCAAACATGCGTCCCTTAGGCTCTGTGAAAATGACTGTTCAGAAATTCTATCGTATCAATGGTGGTGCTACTCAATTGAAAGGTGTAGAACCGGATATTGTATTGCCTTACAGCTATAATTATATTGATACAGGTGAGAAAGAACATGACTTCCCTATGGTATGGGATGAAATTGAGCCTGTTGATTACAGCACAAGTACATCTATAGGTAATATAGAAAAAATCAAACAATTGAGTCGTTCTCGTGTTGAGAATAGTGAAACTTTCAGATTAATTGATGAGCGTGCAAAATTGCTCAAGACAGAACGTGATAATCCGAATGAAAATCTGAATTTAAAAAAATACAGAGCAGAAGAAAAAGCATCGGACGATAGATTTGAAAAATACGAAGAATTGACCGATGAGGAAATACCTGGCTTGGAAGTTAGCACCCCCGACTTCTTTGTTCGTACAGTAGAAGCGGATTCAGCACAAATTGCCAGAGTAGAAGAATGGCATAAAAGCATCAAGAAAGATATTTATCTGGATGAAGCATTAAACGTTATCAGCGATTTAATCAACCAGTAGTGGCGTATATATTTAATACGCCCTTAATAAATGAGGAGGAAATCACTTTATTTCCTCCTCATTTATTAATAACCAAAGGCGTATTTCAATATGCCACAATAGGAAAATAGTGGAAGAATTATTTAAAGCTATTGCAGTTGCAATCACCAGTGCCTTTAAACATACCTTAGTCGGTATTCCTGCTGGCTATGTGGCGGGCTTCAATTACCTTGAAGTGGTTTTGTACACATTTATAGGTGGTACTCTGGGTATCATCTTCTTTGTATATTCAGCCAGAGGTGTCAAGAACTTGTATGTAAAATATCTTGAAAGCAGAAATAAAAAGCCTCGTAAGTTCACCAAAATGAACCGTTTCATCGTAAAGATAAAACAGCGTTTTGGTTTATATGGCTTAGCGCTTATTACCCCTCCTATTATTTCTGTTCCTGTGGGTGCCATGATAGCAGCATCTATTTACAGAGATAAAAAGAGAGTATTGGTTTTTATGATCGGCGGTGTGGTCTTCTGGTCATTTTTGGGCGCTGCTATTGTTGAACCCATTCAACAACTTTATCAATTTATTGCAGGAAAATAATTTACGTTTTAAAGTTACGTTATATACCTTTGCGGCTTAAAAATATCAAAATGGAAACGAACAAGAATAAAGATTTAAAAGAAACATTCAACGAAAAAGGTGAACTGGTTAGCCCTGTATTGCCCGAAGGTATTAAGAATTACCTAATCGATATTGATGGCACTGTATGCGACGATGTTCCTAATGAACAGCCCGAACGTATGGGTACTGTAGACCCTTATCCAGATGCACTGGAAATTCTCAATAAATGGTATGATGAAGGACACCAGATATGCTTCTTTACATCCCGAACAGAAGCACACCGTGACGTTACCGAAGAGTGGCTGAAAAAACATGGATTCAAATACCACAGTTTGCTTATGGGTAAACCTCGTGGAGGAAATTATCACTGGATCGACAATCATATGGTACGTGCTACTCGCTTTAAAGGTAAATTTACTGATCTTGTTGTAAAACAGAAATCCATAGAAGTTTTCAAACAATAAGGTGTTACCTAAAAACCAGCCGTTTACAGTTTATTAATATAAAAAATACTTCTATCAAGTAGAACTTTCATGACATGTTTTGTAATTTGGTATTGGAGTTACAAAGTATAAGCATATGAGAGTATTCAATTCTATGTTTAGCTGGTATATACGTCAGCGTATTCCGCATATAAAACGATATACCGACTACCCACTTCAGGTTCAACATATTCTTTTTCAGGAATTGATTAAAATCAGTACAAATACAAAGTGGGGAAAAAAATATGGTTATTCTGATATAAGAACTGCCGAAGACTTTAGTCAGGCTGTGCCTATCAGTCAATATAAAGATATATATCCTTATATATCTCGGATGATGCATGGAGAATCAAATGTATTGTGGCCCGGAAAAGTCACCTGGTTTTCCAAATCTTCTGGCACTACTACGGGCAAAAGCAAATTCATTCCTGTTACCGATGCATCACTCAAACATTGTCATCTGCGAGGCGGACATGATGTTATGGCTGCATGGTACGCTAATAATAATGCTCATTTATTTGAAGGCAAGAACCTAATTATGGGGGGATGTTATGCCCCTTTTGAGCCACACCCTAAAACCCTGATCGGAGATGTGTCTGCTATTATGATTAATAATATGCCAGGCTATGTAAAATTTTTCCACACCCCCGACGTAGAGACCGCCCTCATGGATAATTTCGAGGAAAAGATCGAGCGCATGGCTAAAATTGCTTCCAAAGAGAAAGTAACGACCATCGCAGGCGTTCCTACATGGGTATTGGTGCTATTTCGTCGTATATTGGAAATAACAGGAAAAGAACACATGCATGAAGTATGGCCCAATTTTCAGGTATATATGCATGGTGGAGTCCATTTTGAACCTTATCGGGAGCAATTCCTACAATTGTTTCCCGACAAAAATGTTGGGTATATAAATATATACAATGCATCAGAGGGCTTTTTTGCTGCACAACTCGAAAATACAGCTCTTGAAGGAGAGATGACACTCTTTGTCGATAATGGTGTTTATTATGAGTTTTTACCAGCAGAAGAATGGCATAAAGAGCAGCCAAAAACTATTAAGTTAGAAGAAGTGGAATTGAATAAAAACTATGCTATTGTTATTTCTACTAATGCCGGATTATGGCGATACATGCCCGGAGACACTGTTGCTTTTACCTCTATTTCTCCTTTTAAGATCAAAATTACAGGACGAGTCAGGCATTTTATTAATGCTTTCGGAGAAGAAGTGGTTATTGAAAACACCGATAAAGCCATTGCAAAAACCTGTATACAAACAGCCTCAAAAATTACAGAATATACTGTTGCTCCCATATTTCTATCTACAAAAAGCAAAGGAGGACATGAATGGCTGATCGAATTTGAAAAAGCTCCTGATTCTCTACCAAAGTTTGCTCAATTACTGGATAAAAATCTTCAGGCGATCAACTCAGATTACGAAGCAAAGCGATATAAAAACATGGCGCTCTCTCTTCCTCTTATACATCAACTTCCTGCCGGAACATTTCATAACTGGTTGCGCTCAAAGGGTAGATATGGTGGACAAAGCAAAGTTCCAAGATTAGCTAATGAAAGAAAATATCTCGAAGAAATTCTCAGCTTTTCAAATAAATGATACTTTTTAAAATACAAATCCTTTTCTACCTTAAAAGCCACAAAACACTCTATACCAAATAGTTAATCTTATTTTTTAACGCCCAAAAGCCGCTGATTTATTTTACTATGTCACATTACTAAGCTAGTTTCTCCGAACCAATCATGCTTTTTCTGCGTACATTATAACTGTCTTTAATATCTAAAAATCAAAATCCATCGCCATTTACCACATTATACATTACACACACAAAAACGGCATCATGAAGAGGTTGGCAAATCAAAAAAATACCATTAAAACAATAATACAGAAATGCTCCCAAAAACCTCTTGATATAACTTTGGTTTATACCATTAGCACAGGCATAATTACAATGCTGCTAATGCTTATGTTACAAACCCCTTTACAACATGCAATGATCGGATTGTTTGCTGTAATATTGGCTGCTGCTATGGTTTCATGGATATTATCCAAAGGATTTGTTAGCGTACAATCTCAGCAACGTAAGCTCATGGAAGAGCAGCAGCAAAAATTAAGAGGAGAAAAAGAAGTAGCAGAACTCAGTGCGCAAACCAAATCCGAATTTCTCTCTACAATGAGCCATGAAATTCGTACTCCTTTAAATGCAGTTATCGGCATGTCCAATATCTTATTGGAAGATAACCCTCGTAAAGACCAGATAAAAAATCTGGAAATTCTGAAGTTTTCAGGCGAAAATCTATTGGTATTGATCAACGATATTCTGGATTACAATAAGCTCGAATCCGGCAAAATAGAATTTGAAGAAACTGACTTTGGGATTAGAAACATGTCCAACAGCATCATGTATGCTATCACACCAAAAGCAAAAGAAAATAATAATAAAACTGTTGTCAATATAGGTGAGGATGTCCCTGAAAATATAGTAGGCGACCCTACCCGATTGGCTCAGGTATTGAATAACTTACTCAGCAATGCTGCTAAGTTTACTAAAAACGGCACAGTCACATTAGACATCAACCTGAACAAGCTCAGCGAACAATCAACTACGCTCAATTTCGCAGTAACAGATACAGGAATTGGTATTCCAAAAGATAAACAAGAACATATTTTTGAGTCTTTCACACAGGCTTGCTCTTCTACTACACGTGAATTCGGTGGTACAGGTTTAGGCTTAGCCATCATCAAAAAAATACTGGAGTTACAGAACAGTAAAATCAAATTGGATAGTGAAGTTGGTAAAGGTTCTAAGTTTTCTTTTTCTCTGACATTTGGCAGAGGTTCATTCTCTACTCAGGAAACATTTGTGAGTGTACCCGAAGATAAGCAGGTAGAATTAAAAGGCAGACGCGTTCTATTGGTAGAAGACAATAAAATTAATCAGCTTGTAGCCAACCGCTTCTTATCTAAGTGGGATATGGCTTATGATGTCGCTGACAATGGTGCCATCGCACTTGAAAAAGTACAAAATAACGAGTACGATGTTGTCCTGATGGATTTACAAATGCCAACTATGGATGGCTATACCGCAACAGCAAAAATACGGGATCTGGAAGGAGGAAAGTACCGTCGCCTGCCAATTATAGCCCTGACAGCTTCTGCCATGCTGGAAGAACGCAACCGAGTATACACAGTCGGCATGAACGATTATGTAACCAAGCCCTTCAATCCAGATGAATTGTACTACGTAATGACCAAACACCTCAAAGCAAGTTAATTGATGATTGCACTTTCGTGCAACGTTTTGTTCCCTTTAGCATTTAGTTTTTAAGGGCTATCACTTCAAAGTGGTAGCCTTTTTTTATGCCCTATCTTTGAATGGTGATTTTTCACGCTCCCGCCTAACCAGCCGGATAGTCATCCAGTATCCTATTGCCAGCAAAACCAGAGAAAGAACGGCCAAACTAGGATAATCTTCCTGTAAAATGAAAAAATCATAAGCGCCATGCCCGAGTACTGCCAACCAAAAACCGGACATCAATAAAAGAAATCTTTTATGAGGTTCAAATTTAGCACGCCCTGCATAATACCCCATAATAACTCCTAGCATTGCATGAGCAGGAACTGCAGTAAACATCCGTATAATAGCAGTCTCCCAGGTACCATATGCTACATATGCAATATTTTCAGTCGTAGCAAAGCCCATAGCGATCATCACGGCATATACGATCCCATCCATAGGTTCATTGAAGGCTTCCCTGCCAAATATGTAAAAACGCAAAGGGAGAAATTTCAGCAATTCTTCTACAAATCCAACTACAACGAAAGCGATCAAAGCATGGAAGAGCATACTAGGCATATCTATCGCAAAATCTACGGCAGCAGTCTCCAGAAAGTTTTCCACTTCACGCGCAATAAACATAGTAAGTGCACCCAGCAAAAAACAAACCAGTAGATGAAACCAGGGTTCTTTCTCATATTTATCGCTTCTATATATCCAAAAAGCGATCAGTGCTCCAGGCAAAACAGCCAGTAATATCGAGAGTATGGGTATTAACATGCCGTAAAGATAAGGAATTGCATTTCTTTTTCAATATGTCCTTATGCCTATGACCTGAACTACTAATACTCTTTTATCCTAATGCATGTACTCTTTGAACTGGCCATTCATCATCATAACCTGTTTCCCATTTTTGAGTAGCCAGCTCTTCATCTGTTACCAGGCAAGCATCAAGTTCAGACCTGATGAGCGCTTCATCCATGTCTTGTCCGATGAAAACAATTTCATTTTTTCGATCACCGAATTTTTCGTACAAAGTCTAGTAATATGTCTTGCCAGATGCCGAATGGCTGGAAAACACCTTTTTGCAACTTAGTTGCAAATATAAGAAAAACACCTGTTAATGCAACCATATTGCATCGAGTTCAAACATACTCTTGTAGATTTGTTTTTTTTCTTTTGGTTTTTTTTACATTTGTCTAATGTCTGATATAAGTAATATATGGTTTGTCATTGTAAATCCGACCGCAGGCAACGGCCGGGGCAAAAAAAAATGGTCAAAATTCAGTCGATGGTTAAGTAAAGCTGGTCTTGAACACATACATGTTTTTACAAAAGGTCATGGTGATGCCACTGTGCTTGCCCAAAATGCTATTGCCGAAGGCTACAGAAAAATTATTACAGTTGGTGGTGATGGAACCAATAATGAAGTTATGAATGGTATTATTGGGCAGACAAACGTATCACCCAGTAAAATTATTTATTCAATTATTCCTGTAGGAACAGGCAATGACTGGATTCGCACCTACAATATTCCCAGAAAACCGAAGAAAGTTATCAAAATTATTCAGGCAGGCAAAACCACTTATCAGGATATTGGCTTAGTGACTTATTATGATAATGGCGAACAAAAACGTCGTTATTTCATGAATGTAGCCGGTATGGCTTATGATGCAGTTGTTACTAAAGCATCTGCCAACAAGCGTGCACAGATCAGTAATAAACTGTTTTATTTAATGCTGGTATTTCGTTGCCTGATGAACTACAAAGCTCCAAAAGGCAGAGTGATCTTTGATGGGCAAATTGATGAAGACCATTACTACCTTGTCAATGTAGGTATCTGTAAATATTCTGGCGGGGGTATGCAGTTTGTACCACATGCAGTTCCTAATGACGGACAATTTGCTCTTACCATTGCCAGGGATCTTCCTAAAATGCAAGTCATAAAAGCTACTCCTATGTTTTATAATGGCAAAGCTGGTGAGCATCCCAGGGTGAATACATTCTTTGCCAAAAACATACAGGTAGATGCCCTGACAGATGAACCCATTTTTCTGGAAGTAGATGGCGAATTTCTTGGCGGTACTCCAGTTGAGTTCAGTTTACTAGAAAATGCCTTGCAAATCATTGTACCTTAAAAGGTTAGCTTTTTTAAAAATCAAAATAACGATTGGCAGCCTAAGGAATGAAGGATGAATAAAATGTACAAGTTATGCGAAGTAATTTTTCATTATAATGAGTTAAAAAATAATCTCCTTTGGTAATGACAATACTCCGTATTGATATTGAGAATGCTCCGCATTCGTTTAAGACCTAATGTCATTTGACGATCAATAAATTATAAAAATCTGAAAAATGGATTTTATTTTTTTGAGCATGTGGGTATTCTGCAAACGTTCAAAAAATATTGCCTAATGAAAAACTAAAGCGAATATCCTGATTGTCAATATACTGGATGTATGAACTTTATATCGATTTACATTTGACTGATAAAAGCAAAAACCAATACGGAGTATTGTTAAAAGCTATTTGAATTTAATTCTATTGTCTTCATCCCGATATTTATGAAAAGGATGACATTTAAATTACGTCCCTGATTATACATATTTTTATCTTTGAAACCCATCGTATATCCGATGTAAATAAACTTATAACTTATGAAACGCAGTTTATCTACTGTATTGTTTATAGCAATAATGTTAACAGGAGCGCTGACCTCCTTCGCACAGCGTGCAGCCCATGTATATGGCGATGTCATGGTACGCATTTTACCCGATGCAGATATTGAAGAAGTTGCAGGAGAACTGACCTATATTTTAGGTGTCAATGCACAAACCAAAGTCAAAGAATTGATCTCTCCACAAATGGATATTTGGTTGCTGGACTTCGACCACACCAAAGTCAATGAAAGGCATTTTCTAGATTTTGCAAAAGCACATCCAAAGGTAATGGAAGCCCAGTTCAACCATATCCTTACACAGAGACAAACCATACCCGACGATCCTCAACTTGGACAACAATGGCACTGGATCAATGACGGACAAACAGGCGGAACTCCCGATGCAGATGTTGATGGCGATAATGCCTGGGACATAACAACAGGAGGGCTTACCGCCAATGGAGATACCATAGTCGTAGCTGTTATAGACGATGGAGCAGAGCTAGACCATCCTGATCTGGCCGACAACTGGTGGCGCAACTGGGCCGAAATCCCAAACAACAATATTGATGATGATGGAAACGGCTATGTGGACGACTATTTTGGATGGAATAATGCAAATGATAGTGATAATGTAGGAGGTGGAGCACATGGAGTCAATGTAGCTGGTATGATTGGTGGTATTGGAAATAATGCAAATGAGGGCTGTGGTATCAACTGGAATGTAAAGATCATGGCCATCACAGGAAATTATGGAAACGAAGCTGGTAGCATTTCTGCATACACCTATGCCTTGACACAAAGACAAATATACAACGAAACAGATGGCGATGCCGGTGCATTTGTTGTTGCCACAAATTCTTCATGGGGAGTAGATTTTGGACAACCTGCTGACGCCCCGCTTTGGTGTGCCTTCTACGATACGCTAGGTGTAAATGGTATTCTTAATTGTGGTGCTACTGCCAACAATAATGTAGATATAGATGCAGTAGGTGATTTGCCTACAGCCTGCCCAAGTGAATATATGATCGCTGTTACTGCCACCAATGATGAAGATGTTCGTACATTCTCCGGCTACGGTGCCGCCACTATTGACCTTGGTGCTCCTGGAGAAGCTGTTTATACAGCCGATAATGGTGGTGGTTATACAACAACAAGTGGAACTTCCTTCGCTTCACCAACAGTAGCCGGAATCATTGGCTTATTATACTCTGCTCCTTGTAGCAATATTGCCAATATAGCCGCTAGTGATCCAAAATATGCAGCGGAACAGATCCGTGATTACCTGTTTCAAGGCGTCGATCCTATTTCAAATTTGACAAACGAAACCGTTTATGGTGGGCGTGCAAATGCCTACAATAGCCTTCAATTAATATTGGCCAATTGTGGCCCTTGCCCGCCACCATACAGCCTTGAAGATACTAACTTTAGTGATACAGATGCTACACTAAGCTGGATTCCAGGTGATTCTACACTAAGTGTCAATTTGCAATGGCGCGAGATCGGTATGGCAACATGGAATACTATTCCAAATGTAACTAGTCCTTATGATCTGACAGGATTGGTTGCTTGTACAAATTACGAATTTCAGGTACAGGCAGAGTGTGCCAGCGAAACGAGTGATTACAGCCAGGCATTAGAATTTAAAACAGATGGCTGCTGTGAACCTCCTGTTACACTTGAAGCCATCAACCTTACAGATGTTAGTGCCGACCTGACCTGGAACAGTGTGCTTGCTGCCAATTCTTACAATCTGCGTTGGCGTGAAGTCGGTGCTGCCAACTGGAATACAGAAATGGGCGTAATGTCTCCTTATTCACTAACAGGTTTAACGCTCTGTTCCAGCTATATATTTGAAGTACAGGTCGTGTGTAATAGTGGTGAAATAACGGACTGGAGTACGACCTATGATTTTTCAACGACTTGCGGACCATGTACTGCCAACGCTTTCTGTGAAGCAGGTTCGGGAGATAGTTCTTTTGAATGGATAGAATCCGTAGAAATTGACGGAGTAGCCAATATCTCAGGAAATAACGATGGCTACGCAGGCTTCTTTAATACACCTTACCAGATGATGCAGGGAGCTACGCATAGTATTACATTAACACCAGAATTTTCAAATCAGTTATACGATGAATGGTGGGTAATATATATTGATTTGGATCAGAATGGTACATTCGATATGAATGAGCTGCTATATGATTCAGGAGCTGCCAGCGACGCAGCTGTAACTGGTGATATCATAATGCCTGCTACGGCACAAACAGGGATTACCCGCATGCGTATCATGATGCGCTGGCAGGAAGCAACGACGGGTCCATGTTCAAATAACTACGATTATGGAGAGGTAGAAGATTACTGTGTAGAAATACTGGAAGCAGACCCAACAGCTTGCGACCCACCAAATGATCTTGATGCCAGCATCATCGCTACTAATATGGTAGAACTCAACTGGACACCAACTGCGAATGCTGCCGATCACAATGTCCGCTACAGAGAAACAGGTACTACACCATGGACAGACGCAGGAAACATCGGTACGCCACCATACACGCTGGACAACCTGGTAGATTGTGCCGAGTACGAATATCAGGTACAAAGTGTATGCGATCTGGGTACAACAGGAAGCTACAGCCCATCTTTTGTTTTTGATGCCGATTGTGTAGGTATAAATGATTTGCCAGAAGGCATCACAAGTTTCTATGCCACACCAAATCCATTTGATGAGCAATTCACTATCTTCCTTGATCTGGAACAAATGTATAATGTTCAATTTGAATTGGTCAATATCAACGGACAAGTCCTGCAAAGCCTGATTCCGACGAATTTGACGACAGGAACCAATACAATAGAAATGAACATGAATCAGCGCTATACCAGCGGCATTTATTTCCTACGTATTGTTACCAATGAAGGAACTGATGTTGTGAAGTTATTGAAGCGATAAACATTCCTCGGTTCTAATACCACAGGTAAGTGAATGAATTTAAGGAATGACGCAAGAATAAAGAGGTCAAAAATCTTTTATGGATTTTTGACCTCTTCCTTTATTTTATAATCCTTGATATTCTGCTGTTCCCGCTCCCTATCAATTACAATCTTCAATTTCAGCATTTAGTGCGCCTGATGGTTCTACCTTAAAGTTCTTATCCATAATAATCACATCACCAGACCTGAAAATAACATCTCCGTTCTGTGGTACAGTACCTGTCGAGTATATCAATTTCTTTGCCCTATATGCTCCGTCAGGAATAGGCGTGCTATTAGCGCCTAAGTCGGGTAAGCAATTTACATTACCTGCATTGAAAGTATAAGTAATGTGCAAAGTAGGTGCAAATTCACTACTCCCCTCGTAAGAATCTGCTACTCTTTTAAAAGTAGTATTCGTGAGACTTTCTCCGGTTCCTTCTATGATGGCAGCTATACTATTACCTGGTGTCCAGTCATCTTTATTGATAATTTGTTGTACCAAATTTGCCAACCCTTGTGCCTGCTGATCTGTTCCAAGCAGTCCTGAACTCCCCCATTCCGGCGGTTCCCAAAGCACAGGATTCGACAATTTTGTTCTTCCTGACACATTAGCCGTAGCATTATCTTCAAAAACCTGAGCATCGGCTGTATCCTCTATAAATACATTGAGTTCAGCCCTTTCACTATTGGCTTCATCAGAACGAAACTGTATATAAGCATCATCTATTACAGCACCTATAGGTATCGTTATGCGCTGGAACCTTAAGCCGATTTTTTGAAAGCCGTTTGATGAATTATCATACACCAATTCAAGATCACTACTATTTAAATAAAGCGAACCACTCTCTCTTTCTTCTACATCGTCATCACCATTGAGTACCGGATACGCAACTGTGGCAGAATAATTACCAACGTATATCGATATTTCGTCAGAATCTGTTCTTTGCTCAATCGTGCTAGCAACTGCAATTACGGTATACTCTCCATCTGCAAATTGCCCTGTCAGGGTATATGGAGCTACTGAATCCGTTTCTACAAATATATCATTTACATAGAAATCTACTTTTTCAATACCATTTCCCGGATTTAATATATCAACACTTAAGGAAGCTGTAGAATTACTCAGGTAAACTTCAGGAGCTGAATTGGAAAATTGAATATTCGGGCGAATACTGCCTGTTGCAACTGGTGTAATTTCTACCACGGCTCCGCTTGAAGGAAAGTTTAGATCAAGATTAGCTGGCAAGGTGAAAGGGTCTGTATTACTAACTTCCCCAACCTGACTTGCATTGTCTACTTTTATTGTTCTGAGTTCTATTTTTGATGTATCAACAAAGATAAGTTTGAACTGGTTGAAAGAGCCGGAGCTTCTAGTCCAGCTTTTCGTATCATCGTTAGGGCGTAATGGCGCGCCCCAGCAACCTTCTCCTGTATATACAGTTCCCAGTGTCTGATTGATGATAAAACCTTCATCATTGCCCGGATTCGAGGAAGGTTCTATCGGCCAGGTAGTTTTAGACATATGAGAATCACAATCTATAACCAGGCGAACTCCATAATCGAAAAATAATTGTGCCCAGGCACTATACATGCTACTTCCTTCAGATTTCACCAAAGTATGCGGACGCATAGGTTTATGATACTGAGCCATTTTCCACAATGCATCTGTATGAGTACTCAGGTCATTTTCCAGCCAGGTCAGTTGATTACCAGATACTGATATTTGAGAATTAAGCGTATAAAATCTGACCATATTGTCTCCAAAAGTTGTCGCATAATAAGCTTCTGGTGATGGAACATCAAAAAGATTATAAATAACCTGATTCTGTGATTCATGATTGCCCCTCGCAGCTATAACAGGTATCATTCTTCCATCGGCTGAAGTCGTCAGTTGCCAGTCATCAAACCAATTCTGCCATTCTGTATCGGTATCGTCATCGGTCATATCTCCACCAAAAAACACCGCATGAGGTTTGAGTTTGGAAACAAGTAGATTGGCACTTTGGCGTGGTGTACGGTTATTTCTTGAATCACCTCCGGCTATAAAAGACAGGCGGCTCAAATCGTTCGGCGCAGTCTTGAACCAGTATCTGTAACTAATTCCTTCATCATCCAGTACAACAAAATAATAGGCAGTATTGGGTTGTAAACCTGTCAGTCTTACAAATCTGTTATCCATTCCTCTATAAGAAACAGAACGATCAACGGTCTTGCTTTGAGTATATAAAGTATAGTTTGTCCCGTAATCTTGTGTGTCATACAACAGGACTGGATTGTTGCCTGATAACTGATTCCAGCCAATAGTGACACTGGTTGCAGGATCACCAGCAATCATTAGTCTGAACTTGTCTGTCAAAGCATACATATCTGTAGCAATGACAGTGTACAAAATTAGAAGTAAAATTCTTTTCATCATTTAAGTTTTAGGTCACGTTATTAATCTTTAATGGTAAGTCGTAAATATTTAATAACCCATAAAACCGCCAGCGGAACCAGTCCGTGTGGTAGTCGGTAAATAGTTAGATAAACATGTTGGTGTAGGGAATGGCTAATAAAATCAGCATTAAAGCCAGCTACAATCCGGGCAAAAGCGGTGACTAATCCCCAGAAGACGGCGTAGGCTAAAAAGTATTTTGCAATGCGGGGTATAAAGATCAGAACAGATAATACAATATCGATCAGCCCTGCGACAAATAAGAAATTGACGGCTGTATTTTCGTTGACATTTAAAATATTAATGGTCATATCTATAAAATGTCCGGGAACATAAGGGAATCCCATTGCAAATAAGCCATGTGGTAAAAAAGTGCAGGCAATAGCAATTTTTAACCATAGTTCTAATTTGCCGAAAGGCATCTTTTTTCGGCTTACTGCCAATAATAAAACAGGAACGGCTAATTGTATACTCAATTCAAAAAACTGAAGTATATCATAGTTCTTATCTTTTACCAGACAAATAGCCAGAAAAAGCAAACCTGTAATACCCAAATAAACGGGAAGTCTTAATAACCAATGCTGTGTACGATGGAGTAGTGTGACAGCCAATCCTGCTAATAGAAATATAACACTGTTTATTTTGATCGCTGCTGCGATATAAGTATTAGTTATAGGGTTAGTTGCGTAATCATTCCAGGAAATGGAAAATAAGCCTTCAACTATAGGAGAAAGTAGGCTTTCATCCCATAAAAAGGCTCGGAATGGAGCACCGAAGAACCAAAACTGGTAGGCTCTGCCAAAGAAGATCAGAATAGCACATAATTGGAGTAGGCGAAAAATAGCTTTTTCATGCATCTGATCATGCACTGCACTTTTCGTATTCATGATTTTAAGTTAGCAACTTAATCATAAAGGTCACTAGACAGCAATATCGGTCAATATTCTTCTCTGTGATATTCTTCCAATCTGTCCAGCGGATTACGGATAAATCTTCCTGGTTTCAGATTTAGTTCATTCATAACTGTTTCCAGTACATCTCTAAAATAAAATGCAATGGAACCAATATAATGAATCGGTAATTGCTGGCAATTTTCATATTTCACCACATGACGGGTCAGAAATTCATGAAAATTTTTGTGTAACAATTTTTGAATAAAAGGATGCTCTTTATGATCTGTATAAAAACGGGAAAACTGAGCTACGTAACGACTAGGCATACTTTCGTGATATACCTTAGAGATCATTTCATCTTTCGTAAGTCCGTATTCCTTATCAAAAACAGCTTTGATATCTGTTGGCATTTCTCTATAGAAAAAAGCTTTTAACAGTAAGCGCCCCAATTGGGCGCCACTACCTTCATCTCCCATAATAAAGCCTAAAGAAGGTACACCATCTATAATATCTTTTCCATTGTAAGAACAAGAATTGGAGCCTGTTCCCAAAATGCAGGCAATACCCGCCTCACGGCCGCAGGCTGCTCTAGCTGCTGCCAACAGGTCATGATCTACATTATTTTTTGACTTCGGAAAAACTTCATTTAGTGCATCTCTGACAGTCTTGTTCTCTCTTTTGGAAGAACAACCTGCTCCATAAAAATGGACTTCTTTCACTAATGTTGGAGAAAATCCTAATTGAATCAACAAAGTATCTGTCAAACTTTTTTGTATCTCATCGGTTTGAAGATAGTGTGGATTGTAACCAACGGTCGAGAAATTACGTGCGGGATTTGTGCCATCAATTAATCTCCAGCTTGTCTTTGTTGAACCACTATCTGCTATCAGTAACATTTTAATTCTTATTTTTGCGCTTTGCAATATACAATACTTCGTATTGGTTTGGTGTCTGATTAAGGGCTATTTTTGCTTTAAGCAGAGTCCCTAAAACATAAAGCACTAATTCTCAGTACATTATTTTTACATTCAAATAATAAGATTATTTTTAAATATTCAGGAAATAGCCTAATATGCGAGAATAAAGTCTAATTCTCACTTCATTTCTAAACCAATACAGAGTATTGCCAATACATACGTACAATGACGAATTCTTCACAAAAAACACCATTACCTGAAAAACTTAACGTTTGGCTGCCATTTCTACTTTCTGTAGTGGCAGCACTGGGTATTATGATTGGTTTTAAATTGCAGGACAACTTACGCCCTGCAAGTAAACCCTCAGTTTTCCCGATTACTGGTAAGCAGGAAGTTGGCAAAATTGAAGAAATTCTTCGTTTTGTTGAAACCAGATATGTAGAGGAAGTAGACCGTGAAAAAATTGTAGAAGATATTATCAATGAGGTTTTACAAAATCTGGATCCACATTCATCTTATATCCCTGCCGAAGAATTACAAAGTATCAACGAGTCTTTGGAAGGCAGTTTTGATGGTATTGGCGTACAATTTTTGATCATCAATGATACCATCCTTGTTGTTTCTCCTGTAGCAGGCGGGCCTTCCGAACAACTGGGTATTCGGGCAGGCGACAAAATCGTTTCCATCAATGATACTACTGTCGCAGGCATAGGCATCACCAACCCGGATATCATGGCTCAGTTAAGGGGTAAAAAAGGAACCGAGGTAAAGATAGGCATCATGCGCGGTCATAATCCTGAAATTATTCCTTATAATATTGTACGCGATAAAATCCCTGATTTTAGTATTGATGTAAATTATATGATCGATAGCGAAACTGGCTATGTGAAGATCAGTCGATTCAGTGGAACGACTTATGAGGAATTTATGACGGCAGTAGAAAAAATGAATAAGGCAGGAATGAAGAATCTTGTGATTGATCTGCGCCAGAATCCAGGTGGATATTTACAGGCGGCCACCAAAATAGCCGGCCAATTATTTAATGAAGAACGCTTACTTGTATATACAGAAGGAAAAACACAGCGTCGTAACGAATATGAGTCTACCGGGCGCAATTTTTATGATATAGATGAAGTTGCAGTGCTTCTTGATGAAGGCTCAGCTTCTGCCAGCGAAATTCTGGCTGGTGCAGTACAGGACTCGGATCGAGGCACTATCATCGGTCGTCGTTCTTTTGGCAAAGGGCTGGTACAGGAACAGTATGATCTTTCCGACGGTTCGGCGCTTCGACTAACCGTTGCCCGTTATTTCACGCCTTCCGGGCGTTCTATTCAGAAGCCATATAAAGACAAAGGTGCAGGTGCTTATGACAATGATATTAGTGAACGTATGAAAGGTGGCGAGTTGTCCTCTCAGGATAGCGTCAAGTTGAGTGATTCCACAAAATATTATACCGATGAAGGGCGTGTTGTGTATGGCGGCGGCGGCATTATGCCCGATATTTTTATTCCTTTAGATACGACTTTGAATATTCCCTATTTTGCCAAAAGCTCACAGTATATTTTAGAATTCGTTTATGAATATCTGGATGGTAACCGGGAACAATTCAGCAAATACGAATCCCCTCAGCAGTTCATCAAAGAGTTTAATGTTTCAGATAAATTATTGAAGCAGTTTACTGATTTTGTGGCTCAAAAAGGCGTAAAAAAAGATCGTAAAGGACTCAAAAAATCAAAAACATTACTCTCCAATCGTATTAAAGCTTTTATAGCTCGCGACCTCTTCAAATCAGAAGGTTTTTACCGGGTTATGAATAAGGATGATAAAGTGTATGAAAAAGCGGTACAAGTCATCAATAAAGCTGTTAAGGCAAAAACACAGGCTAATCGGTAGCTTAATAGTTGGTAATTGCACATTCTTTGTATATTTGATATATGCTGAGAAATTTCTTTTTTACTTCACTGATAATCATTGCCTGCCAAATACATGGTATCGCCCAAAGTTATGGTATTGAACTGATCAGTGATAAAAAAGTAGCCATAATACCTTTTGAAAAGCATAGTAATCTCATCATCATTCCTGTTTGGTTTAACAAAGGAGAAATACTGAATTTTATTGTAGATACTGGTGCACGCTACACAATGTTAAATGAGAGGCGCTATATTCCACAGTCTAAAATGACTATAGACAGACACATCAAACTTATCGGTTCAGACATGACTACCGCCTTGTCTGCTTATTTGGTTCCCCAGATCGAAATGCAAGTGTCTAATGTATTTTTTAAAAACCAGACAATCGTTGTTCTTGCCGAAGATTATCTCCAATTAGAAAGCGTTATAGGAGTACCCGTTCATGGTATTTTAGGAACCGATATTTTTCAAAGATTTATTGTAAAAATAGATTACAACAGGAAGCTTTTGATCTTGTTTGAACGGGAAACCTTTACACTTGATGAAGATTTTGTAGCATTAGACATGAGTATAAAGGAAGGCAAGCCCTATCTGAATATTCCCATGAACATTGGCGGTGATGAAATAAATCCTTATCTGCTATTGGACACAGGTGCCAGCCTTGGCATTATGCTGCATCCCAATGTAAGCGAAGAAATTCAACTACCTGAAAATTATGTAAGCGGAAGTCTGGCAAGAGGGCTGGGTGGTGAAATTGAAGGCTATATGGGCAGGATAGAAGCCGTACAATTATCTTCCTTTAAGTTTGATAATATGGTGGCTCATTTTCAGGACTTATCTATGGCTTTGGACTCCACTTATATCGACGAAAGAGAAGGTATTATTGGTGGAGAAATTTTTAATCGCTTTACAATGATCTTTGATTTTTATAAGAAAAAGCTCTACATCAAACCTAACCGAACGTTCAAACGTCGGTTTGATTATGATCGAAGTGGGCTGGTTGTGTTGGCAGCTGGTACATATTTACGTAATTTTATTGTGCAAAAAGTCCTACCTAATTCTCCTGCAGCCGAAGCAGGCATCAAGCCAAAAGATGAGATATTACGCATAGGCTTGCAAAGAAATCCTGCTTTGACTTTGGAGGATATTACCCGTATTTTTCAGGGCAAACCAGGTAAGAAAATCTGTATGGTCGTTCGTAGAGGAGATGAAAAAATAAAGGTACAATTCCAGTTGCGGGATTTGTTCTAAAAACTCCAATCCTGTTTCCAGGTGTCTATAATATCTATCGAAAATTTATACCCAGTATTAAAACCATTATTCGACGACTGCGCCAGCACACCATAAACTCCCAGGCGCATTCTACGGCGTTTACCCAATTTAAAGGTGCGCTCAAAACCAGCGAGAATTTCCTGATAATTAAAATTACTATCCTGTATCCATAAAAATCCTGCACCAACTACAGTTTGTATTCTGGTCTTTTTGACCAATGGAATATTGTTCACAATGGCTCCATTAAAATGATGCATCCAATGTCCTTCTAGGTACAGATTTGTCGTGGCAAAAGCTGTGTCCAGCAATTGAAAAGAATATAAGGAATTGGAAAATAAAATAGGATCTGATTGACGGAAACGTTTCAAATCAATATCGTCTATCCGTTTTGTGTTCACGTATTTACTGGCTCTGTTTCTTTTTTGACTTCAGTTGCCTTTACATAGACCTGACTTTTAAAGCTTTCTACTTGTTTAAGATATTTTTTCTTATTGGCAACGACCTGTTCAATGATCCAATAAGCAGAATCACGCCGGGAAGCTTTCACCATAATTTCATCCAAATCAGTAACGGAAAATTTCAGCCAAAAATTCTTCTTTACATCATCACCTTCTATTATGATTTTCAGTTGTTTGGTTTCGTAGCCTGTATTAGAAATCGTGAGAGTAAATTCTCCTCCTCCTTTTTTGAATGTAAAAGAATAACGTCCATTTACATCAGCTACTGTTCCTGTTCCCAGTTCCTGAATGTAAATTTGTGCAAAAGGGACAGGAGCATTGTCTTCGTTTTGTACATAGCCACTAATATTTTGTGTATAAGAGCTAATAGAAAAAAAAGAACATAGTGTTACTAAAGCAAGGACTTTGATACTGGATTTTAGCATAGTGTTTTAGTTTGCAATATACTGATACATCGAAGGGAATTGAGTGTTGGTTATCAATATATAAATAACCTTACTACGCTTAATGTGACACTGATTTGATAAGTTAACTTCTATTTAGTGCTTCAATCGTATGATCCGACCTGTTTTAGAAATAGAGTATTTGATCAGTAGAAGGAAAGTTAGTTTTGTATTTTTGCGCATACTTCTCTTACAAAATCAAGAGAAAGGCTTAGAGCTTCCGCTATTTTAGTTTCTTCAAGCCCCATACCCTGTAATTTTTGTATAGCTTCGACTTGCTCTTTTTTTACTTTTTGACGTTCTTTTTCTATGCCCTTTTCTATCCCTTTAAGATATAAGGCATCCTGTTCTATATCATATATTACTGGCATATTTTCAACGATTTCGT
>JAHDFX010000054.1:17248-31188 GCA_020627965.1 Saprospiraceae bacterium | reverse complement strand
TCCAATATATCCGGCAATTCAGGATACTCATGCTCCTGCACCGTCTTAAAACCATCCGCCAGCCGAACCAACTTCAATCTACCGCCCTTTGACTTCTTAAACGAACCCGTAATATTCCCATCCGCATCCATCTCCGTCGGACTTTTTTGTACAATCGTATCCTCGCCATTCACCTTAGCATAAGAACACTTCAAAGCAAACTTCTGGGTATCTCTATTCAGTTTTTGCAATAATGCACCACCCATCCCAAAAACCAGATTCTCTGCGCTAATACCGGCTGTTTTTAATTGGGTATAAATATGTTTAATCGCATCATAATTCACGCCGTCACCCTGTATTACCCGTATTTGCGGCGGCAGTACCTTATAGCCTTTTTCATTTTGGCTATAGCCAAATTTGTCAAATAGTATCTCGAATATTTTCAGTAAAGTCATCGCCGGATCACCACTGTCAGGGCGGATAACCAATACGCCATCTCTATCCAAAATCTGGTCTTTCAGGTCTTCTCCCCAGTATTGCTCGCAGGCTTTGAAAATGTTGTAGCTATCCGATACACAGGCGATCATACCACTTTGGAAAGTATCTAAAACATGCTTAAAAATATCTGCTTCACCCTTTTCGCCAAGTAGCGTGCAGATACTATGTTCAGTAGCAGGAATACTCAGTCCATACACCTTTTGAGCATTATAATATCGCCTCGCAAAAACAGAAGCAGCAATGTTATCGCTGCCCATAAAATTGCACAAATGAGCAGCTCCGCCCAGCCCGGCACTTTCTACACTACTGACACCCCGGAAGCCAAAATCATTCAATACAAAATCGATCCCTGCTTTAGAAGCTTCGCTGGCGGTTTCATTATAATATTGCAACACTACTTTTCTGACTTCTTTACTAATCGTAGCCACCGTACAGGGATACCATATCTGCATTAGTAGGGTTTCCAGAAAATTAGTCAGCCAGTAGCAGTTTGGATCAGTATTTTCAATCGTCATTAAGACATTGCTTACCGGCACCTCTGTCCCTTCCGGTACGGCTCTGATGCGGACAGGCAAATATCCCTGATGCTCGTCTAGTATATATTGAAATTTAGCAGCATCAAAAACATCATCTCTACCAAAAATCTGTGGCATGAATTCTTTAGCTTCGTCCAGGTCTGCCTGTGTAAATGCCTGCCCTTCCAGGTATTCTTTAAGGAAATATTGTAAACCAAAAAAAACAGTAGCAGGGAATTTTCCACCCCGACTTTCCAAATAAGAATACACTTGCGTCGTATCAGGGTAGTATAGTTTGTGATGCGAATACTTATAAGCATCAGCCAATAGGATTAAATTTTCTTTAGACATAATTAATTACGAATTACAAATCAACGAATAACGAATAACGAATAACGAATCAACGAATAACGAATAACGAATAACGAATCAACGAATAACGAATAACGAATAACGAATAACGAATCAACGAATAACGAATCAACGAATAACGAATAACGAATCAACGAATAAGATATTTGTCCGTCAGTTTTTTCACCATAGGAATATGTTCGATAGTGATTCTGTTTTCTTCCAGCATTTTAGGAATTCCCCGTACTGAAAACCAGCGAACCTCTTCTATGTCATCTTGCGCAATGGCTCTACCGAATACATAATCGCAACTATACAGCAGGGTAATAATTTTATCAGCTTCACTCCTGTATCGCCAGTCATCGACTTTGGCAGACATTTCATATTGCATTTCGCCGACTTCCAGATCGCCACATTCTTCTTTTAATTCACGCAATGCAGCAGCTTCAAAATTATCATCTTCAGGATCGGAAAAACCACCGGGGAAACGCCAGGCAGGACTATTGGGCTTTCTGCCCAGCAATATTTCAGTTTTATTATTCCTGAAAACGGCTACATCCACGGTTGTGCAGACCTTTGTATACTGTTGGTGATAAGCATATAAAATACCAGCCCTGAAATCCTGAGAATCAAAGACTTTATTAGCATATTGCTTTCTGATGGCTGTAGAATTGTAGCCTCCATGCTGGGGCAGCTCCATCGTCGGGAATTGCCCGGTATAATGCGTAATAAAGCTATCGCGACTACCATAAACAATAAATTCCTCAGTCGGAAAAGTCATCTCTAACATCTGATCCAATTTTGCCGACCATTGGTCATCGCTAGGATGATCGCTCAATGGAAGTACAATGACTTCCGGGTAGTCTTTTTTCAACATCCGCTCTCTGGTAGGGTAGTCATAAGGATTTTTTCGGCTTCCGGCTACAGGACTAACTCCTAAGACTACGATCAATTTTGAATGTTTACTCTTGACATTATCAATGAGGTTTTTATGCCCTTCATGCAGATAAGGCGCTTGAAATCTTGCTATAATAACTCCTGTTTTCATTTTAATTTGTGTTATTTGTACGCAAAAATAACAATTGCGTAAATAATACGCAAATTATTTTAGACATATTTTCAAAAATAAAAATAGGTTTAGGAGTTAAAAATTTGTAAATGAGTTAATTGATGAGTCTATATCTCGAAGTTGATGCTTTCTTTTTTTAGTTGGTAATAGCGTTTTTCATTGAATTTATAAAGGTAGCCGGGGCGTCCGGAACCTTGGTGTTGTTGTTTTTCTTTGGTTTCTTCCAGAAAGCCAAACTTCATGATCTTCTTTTTGAAATTACGTCGATCCAGTTTACGATTAAGTACAGCAGAGTAGAGTTTTTCGAGTTCAGAAAAGGGAAACTTTTTATCGAGTAGTTCGAAACCAATCGGTTCATAGGTTAGTTTAGCCCTGAGTCGTTCGATGGCTTTTTGTACGATGAGCGGATGGTCAAAAGCTAATTCGGGGAGTTGATCTATATTACACCACTGTGCATCGCTGGCATCAGTATCGGCATGTATCTCGAAAGCATCTGGTCGGACTAAGCCAAAATAAGCCACAGAAATAACTCTGTTACGAGGGTCGCGTTCAGGAATACCAAAAGTATACAACTGTTCCAGATAATTGATTTTTATGCCTGTTTCTTCTTGCAGTTCACGTTCTACAGCGGTTTCCAGAGATTCTTCATTGCGTACCAGGCCGCCTGGCAGAGCCCAGCTTCCTTTAAAAGGTTTGATCTTTCTTTTTATTAATAAAATAGATAAACCCTCCTGAGAAGTATAGCCGAATACGACAGCATCTACAGCTATTTTTATTTTTTGTGTAAATTTCACGCAATAAAGGTATGGAATTATTGGCTTATACCAAAAATTGAAAAAGATCAGGTTTACTATTTAGGTATTCGCCAAAAAAATTGCGCGTTTTCATACGCTCTATAAGCGGATAAAGGTCTTCGGGATTCTTTAGTTCTATACCGACTACTGCGGGGCCAGTCTCTCTATTGTGTTTTTTAGAATACTCAAAATGGGTAATATCGTCTTCCGGTCCCAATACTTCAGAAACAAATTCTCTAAGTGCGCCTGCTCTTTGCGGAAAACGCACAATAAAATAATGTTTCAAACCGCTATATAGCAATGCCCGTTCGCGGATTTCTGCTGTTCGGGTAATGTCATTATTACTGCCACTGAGCACACATACGATATTTTTGCCTTTGATTTTGTCGGCATATTGGCGCAAAGCCGCTACAGATAAGGCACCAGCAGGCTCGGCAACAATAGCATCTTTGTTGTACAAATTCAGGATTATCTGGCAAACTTCTCCCTCGTCTACAGTCAGTACTTCATGCAGATTTTGTCGACAGATCGCAAAGTTTTTATCGCCGACTTTTTTAACTGCTGCTCCATCAATAAACTTATCAATTTCTTTCAATTCAGTATTTTTGCCTTGCTGGATAGACCACTGCATGGCAGGTGCGCCTTTAGGCTCCACGCCAATAATCTTAGTGTTCGGAGATAGTGTTTTGAAAACAGAACTAACACCTGCCGACAAACCGCCACCGCCAATAGGCAAGAAGAGATAATCTACAGGAACAAGAGTTTGATCTAAAATCTCAAGTCCCACGGTTCCTTGTCCTTCTATTACTTTTTCGTCGTTAAAAGGATGTACAAAAGTACTTTTATGCTTATTGCAATACGTTATTGCAGCCTTATAAGTGTCATCAAAAGTATCACCGATGAGCTCAATTTTTACAAATGCTGCACCAAACATAGCGGTCTGTTCAATTTTCTGTTTTGGTGTTGCGGCAGGCATAAAAATAGTACCTTGCACCTTCATTTTCCGGCAAGAATAAGCTACGCCCTGCGCATGGTTGCCCGCACTGGCACAGACAATGCCTTTTGCCAATTCCTCCGAATTCAAAGAAGACATTTTGTTATAAGCTCCCCGGATTTTATAGGAACGTACTGCCTGCAAGTCTTCCCGCTTCAACATGATCTTCGCCGAATAAGTCTTGGATAGATTAAAGTTTTCCATCAGTGGTGTGAGTTCGGCTATACCACGCAGTCGCTCTGCTGCTTTATTGATGTCGTCAAGCTGAGGAAAGTATGTAAGTGTTTGCATGTATTTAGTTAAGCAAAGCCATCAAAGCTAATTTATATCCTTCTAATCCCAGTCCAACAATGCAGCCTTTACAAACCGGTGCTAAATAGGAATGATGTCTGAAGGTTTCCCGTGCATATACATTAGAAATATGCACTTCGATGACAGGAGCAGGCACTGCCGAAATAGCATCAGCAATAGCGATAGAAGTATGCGTATAAGCCCCGGCATTGATAACGATACCATCTAACTCAAACCCAACTTCCTGTATTTTAGTCACCAATTCGCCTTCCATATTGCTTTGAAAATACTGTAAAGACAACTTCGGGAAATCGGCTTGTAATTGTTTGAAATACGCTTCAAAAGTCTGACTGCCATAGATATGGGGTTCCCGTTTTCCCAATAAATTTAGGTTGGGACCATTGATGATGGCTATTTTTTTCATGATTAAATGTTAAATTACAGGCAAGATAACGGTTAATTTGTAATTCGTTAGTTCATGATTCGTTAATTCGTAATTAATAGATTCGTAATTTGTAATTAAAAAAATGTGGGCATCATACATAAAAGGATTTAGTCATTACCTTCAATTGGAGCGTGGGTTATCCGGCAATTCTGTCGAAGCCTATATACGTGATATGACTAAATTTATGGAATTTCTGGATTTGCGGGAATATGACCTAAATTATAAAGAAATAGAACTTAAGCATTTGCAAGAGTTTATCTATTGGCTTCATGATCTGGGTTTGCATCCCCGTTCACAAGCTAGAATGATCTCAGGGCTAAAAGCTTTCTTTAAATATTTATTAGTAGAGGATTTGATAGATGAAAGCCCGGCTGTATTGCTGGAAGCACCAAAATTAGACCGTAAAATTCCACATGTACTATCGCCGGAAGAAATTAATACGATTATTGAAGCAGTAGAACATGAGAAGAACGACTACCTGAGAATACGAAATAAAGCGATATTGGAAACACTGTATGCCTGCGGATTGCGGGTAAGTGAACTGACCGGACTAAAAATGTCTAACCTGTATACGGAGATTGGCTTTATTAAAATTATTGGAAAAGGTAATAAAGAAAGGCTGGTGCCTATTGGAGAAAGTGCCATAAATACGATCAAAGAATATTTGGAACATCATGACGGAAGAATGAGTTTGAAGCGTATTCATTATGAACACGAAGACATCTTATTCCTGAACCGGAGAGGGAAACAATTGACCAGGGTAATGATTTTCACTATTGTGAAAAAACTGGCTGCTTTGGCAGGTATCAAAAAGAAAGTCAGTCCGCATACTTTCCGACATTCTTTTGCTACACATCTGATAGAAGGCGGTGCCGATCTGCGTGCTATTCAGGATATGCTGGGGCATGAATCCATTACGACAACAGAAATCTATACTCATCTGGACACGGATTTTCTTCGAGATACTATTTTACAGTACCACCCAATGAATAAGACATAGAGACAGTTTTAATGTCAATGTCAATGACAATACAAGGAATATATCAACACCTCAGCACGTTTATAAAGCATGAAAAAACTATACATACTAACAATTTTGACACTTAGTCTGAATATCGCTTTTGGACAAAATCTAAATGTAGAATTATTCGATCAATTCACACGACAAGATGCTCGTTATTCTGGTTCCTGGACCTATGTAGCCCCAGACGGAAGCGAGTATGCATTGCTAGGTGCGTTCAGTGGTTTGGCAGCTTATAGTATTGATGATACACCAGTTACTGAAGTTGGTTTTGTGCCGGGTCCAGGCAATAATTGGAGGGAGATAACAGTGGTGGCTGACCATGCTTATGTAACGACAGAAGGAACGGCAGTAGGGAAGGGGCTACAGGTAGTTAGCCTGGAGTATTTGCCGGATAGTCTTCATTTGGTAACAACCGTGGATGAATGGTTTGATCGGGCACATATTATTCAAAGTGATGTATATAATCCTGATTCCAGTTATATTTATATCAATGGAACAACGCTGATTCAAGATACGATCACCAGTAGAACAGGGATTCATATTATTGATGTTTCTAACCCGGCTGCTCCCGTGGAGATCGGGCAGTATGATCCTGGTTATTATATTCATGATTGCCATGTACGTGGAGACAGGCTGTATGCAGCAGCACTCTATATGGGAACAATTGATGTTGTCGATATATCTGATAAAACGACTCCTCAATTGCTCCAGCAAATTTCTTATCCTACTCCATTTACACATAGTTCATGGACATCTGAAGATCATCGCTTTTTATATGTTTGCGATGAAATAGATGGCTTGCCTATGCGGGTGTTCAATATTGAGGATTTGAATGATATTAATGAAGTGGAGCAGGCACAGTATACAGCCAATGCAGAAAGCCTGGTACATAATCCTTATGGTCGAGGCGATTATTTATTCATTGCTCACAATACAGAAGGCTTGCGGGTACTGGATGTGGCACAGCCAGATGTCCCTGTAGAGGTGGGCTATTATGATACTTTTTCAGGATCGAGTGGAGGGTATAGCGGTTTGTGGTCGGCTTGTCCTTTTTTGCCTTCCGGCAAAATTATTGGTGGTGATCGTACTGGTGGTTTGTATGTCTGGACATTCAATAATACTAAAGCAGGCAGGATATATGGTGTAGTCAGAGATTCTATAACCGGGCAAGAGTTGCCTTTTTCGGATGTCGTTTGGGAAGCTGAGGCAGATACGATCAATACAGGAGGGACGGGAACTTTTGCACTTGGAGATTTACCAGGAACGTATTCTTTGACGGCTATACAATCAGGCTATATTCCCAAGACAATAGAAAATATTAGTTTGCAGGCAGAGGATAGTTTATGGATAGGGATTGATTTGGCACCGATTATTATAAATACACAAGAAGATATAGTAGAGAAAAGCTTTAATATCATTTCTAATCCGGTGAAAGACTATATTTCTATAGAATACAATATTGAAGTGGGGCAGTCAGCCTATATACAGATTTTTGATCTTATGGGCAGGAGGGTACATAATGAGCCTTTAATCAGTAGTAATGGGGTGATAAATATATCGACTGCTCATTTGTCAGCAGGTCAGTATTATTGTCGTTTGCTTGAGAATGATAAAATTGAGGCAATAGAGAAATTCGTCATAATAGACTAAAATCACTACAAAAAAAGCCTACCCGAAAGGGTAGGCTTTTAATATTTCATTGTTGGATGTAGATTAACCTGCGGCTTTATCATCATCGTACACCTCAAAATTGATTTGAGCCTGTACTTCTGGGTGCAAATTAGCTACTGCTGTGTATGAACCTAGCGTTTTCACATCTTCATTTAGTGTGATGTCTCTACGATCAATTTCAAGATCAGCCTGATCTTTTATAGCGGCAGCCAATTGTACATTGGTAACACTACCGAAGATTTTTTCAGTAGTACCTGTTTTAGCAGCGATTTTGATGACCGTATCTTTCAGCTTATTTTCCATTACTTTGAACTCGTCAAGCATCTGCTCACGACGAGTACGGTCTTTTTCTAATTTTGCGTCTAATACTTTTTTATTAGTTGTATTAGCGATTACTGCCAAGCCTTGTGGGATAAGGTAGTTACGTCCGTAGCCATTTTTTACTTTAACGACATCGTCCGTATAGCCCAGTTTATCTACATCTTTCAGGAGTATAACTTCCATGATGTTTATATTTTATTGTAGAGACAATTCATGAATTACTTTGCATGGTTTGTCTCTATCATTTATTATCAAATTAAATTATTTCAATAGATCTGTTACGTATGGTAACATTCCTAAATGACGAGCACGTTTTACTGCAACTGCAATTTTACGCTGATATTTCAGTGAATTACCAGTGATACGACGAGGCAGTAATTTACCCTGCTCATTAACAAACTGTAACAAGAACTCAGGATCTTTATAATCAATGTGCTTGATCTTGTACTTACGGAAACGACAGTATTTTCTCTGATTTTGTCCAATATTAGGATTGCTCAAAAATTTGATGTCATCTCTCGAGGGTCTTCCATTTCTTTTCTGTTGCTGAGCCATATTTAAGAATTTTCGTTGTTATCAGAATTAGTGTCAGTGTTTTCAGGTGTTGCAGTTTCGTTAACTGTTTCAGTTACCGTTTCTGCTACTTCATTCACAGTTTCTTCTACTACTTCAACGGCTTTTTCAGCTTCGGCCTTTTCAGCTTCTGCTTTTGCCGCAGCTTTAGCTTTAGCTGCTGCTGCCTTCTTCTCATTTCTTGCTCTAGCTTCTGCTTTCGCCGCAGCTTTTTCGGCTTCTACTTTTGCTTTGGCATCTGCTCTTTCTTTCTTGCGTCTGCCAATCAAACCAGAACGCTTGTCTTCATTGTACTTGATACCGTATTTGTCTAATTTGACAGTGAGGAAGCGTAGGATACGCTCATCACGACGGAAGGAAAGTTCCATCTTATCGATCATTTCACCGGTTTCAATTTTGTACTCTATAGAGAAGTAAATACCGGAATTTTTGTTTTTGATAGAATAGGCTAACTGACGTAAGCCAATCTCATCAACATGAACTATCTCACCACCTGCTTTCTTAATGTGGTCGATGTAGTTCTCGGCTGTCTGCTTAATCTCACCGTCGGACAGCACAGGAGTGACGATGAAAGTGGTCTCGTATTGACGCATTTAAAAACTACTTTTAATGATTGAGTTTGAACTATTCAAACCCGTTTAAAAATTTTAGTGTGCAAATGTACGGACTTTTTGTGAAAAACAAAAGCGGCAACCAAATTCCTTGATTACCGCATGCTTTAATATAATGTTGGATATTGAAGCCAAAGGATTAGAATGTGATCTTACCAAATTTGTACTTTCTGCGCAATTCGCCATAAACGATCATTTCATTACGGGAAATTTGCTGACAAACCGAAGGACGTGTCACTACATCTACATCTTTATTCCTGAATAAATCTTTCATATCTACAGAACCATCTGCACTAACAGTAGCTAGCATAACAGGTGCTCGCTTCGCAATTCTTTCATTGAATATAAAATATATCTTATCTCTGACCACAGCCTTTGAAAATGAACTGAACATAGGACTGGAAGAACGTTGATATTTAGGAATGTATGTGTTCCAGGCAATTGATCCGTCCGGATTGATGTTGACAATGATGATCTCATCAAAATTATAAATATAGCGATCCTGATAAGTATTGGTGTTAGGGTCGAACTCCCTGATCGTTGTTACATAAAATTGTTCTGCGATTAATACTGCCCCGCCATCGCTACGAAGCACAATGTCGCGCATATGAAAACCATACAATTCCCGTCCTTTTTTAGCACGCTTTTCTCGCATGAAATTACTCATGAATTCAGGACTGAAAGCTTTCAGGTCACTTCTGGAAATTTCTTTACTTTCTTTATCTACAGTAAAATAGAAGGCACCTTTTATACCAGCAGAATTTCTTTCTGAATAAAAACCAGAACATATAATATTACTGGTTTTGTTGTTCAATTTAAATGTAATCTCAGAAATAAATTTGTCTTTTAAGAATAGGTCGTATTCTATCTTTTCTTCTCCATTATTGCGCAAGGCAATAATTTTATATTTATAATTTGCTTTACCCTGCTTTTTATCACGAGCAACTTTGTCATGTATTTTTGCCAGAATATAGACATTACCTTCATCATCTACATCAATTTTTTGGTGACTATAGAGATCTTCATCGTAAGGTAAATTCATTTTCTTAACCCACACTTTTTCAAAGTTTTCATCAAGTACCCTCACCGTAAAGCGATTGGACGAATTACTCAAAAAAGAAGTAAAACCACCAAAAACTCTGGAGGGAGCTTCACTGTAAAAAATAACGGCTTTTGAGCTGTCTGGAGATATTTTATAATCAAACTGCCCCTGAAGATGGCGGGCTTTTGATTTGGCGGAAGCCAGAGAATAACCTTTACCTAGTAGTTTGCCAGTGCGCTTGCTCACTTCCTGATAAAAAAGAACATGTTTTTTTTCTTTAGCAATATACTGAGTGAAAATAACGAAGAGTCGGTCATTATAATGGAAGAAATCATTGAAAAAAACATCACGCCTGTCTATTCCGTCAAGTTTTTTAGAATATTTTAAATGCATCCTGTGAGAGTAATGCTCTATGATAGGTACATCCCTGTTGGCGCCCTCTGACTCTGTACGTAATACATAAAAACCTTTGGCATCCTGTGCAATGAATTTATCAATAAACTCATTGGGTTTGCGTTTAAGTTCTTCGCCCCATTTGACCTCTTGAGCGAAAGAAGCCGTCAATATAAAGAGGGCAAATGAAATGAAAATAAGATGTTTCATGATTTGTTTTGTGATAGTATTGAAAAATATTCCTTAGAATATGTTCAATTATAAGGCCAAAAGAAACGTTTTAACAGTAATTTTTACAAAAGCATTGATAAAGTCTAATTAGCGACTCATTTTTTCTTTGTAATTTTACTGACGGTGTATATTTGCCATTAGTTTGGGAAATTAAATCCAACCATTTTGTTACATTACCCTACTTATCTGGTATATACCAATTGACAAGAAAAAGAGAAATACAACATATGAAATTTTCCCATCAAGCATTCTTTATGAGAAAGATATACATGATTTTGCTTTGCTGTTTTTGTATTAATGGCATTGCATTGGCACAACAAGATAACCATAAATGGCGCATCGGAGTACATACCGGGCATATGGGATATTATGGTGACTTGAACAGCAGAATACTAGATCCGCAAACAGAATGGCTGGCCAGCCCTTTTGAAAATATGCGACTTACACTTGGGCTTAGCCTGGAACATAATGTTACTAAGGGGCTTGGACTGAAACTTGGTTTCAATCGTGGAAGTTTTACTGCTAATGACCGTATAGCCAACTTTAGTAATAAACTTCAAGTAGAGCACGAATATTTTGGTAGGTCGCTCAATGCGCAAACCAAAATTACTGACCTGAATCTGATGGGAATGTTCTATCTGGATAATGGTAAAGTCATGCCTGAAGATGCCATCATCGCCCCATATTTGGGTATAGGTGCAGGACTAACAAATTTTGTAGTATATGCTGATTTGTTCCAGGAAAATGGTGGTCGTTATCACTATTGGTCAGATAATACAATTCGTACAGAACAGGAAGGTTCACCTGATGCTGAGATCATTCTTCAGGATGGTGTTTTTGAAACGAATGTAACAGAACTGGAAACAGAAGTTGATGGCGGCTATAATACAAATGTATTGCATATACCCGTCGCTTTGGGTTTGAAATTCAGACTAGGGAACAGAGTAAATCTGAATCTTGGTACACAACTCAATTATACTTTTACCGACTATCTCGATGATATTAGTGGAGATTTTCGAACAGAGTATGCGGATGCGTTACAGGAATATGCAGCTGACCCAGCACATGTAGGACAACTTGCGCGCGGTCGTGAAGGTGGACTCAATGATATATACACACACAGCACGGTTTCACTACATTATAATTTTGGTTATAGAGCAGGTTCAGATAAGCCCTTACCATTTTCTGAAAGAACTAGAAAAAAATCAAAGAATGACGGACCTATTATCATTCGGGAAACCACCACAGTCGTATTAAATGATAAAGGAGATACCTTAAAAGTTGAAAAAACAAGTCGTGAAGAAACTCCAGATGAACTGGCAAGAATACGGAAGTTGGAAAAGGAAAGCAAAGACTTAGCAACAGAAATTTCGTTATTGGAAGAAGCTATTGCAATGGAAGAAGCCGCAGGTGCAACCAGTGAACCAGTATCAATTGATGTTGAAACACCGGAAGTAGAAGTGCCTGAGCCTAAGGAAGAAACTTTAAAAGAGAGACTGGCACGCGAAATAGCAGAGCGTGATGAAGCTGAGGGGATTTCAAAAGAATCAACAGCAATGGCAGAAACTCCTGAAGTAGAAATAGTCGAAGTAGAAATAGAAATGCCGGAAGAACCAGTAATAGTAGATGCTAATCCAGAAACAGAAACAGAAAGACCAAGCATTACTTTAGGGGTGGATGTAGCACCAAGAGAAGAAGCAGAGGCACCCGTATCCCTTGAAGTAGAGGAAGAATCGACACTGGTTGATGTAGCAGTAGAGCAGTTGGAAGAAGAAATAGAAGAAAAAACCACTCGTAGAAAAAGAAGAAAAAAATCATCATATACACCAGTCGCAAGCTGGAATGATGAAGAAATCGTAGTGGAAGAAGAAATAAGTATTGAAGCTCCCACAATCGACCTAGATAAGCCAGAAACACCGGGTATTGATGTAGAAATAGAAGAAAGGGGGGGAGAAATAGTTATTGTCGAAACAGTCGATCCTGAAATACCGGAAGCAGTAATAGAAGAAATAGAAGAAGAGCTTGTTGTAGAAACACCTGCTGTTGAAGTGGTTGAAGTTGAAGTAGCGGAAAAAACCAGACGTAAGAGACGCAAAAGAAACAAAAATACGCCTGTAGAAATCGTTATTGAAGGGCCTGCCGTTGATCCGGAATCTATTATAGAAGAAGAAGAAGAGGTGGTAGTAGAAATAGAAGAACCAGAAGCCAAAGAAGAAACCTTAGAAGAAAGACTAACTCGAGAAATCAGAGAACGTGACGGTTCAGCAGGAGAAATTAGTGAACCAGAAATAGAGACTCCAGAAATAGTAGTAGAAATAGAAGAACCAGAAATAGAGACTCCGGAAATGGTAATAGAAGAGCCGGAAGTAAGAGTAGATCGTCCTGAACGCCCTGAGCGTCCGGAGATAAGTCTTGGTGTAGATGTAGCTCCGAGAGAGGAAGAAACTACAGAACCTGTTGAAGAGGAGGTCGTGGTCGATCCAGGATCATTGGATATATCTATTGAAGCCGTAGACCCTGTTTCAGAAACTAAAGCGGAGCGAAGAAAGCGCAAACGTAAGAAGAAGACATACACAGAAGTTGTAAAAGTGGAAGTAGAAGAGCCAGAGCAGCCTTCTGTAGAAATAGTAGTTGGAGATATTGATCCAATAACATTACCTGAAGAAGAGGTAGAAATTACAGTGCCAGAAGAATCAGTGACTATCGAAACGCCTGTTGTAGAAATTGAGGTTGAAGAGCCAGAGGTAGAAATAGTAGATACAGAAGCAGAATTACCGGAGGAATCCATTATTGTAGACCCTTTGTCGATGCTAGAAGAGGAATCAGTAGAGGTAGAAGTGCCTGAGGTGAAGTTAGCTAATAAAAAACGTAAAAAAAGAGGAAGAGACAGAAGGCCTGAAGTAGAGGTAGTGATCGGCGAAACGCCCGAAGTACCTACTGTGGAAGTCGAAGTTGAATCACCAGAAATAGAAGTAGAAATAGTAGAAGTAACAACACCAGAAATAGAGGTGGAAATAGAAGAAGTAGCAACACCCGAAGCACCTGTAATAGTCGAAACACCAACAGTAAAAATTGAACCAGAAGATCAGGAGCAGGAGATTGACGTTCCCACAGTGAACCTGGCGAATAATAAAAAGC
>JAHDFX010000054.1:0-17238 GCA_020627965.1 Saprospiraceae bacterium | reverse complement strand
TTGAAAAACTTCAAGTCAAAGAGCAAAAGAAAAAGCGTAAGAAACGGAAAAAAGATAGAACGCCTGAAGTAGAGGTAGTGATCGGTGAAACACCCGAAGCACCTGCTGTAGAAGTGGAAATTGAGTCGCCAGAAACAGAGGTGGAAATAGTAGAAGTAGAAGTTGTTGAACCAGAGTTACCCCTTGTAAATACGGAAATTGTTGAACCAGAAGTAGACATTAAAGAGGTACAGGTAGAAGTAGAAGAGGTAGAAGTACCTGAAATGCCTGAACCCGCCGAAGCCACACCTATAGCTGTGGAGACACCAAAGGAACAGCCTACTGTAATCATGCCGCAGATAGAGGATGTCATCGGGCAGGAAGAAAGCACTATAGTGTTGAATCCGGAAATGGAAGTTAAGCCTGCTGTTGCTTATATCAATGCAGATGAAGCTATTGCTTCAAATAAAGGTCTTGCCTATGAATTTGAAGATGAAGCTTATTATTTGCCTAAAAACATGTATACTTCATTGGATAAATTGGTAGAAACAATGCATCGTTTTCCGAGCTTAAAAGCTAAATTGCAAGGGCATACTAAATCGGATGAGATGAGTTATTTCCATCAGCAGATCACCCGTAAACGAGTTTATTACATTCAAAATTATTTGGTAACGAAAGGTATTGACTTAAAAAGAATTGATATTAATTTCTTTGATGAAAATGCGGGGATGTCCAACAAGCAATTTGTTAATGTTGAACTAAGCCGTTAATAGCTATGTCGGCAAATTGGTTTGAAGCTCTGTTTGCCGGCATTTTTTTACAATGATTCTACTAAAGCAAGTAAAAGTTATTGACACTAATTCGTCTTATCACAATAAGACAGTTGACGTGTTGATACAAAGAGGCAAAATTGCAAAAATTGCCAAACGAATTACAGAAAAAAAAGCTGATATATGGGCTTTTGATGGCGCCCATCTTTCGCCTGGTTTTGCCGACATTGGCACCCAGATCGGCGATCCTGGATTTGAGCATAAAGAAGATTTGCAGACCGCAGCTAATGCTGCTGCTGCGGGTGGTTTTACAGCTTTGGCCTGCACGCCTAATACACATCCCGTTATCGACTCTAAGTCGGAGGTATTATATGTGAAAAATCACTTTGCCAACAGCCTTGTTGATTTTCATCCTATAGGAGCCGTTTCCAAGTCTTGTGAAGGCAAGGAAATTACCGAAATGTATGATATGCGGAAAGCTGGTGCGGTAGCCTTTTCGGATGGGCAGCATCCTATTGAGCATAGTGGAATGATGATGCGCAGCCTGCTTTATGTAAAGCCTTTCAATGGTGTCATTATAAACCAACCACTAGATCATGATACTGCCCTTGGCGGAGAGATGCATGAAGGTGCGGTGAGTACTTCACTGGGCATGAAAGGAATACCGGCTTTGGCGGAAGAACTGATGTTGCAACGTGATCTATACCTGCTCGAATATACAGACTCTCGTTTGCATGTGGCTAATATCTCCAGCGCCAATTCTGTTGTCTTGTTGCGTGAAGCCAAAAAACGAGGACTGAAAGTAACTGCCTCAGTTAATCCGATGAACTTTGTCTTCGATGATACTGCGCTGACAGATTTTGATACAAATTTAAAAGTCATGCCCCCTATTCGGGAAAAAAGTGACATCAAAGCAATCAAGAGAGGGCTGAAAGATGGAACTATTGACTGCATCTGTACGCATCATATACCAGAAGATGAAGAAGGTAAAAAACTTGAATTTGTCTATGCGCGTCCTGGTGTCATCGGTTTGGAAACCACTTTTTCTGCATGTTGCACCTATCTCGATTTAGATTTGTCTGCAATTATTGATATGCTGGCTGTTCGTCCACGTCAGATTCTTGGACTGGAGGTTCCAAGTATTGCCGAAGGAAAACCTGCTTGTCTTTGTTTGTATGATCCAGCTAAGGAATGGGTTTTTACCGAAAAAAATATTCAATCTAAATCCAAAAATACACCTTTCATTGATAAAGAATTTAAAGGGCGTGTATTGGCTACACTGAATAATGGAGAAATCTGGAAAAATGACTGATAGGTCTGAAATTTGATTCGTAGAAAAGTTTGGCAAGTTTATATAAGTAATTTATACTTAAAAACCGTAATTTAGATATTGTGAGTATTTCTTTACTAAATTACTAATATTAATTATTATGGCTTTAGATAATTTTAATGATGTCCCTAACGTATCTCCTTTTCCTACAGCGCTTCGGATGGGAATGATCGGAGGGGGGCTTTGTATTGTATTTGGACTGGTTTCTTATCTCATAGGTATAGATTCTACAGTCAGTAAAGTTATGCAATATTTGAACTATGTAGTTTGGATAGCTTTTGTAGTGATGGCGATTAAGCAACATAGAGATAAAGACCTGGGTGGGTTTATTTCTTACGGAAGAGCCTTAGGAGTTGGTATGCTGACTGCTTTAATTATGGCAATTATGTCCGTTATTTGGACGGTACTGCTTTATAAAGTAATTGATCCAAATTTTGCAGAAAAAACAATGGAAATTGTGATGCAGCAGTGGGAAGAGAAGGGAATTAGTGATGACCAAATAGAAGACATGATGCCCATGGTTTCTCGTTTTATGAGCGTTGGACCTATTAGTGGAATCATTTTATTTACAATATCTCTTATTGGTTTTGTTACTTCACTAATCAGTGGAGCTGTATTGAAAAAGAATAGACCTGGCGCATAAATTTTTAATTCAAATATGGATATATCTGTAGTTATACCATTATTAAATGAGGAAGAATCACTCCCTGAACTGGCCGCCTGGATACAGCGTGTGATGACAGCACATAATCTTAGTTACGAGATACTTTTTGTAGACGATGGCAGTACAGATAGTTCATGGCAGGTCATTGAACAATTAGCCAGGGATAGTACTCAAATTAAAGGCATCAAGTTTCGCCGTAATTATGGTAAATCAGCCGCACTGAATGAAGGTTTTAAAGCCACGCAGGGCGATGTTGTTATTACTATGGATGCAGACCTACAAGACAGCCCTGATGAAATTCCCGAATTATACAAAATGATTCGGACAGATGGCTACGATCTGGTTTCTGGCTGGAAAAAGAAACGCCATGATCCGGTTTTTACCAAAAATCTGCCATCTAAGTTATTCAATGCCGTTACCCGAAAAATGAGTGGCATTCATAATTTACATGATTTCAATTGTGGATTAAAAGCTTATCGCAATAGTGTCGTTAAGAACATTGAAGTATACGGAGAGATGCATCGTTTTATTCCGGTCATAGCCAAATGGGCTGGTTTTACAAAGATTGGAGAAAAGGTAGTACAGCATCAGGCACGTAAATATGGAAGCACCAAATTCGGCATGAGTCGGTTCGTTAATGGCTTCCTGGATTTAATATCGATTACTTTTGTTAGTCGCTTTGGTAAAAAACCGATGCATCTCTTTGGCTTGCTGGGAACCTTGTTTTTTATTCTTGGTTTTATTGTGCTGGTGATCTTAACGGTTCGGGTATATATATATGATGACTTTTATACACGCTCACTGCCATTGATGCTATTTGGTATAATGACCATTATTTTGGGTACTCAGTTATTCCTGGCTGGGTTTCTGGCTGAATTGATTTCTCGAAATGCTCCTAATCGTAATAACTATTCCATCGAAAAACGTATAGGAAACCCTTAATTGACAAATTACGTATAGTATAGAAGTTGTTTTTGAATTTTGAATTTGTTTTTAAAACGTGTTTGGAAAAAGAAAGAAAATATTAATCATTGGTAGGCTGGATAAAGCCGACTTTCCTTTGCTTGGCTTAGAAGATATTGAAGTCAAAGTAGATACAGGGGCTTACACGTCTTCTATTCATTGTCATAATATAGAAGAAGTAAAGACGTCTAAAGGCACATATTTACATTTTAATATTCTGGACCCTTCACATCCTGAATACGATGAAAAAGTTTTCAGATTGAAAAAGTACGATAAAACAGTGGTAAAAAGCTCAACAGGGCATACTGAAGATCGATTTGTCATAAAAACAAAGGTTATCTTATTTGATAAAATATTGCCAGTAGAATTAACCCTATCAGATAGAAAAGATATGAAATACCCAATTCTGCTAGGCAGAAAATTACTCATGAATAAATTTATGGTAGATGTATCAAGAGTAAATGTTTCCTATGACCTGAAAACAAAGAGGAAAAGAAAATATCAGGTCTCTTATCGCTTTGGCATCAACCAATTATTAAATAAACGAACACAAATTTCCCAGCAGATAAAATTGCCTTTTGACCAGTAAACTTACTTATATAACGGTAAAATTTGTATATTTCGTTTTTGTAAGAAGATTTTAACCTTGCATCCTATCTATTTGTTTTTCGATTATGAAAAGTCTTATTCCTATTGTTCATGCGCTCAGTGGTAAAGAAAAACGACTCATTAAAAAGTTTTTCTCTATCCAAACGAATGGAGAAGACAAGAAAAAACTTCGTCTCTTTACATTGATTTTGGAAAAAAGAGTGAAAACAGATGCAGAAGCTGCCGCCGAACTGTACGATGGGCAAAAACCAAATTCTGCATACTCTCATGTAAAAAGACGTCTCAAAGACGACTTGCTCAATTTTATTCTTTTTCAAGGCTCACCAGGAATTGATGTTGCTGAACGGGTAAGGGTTGAAATTACTTGCAGCAAAATGACCTTACAGGGTAAATTACTGATTCAAAGAGGTATTTATGACGAAGGAGAAAAATTATTGAAAAAAGCATTGGAGATGGCCGAAGAATACGAAATGTATCTTGACGCTATTAATATCAAAAACTTGCTTCGTACCACCTTAGGCTATCGCCGGGGAGCCGAAGAATACATGAAGTACAGTGCGAATATGGATTTCTATATTGATGAGCTAAGTAAATGGCTGAAAATACGCCGTCAATACTACGAAATCACACTGCCCAATGAGTTTTATGCCAATAAGAAAACAGAATACAAAGAGCAGGGGGGGAGCATCATGGCAGATATGGAAATCAAAAATAAAGACAACCAAAGCCATCGTTTTACCTTCTGGTATTACATGGCCAGAATATACTACCATAGTATCATTCGTGATTTTCAGTCTTCACGTGATTATGCTCATGAACTATTAGCTATCCTCAATTCTGGTTCTATTATGGCATCAAAACCAGCTATAGCTGCCATTAACAGAGATTTGGCTTATGCCTATATGAATGTTGGAAATTATTCGAAAGCAGTACAACATGCTCAGGTTTCAGTAGATACCTTTCGTAAAGGAATGGTCAATGAATTGCGCTCTATGGAATATCTGTTTTTTGCCCATTTACGAAACAGAGACTACGAAAACGCCATGCAAATAGTAGAACAGGGACTCAGCCACCAACAAATCAACAGAGGTAATAAACTGATTCAGGCACGCTGGCTGTTTTTTAAAGCAAATTTGGAATACCTAAAAGGTGATTTTGGAAAAGCAGCCAAATCTTTAAGTACTAACGAGCATATTGCAAAAGATAAATCAGGCTGGTATCTGGGCTATAAATTATTACAAATGATGATTCACATAGAGGAGAATGACCTGTTTTTAGTGGATTATCAAATCAAAAATTTTAACAGCCTTTTAGCACGTAAAAAAAGGGAAAATATTCAAAGAGCAAAGGCTATTTCAAAAGTAATCCGACTGTTTATGAGAGCCCGTGGAGACTTTGAAGAAACATTCAAAATCGCAGCTCCTGAAATTGCTGAACTCTCTGCTGGAGAAAACGAACTCTTTTGGGATCCAATCAGCTATGAAGTTATTCGCTTTGATGAGTGGCTACACAGTAAAAAGGAAGAAAAGGAGGCAAGGCGCAGACGAGTGTCTTAAAAAATCAACGGCTTATTGGTACAAAAGCTTCTTTCTTGTAATGCTTGTACATTAAGCGAATCATTCCATCAGACATACCTACTTTGGGAACAAATAGCTTTTTACTACGAATAGTAGACATCACATTAATAAATATCTGTGATGCAGGAATAATTACATCTGCACGATCTGATCGCATGCTGTAAGTACTCATCCGTTCTTCTATACTCATGGCAGAAAGCTCCTTATACAGGTCTTTTATTTCACGATAATGGATATTCTTCTCACTTTTCTTACCATGAATGATTTTGGCAATTTTATTGATATTACCGCCTGTACCTATAATAATTGGTGGGTCTATATCTTGATTGATCTTTTCTAACCAATCACGCATCTCCGACCATTTTTCATCACTAACCTGATTGTTCAGTAGTCGCACTGTTCCTATCTTAAAAGATTTTGAAGCCTGACTCTTACCATCATAAAATAAAGTCATTTCTGTACTACCTCCCCCAACATCTACATACAGATATGATTTTTCTGGCTCTAGTTTTTGCGTAAGCCTGTTTGCAAACAGTAATTCTGCTTCTACTAAGCCATCTATGATCTGTATCTGAACGCCAGTATTAACAAGAATATGTTCAATGACCTCTTGTTTATTTTCTGCTTCCCGCATAGCTGAAGTGGCAAAAGCCTGATAATGACTGACTCCATGAGCCTTGATTAAATGCTGATATGCGTTCATAGCATCGGTTAGGCGCCGAAGATTTCCATCAGAAATACGCCCGGTATTAAAAGCATCCATACCCAAACGCACAGGAACCCTGACCAAAGAAGCTTTCTTAAAATAGGCAGGTTCCCTGTCTATAATTGTACTAATCAATAAGCGAACCGCATTAGATCCTATATCAATCGCCGCAAATTTCAATAACTCCATAAATACTATTTTATCATTCCTAAACGAGTTTTTTAAACGTTATTTAGTTCAAAGAGGTTGCAAATGTAGGAAAGTCAGGGCAATTTTTTTAAAACTTACCGTTTATAACTTATCTGGCATTACTTTTATTCGCAATGTCACAAATTTTAATAATTTATAGCATTTTATATTTTGTTTTTAAATGTATTTTTTGACTTTCTTAAACCTTGATTTGATAGTAATTTATGGCGTATTTTGTTATTTATTAATATGAGTATGTATGTGTTTTTTTGTACTTGTAAATAGACTTGTTCTATAGGAGTTTGAAAGGTGATACTATAAGCTTAGATTGCCGTCTAAATAAAGAGTATACATCCAATTTCCCTATTTTCAGATAAATAGAAACAGGAGGATGCAACTTCAGTGTGATATATAACGTCAATACAAGTATCGACCAACACTCATGCGTCGATTTTATGTCATAAATCCGCAAAAAAATAACAGTACAACAACATAATTTCCTACAGATTGTATTTGGTCTGGTCTAAATATTTATCTTGTCATGCTAAGTTCTAACGAACTGAGCACATCAAACGATTGTTTTATGAAAAAAGAAGTTGTCCTGATTGGCTTAATATTAATTGCTTTCATCGCTTTCATTTCCTCTTGTGAAAAAGAAGCAGGAGAAGGAGGTACTTCCCATCTTCTTGGAGAAGTTTTTGTACTTGATTATAATAGTGAAGGAATCCTGAAAGATTCTTTCTATGCACCAGATAAAAAAGTATTCATCATCTATGGTGATAACGATATATTCGATGATGAAACAAGAACAAATTATGATGGAGCCTTTCAGTTTAATTATCTCTACAAAGGGAATTACACTATTTTTGCTTATTCCAAATGTGACTCTTGCCCAAGTGGAGAAGAACCCATATTTCAGCATGTAGAAGTTACAGACAGAGGCACCACATATGAACTACCCCGACTAACAATTATTGATTAAAGATATATAATGAACGAAAACACCAAACACCACATAGATTTACTTGAAACCACAAAGTCATTCAGTCCGATTTCTCTGACACAGATGGATCAGGTGAAATTACTGAATAGGCAAGATACCAAACTGGTCATACCAGTTAAGCAAATGAATACTTTGTTAGAGGTACTTGCGCCCGACTATTACATGTTGGAGGTAGCCAATAAGCGCATAAGTGCATATACCTCCTTATACTATGATACAGTTGACTGGGAAAGTTATAGTGAACATCATAATGGACATAAAAATCGCTATAAAGTTCGTTATCGTAATTATGTCGATTCTGATCTGAGCTTTTTTGAAATAAAATTTAAGTCGAATAAAAATCGTACGGTCAAAACACGTATTCGTGTACCCCAGGAACACATCGTTACGGAGTTAGGAGCAGAAGAAATTGAGCTGCTCAGAGCAACAACACCGCTGGATCCAGCCTTACTTTTTCCGATGGTTTGGGTATACTATAAAAGAATGACCTTGGTCAGTAAAGACCTTAGCGAACGCGTAACAGTAGACCTGGAAATAGGGTTTCATCGTTTTGGAGAACAGGCAGAACCAATTATTCATAGCCCGGACTTAGCAATTATAGAGATTAAACAGGAAAGATTTAACCGAAAATCCATAGCATTGCGTACCTTGCATGATGAAAAAATATTCCCCATTCGTTTAAGTAAATATTGCCTCGGTGTAATGAGTTGTTACGATGGGCAAATCAAAAAGAACAGTTTTAAGGCTAAGTTACTTAGAATAGCAAAAATTACAAATAATGACTTTTACCGATCCATTGCAGTTTGTTGATCTGCTGGATATCGCGTGGTATAATGCTGAGGCAATAAAAGGACTTGGGCTCAAACTCCTGGTCAATCTAATCATTACGTTCACTATCGTACTATTGATTTATCGTCCTGCCAATCAGCAGGCTGAATACGCTTTTACATACCTGATATTCAATATACTGATCTTCTTTCTCTGTTACATGATGATAAATGTAGAGCTAGGACTGGAGTTTGCCTTCGGCCTGTTTGCCCTCTTTTCCATCATGCGCTACCGTACCATGACCATCAGCATTAAAGATATGACCTATCTTTTTGCCGTAGTGTGTGTAGCTGTTATAAATTCGCTCTCCGGCGACAATTTTACCATCGTCGAGATATTGGGGATCAACATATTTATCGTTGTGGCCATCTTTGCATTGGAGCGACTGCTTTTTGCAAATACTCACGATGTTAAAAAAATCACTTATGAATATATTGATAGAGTAAGACCTGATAATGAGGAGGAGTTATTCAAAGATATTGAAGAACGAACTGGCAGAACAGTCGTAAAAATAGATATTGTGTCTTTGAACTACTTGAATGATAGTGCAGTATTGAGTGTGCATTTTAAGAAAGACCGCAATAGAAAACGAAAAGTACAATACCTAAATGAAAATAAAGCAGAACTAAACGGACTTACTCATCAAAATCAACCAAGCGATGCTTATGAGCAATAGCTATAATAGCCTGTTTTTTTTTACTGTATGCACAGTTGCTTTATATGTTTTTTCCTTTTCAAATCATTTGCAAGCTCAGGATAATGAGCTTTGGCAAGGCATTAGCCTAGAGTCAGAAATTGCCGATGGGCTTACACTCAGATTAGACGACCAGCTCCGTCTTGAGAATAATGTATCTGATTTCCAACTCAACCTTTTCAATCTTGAAGCAACCTATAAAGTGACTCCATATTTTCGACTTTATAGTGGCTACCGATACTCTATATTACCCGTAGTCAATAGAAATCGTCTTTATGTCGGAGGGCTCCTCAGAAAAGAAGTAGATGCTATCCAAACGGAATTCAGATTGTACACACAGTACCAATACGAATTTGATAAGAAAGAAGTAACTTCCTCATACCTGCGCCCTAAAGCACATATCCAATTTGAACCCAAAGGGAAAAAAATTGAACCTTTCATTGCTGCTGAATTGTTTTATCGACTTAGCTCCGAACCAGATGCCGACCTGTATCGCTTGTATGCAGGACTTGACTACGAATTAACAGGGCGAAATACACTCCGGTTTATGTATGCTCGTGAAACATGGATAGAAGGACAGGATGCCAATATCTATTCATTAGGTTTTATAATGGATATTCAAACCTGGAAGAAGAAAAAAGATAAAAAGGAGAAGGAGTCAGAAATTGATGTCAAGGACTAAGAACCTTTACACTGAGATTGTGTGCAGAAAAACATCCGAATCCACCTGTTAAATTAGAATAAATAGGTACAGGAGTACCAATAAAAATTTCATTCTGTACAGGAGTAGACTCATGAAAACGGTAAAAAGATTCTGAAACTGAATACAATTGTAATTCATAACTCCAATTATCCAGAGGCAGTTTTGCAGCTACAAATTGTTCTTTAGGAATGATAATATTCAAATCTTTGTCAAGCATACCATTAAAGAATTCGTCAGAAAATAAGATGCCTTTCTTATCATCAAACAAAGCGTTCCAATCATTGTCATAAGTAGTATTGAATGAAACTAACTCAGCATTAGTGTCTTCAAGATTGAATGATATATTCTGAACTATAATAGGCTCCGGGCTTTGGTCATAGCGAATAGCTTTGATTGCCATGTGGTAGAAATTACTGATATTAGGGTCGTCATTTAAACGAACAAGACAAACTTCATTCGCAAGAGAAGAAGACAATGATTCAAATCTGCTAATAACCGGAGGATCATGTGGTATTGTAAACTCAGCTACAGCATCAGGGTATTCACCGTTAGTTTTCATAACGATACTATAGTTACTGCCAAATTCAAATGGACGATCAGGAGAATGTAGGGTATAATGAGTAAATCGCCCCATATTCAAACCAGTAGTGCTTGATCTTATGCCATCTATTAATATGCCATCTTTGTGAATTTCAAAATTGATATTTTCAATAGAATTATATACGGGTATTGTGCTAAGGTCATGATTGTGAGAAATATACACAGAAGCCGAATCGCTGCCCGCCTCAATATGAGCAAAGCCAGTTAGCTTTTTCTGAAACTCAGACACTTCAATGCCTACAGGTTTTTCACACGCACAAACTAGCAGTATAACAAAGGATAAACCCGAAATGAAAGACCGTGAATGTAAAGTACCTGATTTCATACACTCAGAATTTGAAACTATAGTTGATGTTTGGTAATACAGGAAATAGACTTAATTCAACAAGATTGAACTCATTGCCCAATGTTGAATCATCTTCATCTACTAAATAGGTGAAGAAGGGGTTTTTTCTATTGTACACGTTATACACCCCAATATCTAATGTCCAGTTAAATTTTTCAGCCCGTTCTCCCTGTATGACAACACCAACATTCAGTCGATGAAATGGCGACATTGTAGAGCGGTTTCTGGATTCATATTCGTAAGCTGCGTAACCGGGAATTTTGGAAATAGGGCGTGTAAAACGATTGCCCGTACCATAAGCCCAATCAGCTTTTGCAGCTAATTTTTTATTAAAATCATGTTGTATCGCTACAGAAAAATCATGCCTTCTGTCATGACGATATGGATAAGCATTACCCCGATTCACAACATCAAATTGACGGTTCGACCAGGAAAGTGTGTAACCAACTATACCTGTAGTAGAACCACTTTTCTTTGCTAGTGCAACTTCTGCACCATAAGCATCTCCGTTACCTGTTACAGTGGCATTACGCCAATTATTGTCTCGCAAAAACGATTCATCCTGATTGTTGATAGCTATAAGATGACGCATGCGCTTGTAATAGCCATCAACAGAAAACAGATAAGTATCATTAGCCCATACCATTCCTCCTCCAAGCTGCCAGCTTCTTTCAGGTGGGATATCCTCAAATGAAGGTACCCACAAATCACTAGGTAATCCAAGATTTGGATTGGATAGCAAATGCAAAAATTGTGTTGAGCTTGTATAAGACCCCCTTAGGGAGTATTGGTTTGTTAGTTGTAAGCTAGTGGATAATCTCGGTTCAAAGGTACTAAATAATTTTTTATCAATGGAGAAAAAAGCGGTACGAATACCTGCATTGAGATTTAGTTTGCCAATATTGTGCTGACTTTGTGCGAAAAAGCCAAATTCGTTAGCCTGAAAATGAGGGTTGGAAAAATTGGTTTTTAGTTGAATCAATGTATCAAGGTTCTCTTCTCTACGCTCATTAATGCCGGGAGAAAAATCGTGTCGAACACCTTGTAAACCAATACTTAACAGGTGGTTTTCGCTAAGCTCTATATTGAGTGCTGTTTGCAAACTAATATCCCTGATGTCTGATGCATAATTCTGAACAGAACTAATACCTGCACGTGTAGCTGTATTAATGGTTTCTACATAGCTGTTATAATCAAAATAATCGAACCGGAAATCAGTAAAACCAGCAGTTGTATTCAGAGAAATACCTTTGTTGAAAATATGTAGCCATTGTACTGATGTTGTCAGGTTACCCCACGATAGCTCTAATGATCTTTGCGATTGAAAATCCAACGCTTCAGTTTCAAATTTGTCTGTGAACTTAAATCGGTCGCCACCATTATAAAAGCTAATACTTAAACGATCTTTATCTGAAAATCTATGTGTGATTTTTCCATTCAGGTCATAAAAATGATAGCGGGCTTCTCCCTCATTAGCTAGTTGTCGGCCATTGATCTTATAAGAACCATTTAGCCAGCGTTTACTGAGCGACGGCATCAATAAGTCCAGCCAGCTACGCCTTGCTGAAAGTATAAAAGATGTTTTGTTCTCTTTTATTGGTCCTTCTATTGTAAAACCAGAGGTAGTCAAACCCAGCGAACCTGTGACTGATACCTCTTCCATATCACCATCACGAGTCTTTATATCCAGTACAGATGACAAACGCCCGCCATACTGTGCAGGAATACTATTTTTGTGTAATTCAACATCGCCAACAACATTTTCGTTGAAGATGGAAAAAATACCCATTAGATGTGTTGCACTGTATACAGGAGTATTATCAAGAAGAATTAAGTTTTGATCCATGCCGCCCCCCCTGACAAATAAGCCTGCAAAACCCTCATTCCCACTTTGTACACCGGGCAATAAATGCAGACTTTTAACAACGTCTCGATCATTATTCAAAGAACGTAACATGTCTACCTGGTCAGAAGTAATTACAGCTACACGTTCTTTATCCTTTTCCGGAATATCCTGCGGAGCAGTAACAACGATTTCTGTCAGCGTTTTGTTGGATGGAGCTAATAATACATGTATAGACGTGTCGCGCTTGAAAGGAATGATAAGGGTGCGGCTGTCATAGCCGATATAAAGAAAGTCAAGGCGCAAACTATCAACGGCATAGAACTCTCTCTCTAATTCTCCAAGTCTTGTACTGATAAATTGTCTTTTGAATTGAGGAATATAAATAGTTACGCCGGGCAATGGCTCTTCGCTTTTATCGTCTGTAATGAGAATTTCAAGATGTTTTTTAGGTGTGGTATTGGGAATTCGTGGGGCAGGCAATACTACCACACGATTGCCGGATATTTGGTAAGTCATAGATTTTGAGCGTAATAGGCGACTTAAAATCTTTCTGACTTTCTGATCTTTTTGTTTGAAACTACGAATATGCTTCCCTTCGATGTCCTTATCTGAATAACTAATACGAAGCCCTGTTTTTTTCTTAATCTTGTGAAGCGCTTCCTTGAGGGTTTTGTTTTTACAGCTAAAATCAATGCGTTTTTCCAATACATCAGCCTGAGCCACAAGCATAGTGACCGACCAGCAAATTAGTATTGTAGTTAGTAGTGTCCGCATTGTATGGAATTGATATAATAAAGGTTTAGAACGTTTGGGTAATTAGTTGCAAAATGACATTATTTTTACAAAGTTACAATAAAACGAATATCATGCCGAATATGTTGTAAAGTATCTTTAAACTTTTCTGATCTGAGAAAAATAGAAAAATTTTCTATTGCAATCAGCCCGTAAAAGCTTAGAAATATTTTGAATGATTAAAACTGTAATATGAATATATAGCTTTTTACGAAATTAGTGACACATAGCAGAAAGTAAAATGTCTTTCTTGCCAATTTTAATAGCAGTTAAAGTTCGTACGTTGAAGTCAATTGAATAATTATCTTTGCCAACGGATTTTACATCTCAGCCTAAAGTCCGGTAAAAGCAAGAATTATGGCATTGAAAAAAAATGATATTATTTCCCCAGACGAAATTGTAAACTACTACGACGACACCATTAGTCAATACAAACGCATTTGGAAACTCAATGACAATATGGCCATGCATTATGGTTTCTGGATGGATGAAGTGAAAAACTTCGACCAGGCATTACAAAAACAAAACGAAGTCTTAGTGCGTCACGCTGCCATCACCGACAAAGATTATGTCTTGGATGCTGGTTGTGGGGTAGGAGGGAGCTCTGTTTATATGGCACGTCATACCGGGTGTAGAGTGAAAGGGATCACTTTGAGTAAAAAGCAAATTGGCGTAGCTACCGAGAATGCAAAGAAACACGGCGTCAGCGATTTAGCTTCCTTCGAAGTAAAAGATTTCACCAAAACCGGTTTCCCGGACAATACCTTCGATGTCATTTGGGCAGTAGAAGCGGTATGCCATGCACCAGATAAGCGAAATTTTATCCACGAAGCCTTCCGCATCCTAAAACCCGGCGGGCGACTCATCATGTCAGATGGCTTCTCAGCCAAAGCATCCTACACCGAAGAAGAAACCGAGATTCTCAACAACTGGCTCCACAATTGGGCAGTACCCGACTTAGCTTACCTCAAAGCCTTCCTGGAAGAATTGGAGCAGACAGGTTTCACCAAAGTCGAATCAAAAGACATGACACCTTATGTGATGCGTTCCGCTAAAAAAATGAAGTTCTGGGCAAAATTGGGCTTATTTCACAATAAAACCATCAGAGCATTAGGTTTGAAAAGAAGTTATGACACAGAGGCTAAGCGCGGCAATATGATCGGTAGTTTATACCAATATCCGGCTTTGGTGCAGGGATTGAGCAAGCATTGTATTGTGTATGCGGAGAAGCTGGCATAGCGGTTTTTTTGTAGATGTTTTTAGATGTCGCACCTACGTACATTGTAAAATGTTGCTTGGATATAATTCTACAAAGGTTTCACCTCTACGAGGCTACATGAATAGACAAAGCATTATTTTATAAAAGCCCATAGTCCATGGATGATAGTTGTTTTTTCTCCATTTCACTTGAAAATACTCGCATAAAAATCTACTATCGACCATCGACTATGGACTATCGGCTCTTAATAAGCTGGCGCATTAACCACCGCCACCGGCAATGCCGCAGGTGCACAATCATGTGGTGTCGCATCATAACTCTGACCCGCAAAACCGCTTAAAACATTCAGGTCTACGAAGCCTGCGGTGCCATTATTCTGTACACAAACGCCCTCAGTCGTATCATCCACCAGATCGGGAGAGATAACGCCATCATAAAGAATATCCGGAATATCACCTGCCTGGTATAAAGACATCAATAAAGCACCCATATCATTAGGCTCAGCAGGATAGTCAGTCGTACGCTGAATATTATTGTCGTGAATATGCGTAGCATAATTATACAGATCATAATTAGGATCGGTCGTACTACTGGAAGTCAATACATCTAGCGTTACCATACTGATAATACCGATACCCATGATATTATTATTGATAATGTCATTGTCAAATACCTCTACCTCGGCAGAAGACAATAGCATAATACCTGTACCCGGAGGAATTTGTGATACCATGCCACCCGGAGCAAAGTTTCTATGGGCATTTTCACGAATCAGATTATTATAAATACGGCACTGACGACCGTTTGGAATGATTGGCAGATTAGCCAGATCGAAAACCAATACACCGCCTGTATTATTGAAAGCCTCATTGTTATAAACATCGGCTTCTATACAATTCTCAATTTCTATACCCGCTACATTTTCCTCAACAAAACAGTTGCGTACAACTACTTTTTCGCTTTGTCCAACATAAATACCGGCATCTGAAGCACCACGGATGTAGCAGTTGTCAATATACACATTGCGGGAAGTCACCGGATAAAGAGCATAAGCGCCATTATCTTCAGTAACTGGTCCGGTGTATACTGCGGCCATATCGAGAAAAGTAATACCATCACCATCTTTCAATTTGATGTTATCACCAACAGCATCAGCAACTGTCAGGTCACGAATCAGGAACCAGTCGCAATTGGTTACAAAGAGACCTTCGGCACCTGCCTGCTGGTTGGCAAAAGAAAGGGTGGTAGCATCTTTACCTGCACCACGAACTACGATACTATCTTTACTGTCTATAGATAATGTTGAGTTGAACTCAAAAATACCAGCAGCAAAACTGATCGTATCTCCGTGTTCCATCAAGATCATAGCTTCCTGTACGTCTTCTGTGGCTGCACCAGGCTCGAATGTCCAGTTACGGTGTGTAGGTTCGGCAGGATCAGGCGTGAAAGTGTCGTCATCATCTTTACATGCTGTCATTAGCATAGCGAATACGCCCAGTGTCATCAGAGCGTACATAGAGAATTTTTTCATAGCTATATGATTAGTTTTGAAAATTAGAAAATATATATTGTACCGGCGCCTTTAGTCGCCGAATGTATACATACGAATGGCGACTAAAGGCACCGGTACGATGAAATTGTTCGTTAAATTAAGCAAATTTAAGAACTTTTAGACGGATTGAATACGTTGTATGCATATGAAATCAAATAAACTATCCGATAAACGCATCAGTAAGTTCATGAGTTTAGTGCTGCGACATGCACCAGAAAAGATCGGTCTTGACTTAGACGACGCAGGCTGGGCAGAAGTAGATGAACTATTAAAAAAGATGGCAACGAAAGGTGTTGATATAGATTTTGAACGCCTTAATCAGGTTGTAGAAACCAATGACAAAAAGCGTTATGCTTTCAATGAAGATAAAACAAAAATCAGAGCTAGTCAGGGACATTCCATTAATGTAGACCTGCAATTTAGCCCCCAACAACCACCCGAAATCTTATATCATGGCACAGCAACTAAGCATCTGGGTTCTATTTTTGAAAAAGGTATTATCAAAGGCAAGCGTCGGCACGTACATCTATCTGCCGATACTGAAACGGCTGTAAAAGTAGGGCAGCGGCATGGCAAGCCAGTGGTATTATATATTGATGCTAAAGCAATGTATGAAGCGGGTATAGAATTTTATCTATCTGAAAATAAAGTCTGGTTGACAAATGTGGTGTTGCCAGAATATATTTTGAAAGCATAGAAGTTTAAACACGTTCTTAAGCTATGGATGGTCAATTGTCAATACTCCGTATTGATATTGAGAATGCTCCGCATTCGTTTAAGACCTAATGTCATTTGACGATCAATAAATTATAAAAATCTGAAAAATGGATTTTATTTTTTGAGCATGTGGGTATTCTGCAAACGTTCA